>JAADJC010000075.1:8096-25273 GCA_013151025.1 Acidobacteriota bacterium
GTGGTGCGGTCCGTGGGCCTTGCGTCGGGCATTGATGACCTCAACGATATGGTAATGAAATCCGTAGACGGCCGGCCGGTGTACCTGCGGGACATTGCCGATGTGCGGATCGGTGGTGGCATCCGGATGGGGCTCCAGACACGGAACGGACAGGGTGAAATCGTTGCCGGGATGGTGGTCAAGCTATACGGAACCAATGCCTCATCGGTAATCGGGGCCGTGGAAAAAAAGATTGTTGAAATCAACCGGATTTTACCGGAAGGGGTTCGAATTGTTCCCTACTATCAGCAGAAGGACATTGTTGAATCTTCGGTTCGAACAGTTACCAGCGCGCTGATTCAGGGCATCATTCTCGTTGTGTTGGTGTTACTGCTTTTCATGGGCGGTTTCCGGCCCAGTCTTGTGGTGGCACTGGCCATCCCATTCTCAGTACTGTTTGCCATGATTGCCATGCGTTATTTCGGAATCTCCGCCAATCTCATGTCCCTCGGTGGACTGGCCATTGCCATCGGGATGTTGGTGGACGGTACCATTGTCATGGTAGAGAACATGGACCGTCTCCTGAAAAATGCCGACCCGGATGAACCCATGCTCCACGTAATCGGCCGGGCCTGCGTGGAAGTGGCCCGACCGATACTGTTTGCTATTCTGATTATTATCATTGTGTTCCTGCCGCTGTTTACGCTCCAGGGCGTTGAGGGAAAGACCTTCCGTCCCCTGGCCCACACTGTGGCACTTGCCATGCTGGGCTCCCTGCTCTTTGCGGTATTCGGCGCCCCGGTATTCGGAAGCCTGCTGATGAAACGCAAAAAAAAGAAGGACGGTGAGCAGAAGAAAGGCGGTGAGTCCTGGCTGGTGCAGAAATTGCTGGTGATCTACCGGCCGCTGCTTAGCTTTTTTGTGGAGCGCCGGAAAATGGCTGTGGTACTGGGAATCATTTTTCTTGCCATCGGTGCGCTGATTTTCCCCTTCCTCGGTTCTGAATTTACACCGAAACTGCGGGAAGGCACCGTCATTGTCCGG
This sequence comes from Acidobacteriota bacterium, assembly GCA_013151025.1. Lineage (GTDB taxonomy): Bacteria > Acidobacteriota > Holophagae > Thermotomaculales > Thermotomaculaceae > UM-FILTER-49-7. The sequence goes on from JAADJC010000075.1 coordinate 9,120, forward strand.
TTGACCATGGCACCGTCCATCTCTCTGAAAGAGAGTAAAAAAACCGCACTGATTGTGGAGCGCCGTCTCATGGCGATACCCGAAGTACGGGAAACTGTCACCCGGATCGGTCGGGGTGAGGTGGGGGCGCACTCAGACCCTATCAACTCGGCGGAAATCTATGTCCTGTTGAAACCAAAGTCGAAATGGCGGGTGAAAGGCGGCCAGGACGCAATTGAAGCCGTCATCCGGGAATCCCTTGGCGATGTCCCCGGCGTTCTGGTCAACTTGACTCAGCCCATTGAAATGACAGTGGATGAACTGCTGGAAGGGGTTCGTGCGGAATTGGCGGTGAAACTGTTCGGGGATGACCTCGGCACGCTGAAAAGCCAGGCGGACAAAATTGCCGTTGTCCTTCGGAAGACCCGGGGCGCCGAAGACGTGCAGGTGGACCAGGTGAGCGGCAGCCCCCAACTGCTGATTCGACCCGACCGGGAGGCTATTGCCCGTTACGGGCTGAACATGAGTACGGTACAGGATGTTATCCGGGCCGCAGTGGGCGGTGAGACCGCAGGCCAGATATTTGAAGGGATCCGACGCTTTGACATTCTTGTCAGATACCCTGCCAAGCGGAGGCAGACAGCGGGAGAGATTGCCAATATCCTGATTCACACCCCGGACGGGAAACGTGTCCCTCTGTCGCAGCTGGCAAAAATTGGGGAAGTGGTCGGTCCCCGGCAGATCACCCGGGAGAATAACCAGCGCTTCATCACCATCCAGTGCAACGTGGTGGGCCGGGACATCGGCTCCTTCGTGGAAGAAGCACAGGCGGCCATCGATGCAAAAATCTCCCTGCCGCCCGGTTATCTCGTTACCTGGGGCGGCCAGTTCCGCCTTCAGCAGGAAGCCAACAAACGCCTCGCACTGGTGGTGCCCATCACGCTGCTCATCGTGTTCATGCTGCTGTTTGGCAGCTTCGGCTCAATCAAAAACGCCCTGCTGATTATTCTGAACATACCGCTGGCACTGGTGGGAGGAATCGTGGCACTGTGGATGACCGGACAGAACCTGTCTGTTCCCGCCGGATTTATCGCCCTGTTCGGAATCGCGCTGGAAAACGGAATGGTGCTGGTCACCTATCTGAATCAACTGATCCGGGACGGCGTTTCAATGAAAGAGGCGTGCATAACCGGTGCGGAGCTCAGGCTGCGTCCGGTACTTATGACAGCCATGACCACGGCCCTTGGTCTGATTCCACTTTTACTTTCCACCGGCACAGGGAGTGAAGTGCAGCGTCCGCTGGCCACTGTCGTAATCGGGGGGCTGGTTACATCCACCATATTGACGCTGCTGGTTATACCGGCCCTGTACAAATGGTTTACAAGCTACCGGAGTATTCCGGCAGAACTTCGGGAGGGGGAGATATGAAACGAATTGTGGCATTTATCAAACCGCACAAACTGCAGCCGGTGACTCTTGCCCTGCACAAAATTGAAGGCATGACCGGTGTTTCCGTTACCGACGGCCGGGGTTTCGGGCGCCTTTTGTTGCGGGAAGTAGAGAAAGTATTTGATTTTACGCCCCACGTGCGCCTGGAAATTGTCTGTGAAGATAAATTGACAGAAACATTGCTGAATGTAATCAAAACCGCTGCTCATACCGGGCTTCGGGGAGACGGGCGAATCTTCGTCTCCCCGGTGGAAATGAGTGTCCGGATCAGCACCGGGGAGCTAAGTATTCACGACTGCTAATGAAAAAAGCACTGGAAGTAATATCAACAACAGTATGATCTTCGGATGAAACAGAGACGGGAAAATTCTTAATAATATTCCCGTCTCTATTCATTCCTGTATGTTATATCGTGGCATTACAGCAGTGACAACTTTTTATTGTAGTTGTTTTTCACAGGGTGGAGATGTATTCGGCAAGGGCCTGCAACTCTTCGTCCGAGAGTTTTGCCACGTTGCGTTTCATGATAACTTTTTTCTTTCCACCGTATGTGCCGTCCTGGTATCCCTTCATTTTTTTGAACAGTTCATCTGCTTTCTGGCCTTTCAGCGGCGGGCTGACGCGGAGTGCTTTTTTCCGTCCGTCTTTTCCGTGGCAGGCGGAACAGGATTTGTACAGCGTTTTGCCGCCAGCTGCAAATGCAGGGACGGACAGCGCCAGAAAGGCGGTGACAATCAGAAGAGCGAATGGCTTGTTCATAATTCCTCCCGTGAAATAGACTCAATGGTGATTATTGCGCGTTATAAACATTACTGTCAAGTAAAGATTTTATTTCCGCCTTAAAACTATTTAACGGCAGCGGCTGCGCTCACCCGGAGTTTTTGGGTTTATCTTGCGTTTACATTGATTCCGAACAATTTCCATTGGGGATATTCATAGTGATAGGTCAGTTTGAATTGAATTGAATATGGTTTGGTCGGGAATTCGCCGTTCAGGTGGAGCAAACCGTTTTTATCAAAGGCAGGTGCTTCGTCAAATACCGGTGTGCTTCCTTTTGCGAGGGTCAGGTCATATCCTTTTTCCTTAAATGTGTTAAAAATCTTGTGGAATTTCTCCACTGTTATCTGGCTTTGCCAGATTTTTGAAATTTGTTTGTAAAAAGGATTGTAATTATCGGTATTTATCGCAGTTCCCAGAAGAACGACGGAATTTTGTGCCATCCGGTTTAATTCCGCGAGGGGCGGGATGGTTTTCTCTGCTTTGGGTTCTTCTTCCGGGGATGTTGTACTTATACCTCCGCCGGTAAGTGAGATGTTGCTGATACGCCAGATTTCTCCTTCTTTCACAAGGGAAAGGTTCATGGGAACAGTGGTTCCGTCTTTCAGTGTGACCGCTCCTTTAATTTCGCCGGTCTGGTTTTCAAATGAGACGGAAGTCCAATTGGCTGATTTGTATTCGGTCAGCCCGTTGGCTTTCATGAAAGTTTTAAACTGTTGGAAGCTGGCATTCTTCTTGAAAATCCCTGCAGTTGATTTATATGCGGCCTGCAGATTTCCATTTCCCACCAGCAGAAAAAATTTGTTGGCCGGTTCAGCCATTTTATTCACGAGGCCGCAGGACACAGTAAAAGCAAGAACTACAATAGTCAGCACAATGTAACTGAAAACCTTTCTCATTTTCATTTTTCCTCCCCAAATTACAGCGACATTACAGATACGCCCGGAAATACAGCCAGTCTGCTGTATGTGCAGAAAACCCTTTTCTGCCCGGTCTTCCCATCCGACGGATGAGATTTTTTTGTCGACTCTGGCTTTATTATACCTTTTTTGTTATCAAGTTCAACTTCAAAATGCCGCTGCCGGCCTGCTGTCAGAGGGAACAACGACAGCTGCGTCTATTGTTTTCCGGCCATATTGTGCAGAATTGTCTTCAGTTTTTTCAATTCCCGGCCTTTTTTCAATTCCCGGCCATAACCCGGCCAATCGGCTTTTTTCAGGCAGTCAAGGGCTTTGTTGTAGTGTTTCAGTGCCTGCTGTGCCATGTTCGGCAGGGTACCGGCTGTTGTTTTGGTTCCGGTGAGTGCCTTTTCTGTTTGTGCCTGTGAAACGGCAGTGATTGAGAAAATGGCGCGGAGCGTATCGTCGAGATTGTCACGCATATGGAGTTGTTCTCCCAGTGCCACAATCACCCGTTTTAATTCCGGCATTTTGCTTTGCTCGGACTGCAGATAGACCGGTTCAACGTAGAGGAATGAGTGTTCAATGGGAATGACCAGCAGATTTCCGCGGATGACACTTGAGCCCATCTGGCCCCAGAGCGTGAGTTTGGAAGAGATCTCCGGTTTCTGGTTGATCCGTGCATCAATCTGCAGGGGCCCGTAGATCAATTTTTCTTTTGACAACCGGTATTCCAGCAGTTGGCCATAGTTTTTCCCGTCGCACCTGGCGCACAGCCAGGCTACCATATTGTTCTTTTTGGACGGCGTAAACGGAAGCATCAGAATGAATTCTTCCGATTTGGTATTCGGAAGCCTCATGATGATGTAATACGGCAGCATCGGCTGTTCGCTCCGGTCGTACACTTCCGTCGGCAGGCTCCACAAATCTTCCTGATTGTAGAAAACCTGAGGGTTTGTCATGTGAAATGTGTTGTACATCTTTCCCTGGATCAGAAAGAGGTCCATGGGATAGCGGATATGTGTTTTCAGGAATGCGGGCATTTGGCCAATCGGTTTGAATAAGCCCGGGAATATTTTTTCGTAGGTCCGGATTAACGGATCTTCCGGGTTTATCACGTAGTAGGAAACATCACCGTTGTATGCGTCTATCACAACCTTGACGGAATTACGGATGTAGTTGATTCCCCGGTTATTCAGGGATTGAGAAACAGGTTGTGAATACGGAAACATGTTTGATGTGGTATAGGCATCATGGATCCAGTAGAGTTTTCCATCATTTCCCGCCACAAGATAGGGGTCGGAGTCGTACATGAGGAACGGTGCGATTTTCTTGTCGCGAACGGAGATATTCCGGTTGAACATAATACGGCTTTTGTCGGTTATATAGTTTGTCAACAGAATTTTGATGTCGGAAAAGTTCCAGGTATAGATGAGTTTTCTGAAGAGCCCGGAAATTCGCACTCCGCCTTTTCCCCGGTAAGAAGTGTAGATGTTCCGGTTTCCTTTGGGAAAGTCGAATTCCTTGGTTTTGGAATTTACGATAACATACTGGCCGGTTTGTTCACCGTAATAGATTTCCGGATGTTTGATTGATAACACTGTTGAACTGGGGGGGATGTCTTTCACAATGAAATTCGGCATTCCGTCTTTTGTGATTTCATTTACCGGACTCATAACCAGGCCGTATCCGTGTGTGAATTTCATGTGGACGTTGAGCCAGGTATTCGCCCGTTCGGGAAGCTGAGATGCAGGCAATTCCCGTGCCGCCAGGGCGACTTCGGTATAATTTCCGTTAAAGTGGTAGCGGTCAATATCCACGTTCTTGAAATTGTAATACAGACGGATTTCCTGCAGCTGCCTGTATGTTTCGATTAACGGGCGGGTATCCCAGAGCCTTACATTGTGGATTGTGGCCTGATTGACTTTAATGTCATTGTAGCTGACACTCTGATCCGCCCGGAAAGGTTCTTCTTTGATTTTATCCAGCCCGAATGCGAGACGGGTGTATTTTATGCTGTTGGCAATATAGGGGGCTTCTTTTGTCAATTCGGAGGGTTTTACCTCAAATTGTTCGATTAAGGTGGGATAAATCCACGAAAACCCGACAAGGAGAATCAGGTAAATGACAACGGGATAAAAAAACGGCTTCCATTTATTGAAAAGAGGCATCAGGAAGAACATTATGGCGATTGCCAGAGAGGCAATGAACATTGTCCAGTCTGCGGGAATTTGTGCGTGGACGTCGGCATAGGATGCCCCGAATGCCGCACCGGATCCCGAATACAGCAGGCCGTAAAGCCTCAGCCGGAATACCAGGGCAATGCCCAGCAAAAACAAACCGCATAGAATCGCAAGATGGGAATAGACTTTTTTATTGACAGCAAAGCGGTTTTCTCTGATTTCAATGGACTGATCCATGAAATAGGAGATCATTACACCAATTGAAACAATGAGGATAGAGGACAAATACCAGCCCTGGATGAAATTGTAAAACGGTAGACGGAATACATAAAATCCGGCGTCTTTTGAGAAAATGGGGTCAACGATTCCGAATTTGGAGCTGTGGAGGAATTTTAGAAAGATTTCCCATGACTGAGATGCGTGGGACCCCATAATAAATGCAAAAAACAGAACAATTGCCGTCCACGAAAACCGCGCGTATTTATTGCTGAAAGCGATGTCTGAAAGTGTAACCGGGTCTTCGGGGGAAATGATTTTCAGTTTCCGGGTGTGGCGCCCTTTGTTCCTGGCAATGGCAAGGTTGATCCATGCAAAAACGGCAAAAATAACGGAGAAAAGAAGGAAAGAAAGAAATTTTGCCCATAGAATCGTTGTAAAGACCCTGCCGAATTCCATGTTTCGGAACCAGAGCCAATCTCCGTAATATCCCGCAAAAAGGGAAAAAAGCATAAAGAGAATGAAGATTAGAAATAAAAAAGCAAACATTGTTGTTCTTGACTTCATAAGGGAGCTCCTTTGTATGGGCTTTTCGGAAAAACCGGATATTTGCCGGTTATGATTCGTTGAGCCTTCTGACTCTTAATTCTAACACAATTAAAACAGTCCGGAGTGGCGGTGCTGTGCGGCCGAATGTGTTCACCTGCCCTGAAGGGCTGATAATCCGGGTGTGATAAATCAGGAACCCCGCTGCTTCAACTTCCCCTGCTGCAACCGGTTCATGGTGGCGGACAGGAGAGCAACAATTTTTTTGTATCCCAATTCTTTGGCGAGATCCATGGCTGTTTTCCCCTTCATGCTACCGGATTGAATGGTTTTGAAAGGATTCGCGCCATTTTCAAGTAATAAGCGGACTGTTTTGAGATGGCCGCCTTTTGCCGCAAGCATAAGCGGGGTGGTGCCATCAGGTAATGATTGGTTTACGTCAGCACCCCTTTGAATCAGAGCATTTACCACTTTTGGCATTCCCTGAGCGCAAAAACCGGAAATGAGCGGGTTTCCGCCCTGATATTTTCTATCCAAAGGCGCGCCTGCCTGAATCAGAAGCTGTGCAATGTCTTCATCCCGGCTGAAAAGTGTCAATGCAAGGGCATCCATCCCCTCGAGAAAGGGCACATCTATTTCAGATGAAATTCGAATGGCCGGATTTGCCCCGTTCCGTAACAGCCATCGGACCGTTTTCTCCTGTCCGTGAATGCTGGCAATTTGCAGCGGTGTCATGTGATTCCAGCACACATTGTTTATCCGGCTTTTGTCCGATAGAAATTCTTTCAATGCGGAGACGTCCCCTTTTTCCGCTGCGAGGCCGATTTGTTCACCCGGTTTCAATCCCAGATAACAGATTGTTGAGGATTTCCCCAATGCGGTGGTTCCGGCCCGTTCCAGCATTCTGCCCGTCTCTTTCATGTTTGCCGGAATTTTTCCGGAATTTAGAAGTCCTACAATACGAAATTCCTTTTTTTGTGCGGCAATGTCCACTGCTCTCTGTCCCTTTTGGTTTTTAATATCAGGATTTGCTCCGTGGTTTAAGAGTAGGCGGATCATGGTTTCATTTCCTCTTGTTGCCGCCCACATCAGCGGTGTTGAGCCATCGTGTGATTGATGGTTCGGATCCGCTCCGTTTTCCAGCAGCAACAGAGCTGTTTTGAAATCCGTGGGTTCGAACAGGGCAGTCCACCCGATGTTATCTTCGGCATTTACGTCCGCTTTTCTTTTCAGAAGGGAAAGGGCAAGCGTGTTCATTCTATTCGCGACTGCAAGGTGAAGAAGCGTTTCTCCCATATCCGTTCGAACCGTTATGTCAGCTCCATGGTTTATGAGCAGCAGGGCCAACTTTTCGTCTCCTGCCGACTCAATGGCATCCACAACCGGGGTTGTGTGCAGGAATGATTTGAAGTTGGGGTCGGCTCCGTATTTCAGCAGGATGGCGGCTATTTTAAATTGATCGTCAATGCAGGCCTGGGAGAGTGCAGAAAGGCTTCCGTCATTTAAGTTCGGGTTTCCGCCATTTTTTAAAATCCACTTCACCATTTTGAAGTTTCCTGTTGTGACCGCCACATCCAGTACTGTCCTGCCCTGTTTGTCCAATGCGTTTAATGCCGGAATACTGGCATTCCGTTTTAAGTCGTTCAAATCATTTCTCCAGGCGGCATCATGCAGGTTGTTTCCTCTCAGCAGTCCGGCCAGGCAAAGAAGGATTAAAACAGTTGTGAATTTCATTTTTATCCCATCTCATAAAATTTCATGTTAATTGTATCAGTAAGCAATTTTTCAATCAAATCCAGAAACGCTGTTCTGCTTTCATTTTTCTCACAATCTTTACGAAACCGGCGGGGGCCGCCCCTCTTTCATATGGGATGGAGCCGGGTAAAATTGCTTGTTTGCAGGTATGTCTTATGATAAGTTGTTATCTATTACAGGGGTGGTCGGATGGAACAAAAAGCATCTTCATTTTCGTTGATTGTACCGGCGGATTTACTTGCGTTGAGAACGGTTCAGGCTTTTGTTTCCGAGTCTGCGGATTTATACGGTTTTGAAGAAAAAACGCGGTTTTCATTGATTGCGGAAGAGGCGTTTGTTCATCATCTGAGCCGGTTAAAGAGGGAAGACAGTGATTCTCCGATTACGGTGAGAACAAGTGCCGATGAGAAATATTTTATTATTTCTTTTTCGGATAAAGGCATGCCGTTCGGCAGTGAAAAAGAGCTGGACAGGTTTGATAAAACCGAACTGGCGATTATCCGGGCGAACTGTACGCGGCTGGACTGGGTGAACCACGGAAAGGGCGGCAAGGAGATGCGGATTCTCATTTCAAGGCCGCAGAAAGATATTACCCAGTATGAATTGCCTTTTGAAACAACGGGAGTGAAGACGGTTTCTTCCGAAAACATTGTAATTGAGCGCCTGAATACGGAATATTGCCATCAGATTTCGATGCTGATTTATAAAACATACGGTTACAGTTATCCCAATGATGATTTGTATTATCCGGAGACGATAAAGAGACTGAATGAAACCGGGAAGTTGATTTCAGTTGTTGCCCGGGATGTTTCGGCCGATAGAATTGTCGGCCATTATGCCCTTGAAATTTACGATAATCCCTGTGTGGCGGAATTTGGCCAGGCTGCCGTGGACACGGATTACCGGGGATTCGGTATTTTAATCCGATTGAGGGACAGGGTTGAAAAAGCAGCTGTAAAACAGGGGATTCATGCTGTTTTTTCCCAGCCGGTGACGAGTCATATCCGGACACAGAAAACCAATGAGAAGTTTGGTTCCAGGGTTTGCGGGATTTCATTCGGCCTGGTGCCGAAGGAACTGAATTTCAGGAAGATGGGAATTCAGCCCCTTGCCCAGCGGGAAACCTGTATGCTCTGTGTCAAAGTACTGGAGAAGGGAGAACGGACAGTTTTTGTTCCCCGGGAATATGAAGAGATTGTTTCGGCAATATATGAAAATATAAATCTTCCGTTTCAGTTCGGGCCGGAAGGAGAGCCGGAGGGCGCCGCAAGCGTTGATTCCAATTTTTATCCCAACTGGGGGTTTGGCAAAATTTCGGTTCTTAAAATCGGCCGGGATTTTTCCGAGAAGTTCAGTGAAGCGGTTTTTGAGCTGCGGTATATCGCGAAAGCGGATATTATCTTTCTGGATATCACGGTGAATTGCCCCGGAATCAGCAAGGCGGTGGGGCTGGTGGAGCAGAAGGGGTTCTTTTTTGTCGGCCTGGCTCCCGCTCTTTTGAACGGTGCGGACGCAATCCGATTTGAGTATATGAATACATTGATTGATACCTCGCGGATTATTGCTTATTCGGGGTTTGCAAAAAGAATCCTGAAGTTCTGTTCAGAAAAGATGAGAGAGGCATTGATGTGATTCCAATTGTCAGGGAAAACCGATATTTTCTTCCGTTCTGGCTGGCCCGGATAGTGTCTCAGGTAGGGGACGGGATTCATTCCCTTGCGATTTTGTGGTTTTCATACAATGTCAGCAAATCGCCTGCCGTTGTGGGGCTTGTGATGATTTCAGTTTCTCTTCCCGGGATTCTGGTTTCTCCGTTTGCGGGAAATCTTGCGGATCGGGTGAACCGGAAAATAATTATGGCGGCGGCGGATTTTGTCCGGTTTGTATCGGTGGGGATTCTGGCGGTATTGGCTTTTTATCATCTGCTGGGCCTTTTAACCCTTGTATTGATCAGTGCGGTAATGTCGGTGGCAAGTGCTTTTTTCAATCCCACCGCCATGGCGGTTCTGCCGCAGATTGTTAAAAAGGAGTTTCTGACAAAGGCAAATGCGCTTTCTCAGATTACAGCCAATGTGAGCATGATTCTCGGCCCGTTAATCGGGATGACACTGATTTCGGTGATTGGAATTTCTGTGGCATTCGGTTTGAATGCCATCAGTTTTATCCTTTCCGGAACACTTATTCTCCGCATTAAAACCGCGCTTCCTGAGGTGCCTTCCAAACGGGAGGGTTTTTTCGAAACCCTGAAGAACGGTGTGAAGCTTCTGAAAAAGTATCCCATTGCTTATAAAATGCTGGATAAGGCGGCAGTCATTAATTTCTTTTTTTCTTCCATTGTCATTGTGATTCCCATTTTGTCCGGAACGGTGTATCGGATGGGAGCAAAGGGAATTGGTTATATGATGAGCGCATTCGGCTTCGGGATGCTGATTTCCTCTCTGGTTTTGAGCTTTGGAAAGCTGGGCTTTACCCCCAAAGCGAAACTTACGGTTTCTCTTTTTGTGATGGGTGCATTTCTTATTTCTTTCGGAACAATTTACAATTTTAACATGACGTTATTGTCCTTGTTTTTCATTGGATTTTCGATAAATTTTGCAAATATCAACCTTATTTCTCTGTATCAGGAATTTCTGCCGAACGAGATTCTCGGGCGGGTGATGGCATTCTTAAGTGCAATTGCGCTGTCTCTTCAACCGTTCAGCTACGGGGTTACAGGGGTTCTGGTTGATGCGGCCGGGATTCGCCTGTTCATGGCTGTCAGTGGTGTCATTGTGATGGTCAGCGCATTAAGAATTTGGTTTATAAAGGAATTGGGGGGGGATAATGGACGCAAAGCTGCTGTTTGAGGATGTGAGAAAGACGGTTCCGGCATATCAGGATTTTTTGTCTCATTACAGGGTTCCGGAGCACCCGGAATGGGAAGAGATTCCCATTACAAACAAGAAAAACTATCTGCTGAGTTATCCGGTTCATGAGCTTTACAGGAAGGGAATGCTGAAAGACTGTTTTCTGATCGGAGCTTCAAGCGGGTTTTCCAAAAGCGGGACGGTTTTCTGGCTGAAAGAGGCGGTGGACGAGCGGGTATATCTGAATGTGGTCAGGGAGCTGCTGATTCAGGATTACGGTATCGGTAACCGGTCTGCACTGATTATTGTCTCCCTGGCGTTTGGAACGTGGATCGGGGGGATGCAACTGGCCTGTACCATGAGAAGTCTTGCGGCGGAGATGGAGAATGTTACGGTGGCGACACCGGGGATGAATTTAAGGGAAGGAGTGGAAATTGCAAAAATTTTCGGAAAAAAATTTGATGTAATTTTATGGCTTTGCAATCCTTCCAGTATCAATATTCTTCATTCCCTGCTGAAGAATGAGAAGTCCCTGTTGAAGGGAAAGATTTTTTTCCCGGTAATCGGGGAGTATTTTTCGGAAAATTATCGGGAAAGTGTCGCGGAGAAGTTCGGCCATGACCGGGAAAACGCGGTGGTGATAAAAACCGGTTACGGTTCGGCCGATGCCGGAGATCTTGGGATTGAAAGTAAAGCGACAATCGGGTTGAGAAAGTTTTTCAACCGGAACCGGGAGTTGAGCAGAAGGGTTTTCAGCGAGGATAGTCCGCCGATGATTTTTGAGATGCCTGGTAAAAGCCATCTTGAAATTATCGGAGGGGAACTGATTGTCAGCAGGGATCAGTTTATTCCGCTGATTCGCTATAATACCGGGGACAGGGCGGGACTTCTGAGACGGGAGGCGCTGAAAGGGCTGGGGATTGATCCGGAACTGTTCAGCCAACTGCCGGAGGAGATGCTCTATGTCTATGGCCGCGCGAAAAATGCCATTGTGTTTTACGGTACCAACCTTGATGTGAATAAAATCGGGGATTTTCTCGATAAGCTTGGCCGTTCTTACGCTTATGCCGGATTGTTTGAAATCAGAAGACAGGAAAAAAACAAAATAGATTTTTTCGAGTTCACGGTTTATACATCGGAAACGGCTCCGGAGCTTTCGGATCGATACCGGGAAAAGCTGATTGGCTTTTTGAAGGGATTTTCCAATGAGTTCGCGGCTAAGTATGATGAATTAAAGTCAGCGGCAGGTGAACATTTGATTACGGTTGATGTGCAGCTGATTAAAGATAAGGTTCCGGACAAAAAACACCGGATAATTATTGAGGAGTAATTATGTTTCAGTGTCTAAAGGAGAGTGAGCGGATTGAAAAGGCGATTTCAGTTTTCAGCCACGCCCGGAAACATTCGGATTTTTACCGGGAGAAATATAAAAATACAGGTGATGTCCGAACCTATGAGGACTGGCTGAAAATCCCGTATTTGACAAGAACAGAGCTTTTTAACAATAGTTTTCCGAAATCCAGGGCCATGCTGACAATGCCGCTGGAGAGGATGATTGTAACTTCAACCGGTGGCTCAAGCGGAATCGCAAGGTACGGAATTCTGACTTACGATGAATGGAATGCTTTCGGGGCGGTTCAGGCGGAAGCCATGAAGTTGGTCGGCGTTACGGAACGTGATGTGGTGGCGAACCTGTTTGTGGCAGGGAGCCTCTGGCCTTCATTTATCGCGGTTCACACGGTTCTGGAAAAAGTCGGTGCGGTTCATCTGCCCATTTCCGCCAATACGGATATGGATAGAATTCTTGATTTTATTCTGGAATTTAAACCAACGGTCCTTATGAGTTTGCCCACTGTTTTTGTCTTTCTCGCGGACAAGATTCTGCAGCGGAACCTTGATGTGAGTTTTGTAAAGATAATTTCTTATGCAGGCGAGCATATGAGCGACAATATAAAAAAACATGTAAAGACGGCGTTTCAGGGGGTAAATATTTATGCGCTTGCTTATACAAGTGCCGATTGCGGGCTGATCGGGTATCAGTGCCCTTACTGTTCGGCGACGGAATATCATCTTCCCACGGCGTTCCAATTTATTGATATTTATGATTTTGAAAGAAACCGGGCGTGCGGAAAGGGAGAAAAGGGTGAAATTATCGTAACGAACCTCGCGAGGCGTTCTTTGCCGATTATCCGGTACCGAATCGGAGATATGGGTAGATGGAAAGATGGGGTGTGCCGGTGCGGGGACAAGAATCCCGTTTTTTCCCTTGAAGGGCGTGCGGGAGCGGATTTCAAGGTCGGCGGAGCGTACATTTCCATGAGTCAGGTGGAAAAGGCCCTGTCTGATTTCATTTCTTCAGACGGTATCAGCGCGAATTATCAGCTCGAAATTGAAGATACCGATGACAACAAAATGCGAATTACGTTAAAGGTGGAATCTTCCGACCCCAAACGGTCGGCAGCAAAGGGCGAGGGAATCAAAGGGGGGCTGAAAAGGGAGATTCATGAATTCAAAGACGGTGAGACAATGGGATATGTTTCTTTAAATGTGATATTTGTTGAGCTTGGAGAGCTGGACAGGAGTCCGATAACCGGGAAGGTGAAACATTTGAATGATAAAAGAGTTGGGGGTTAAAATGGATTTTCTTGATAGATTGTTTGAAATTGAAGACGCTTTCTGCGCTACGAAAGAGTGCCGGGAAACCTTTCTCGGTGCGGTTCGGGAGGCACTGCGGTTTCACTATGAGAATTGTTCCGCCTACGGAAGATTGTGTGATAACGGGGGCTTTAATCCCGAAGAGCTGAAATCAGAAGAAGATTTCCCCCGGATTCCCCATATTATGGTCAACGCGTTTAAGTGGTATACTCTTCAATCTGTTCCCGATGATGAGATTGCGTTTGAATTTACATCAAGCGGCACAAGCGGCCAGAAAAGCCATATCCTGTGGGATGAAGAGTCGAAGCGGCGCCAGAGCATGATGCGGGAAAAAATCATGAAAAGCCTGGGGCTGGTTTCAGAAAATAAGGTTAATTATCTTGTTTTTGCCTACTCTCCGGAAGTCAGCGGGAAAAAGGGCGCGGCATATGCCCAACAGATGTATACGACTTTTGCCCCTGCGGCGGAAAAATTTTTCGCTATCCGGGCAGACGGCAGCGGCGTTCCGTTTTTTGATGTGGAAGGGGCGATTGAAAAACTGAATGAATTTGCCAGTTCCGATATTCCGGCACGGCTTATCGGTTTTCCGGCATTTATCCATGAAACCCTTGAAGAGATGAAAGGGAAGGGGATAAAGCTGGCCCTCCCGGCAGAGAGCCTTGTGATTACAGCAGGGGGGTGGAAAGATAAAGAGGAAAAAAAGATTCCCATAGAGGTGTTCAGGGAGGAATTGTCCGGCCTTCTCGGAATCGGAGAAGACAGGATGAGAGATGTGTATGGTTTTGTAGAGCACGGCGTTCCGTATGTGACCTGTTCAAAGGGGCATTTTCACGTTCCGATTTATTCCAGAGCTTATGCGAGAAAACCGGGTAGTCTTGAGGTGCTTGACTATGGAGAAAAAGGTCTGCTTCATGTGATTTCTCCGTACAATCTGGCGCAGCCGGCACTGTCTGTTCTCTCAACGGATTATGTCAGAATCCGGAAGGGCTGCGGATGCGGTATTGAGACGGATTATATCGAACTTGCGGGCAGAGCGGGGGTGAAGAAGCATCAGGGCTGTGCCATTACCGCAACGGAACTGCTGAAGAAATAAAGGGAGAGTACGATGTTAATGTATCTTTTCGGTGAATTGAAGACTTTTCCCGGTGGCCTGACAGGGGATGATATCAGCGGGATTCTTTCCCGGGCGCATCAGTTGAAAAAGGAAGTGGAAAGCCTGCCTATGGAAGATATTCTCAGTGTTTTTGACAAGTTGGCGTCACTCTGGATAGACAGGGAATATCCTTATACAAAAGAAGCGATGGAAAAATTGCCCGGTTTAATCCATTTTGACAGTAATATGGTTTATGAGGGAATTAAGACCATGTGTTCCCTCCTTGCCCGGCGGAGTATGGAGATCCGTGTCGGCTGTGATATCGGCGGGACTGAATTTCTTGACCAATGGACGTATCACAAAGATTTCAAGGGCTATATGATGGCCCGGCCAAAGGGGGTGGTTGCCCATGTCTCTGCCGGAAATGTGTTTGTCGGCGGAGTGGACAGCCTGATTCAGGGCCTGGCTACAAAGAATGTGAATATTATGAAAATGTCCACTGTGGACCCGCTTTTCCCCATTCTCTTTGCAAAGAGCCTGAAAGAAAACGACCATACCGGGATTTTGCACAGGGCAATGGCGCTGCTGCACTGGAAAGGCGGAACATCTGCCATTGAAGGCCCCATCAAAACAGACTGCAATGCGGTTGTTGTTTACGGGGGGGCAGACACCATCCGTTCTTACCGGAAAGGCCTGGGCCTTCATACCGAACTGGTGGAATACGGCCCCAAATACAGTTTTGTCATTGTTCAGGAGACGGCTCTGAGAGAAAAAGGAATTGCCGCGGCGGCAAAGCTGATTGCGAGGGACGGGTTGATGTGGGAACAGTCGGCATGTTCTTCCCCCCATGTTGTCTATGTGGAGGGAAAGGACAATGCCCTGGCCCTTGCAAAAGCGATTTCGGATGCATACGATGACTGGTATAAGGTGTTTCCCCAGGGGGAATTGTATGATGACGAGAAGGTTGAAATTACCAAGGTCCGGGAGTTGGCAAAGGTGGAAAAAGCGCTGGGGAAAGGAGACCTGTTTATCGGAAAACGGGGGTTTTCCACTGTGGTCTATCAGGAGAAAAAGGAATTTCAGGTTTCCTGTCTGAACCGGACGCTGTTTGTCAAAGCCCTTGACCGGGTTGAGGATGTTTTTGAGATTATCAAACCGATGGGTAAATACATTCAGACAGTGGCAATTCTCGCAGATGATGAGAAGGCAAAGGAAATTGCCGCCGGACTTTCCCTCATCGGGGCGGACCGGATGGTGGAGCCCGGCAAGATGGCTGTCAGGAAACACGGTACGCCCCACGACGGGACAAAGGGGCTGGGGGAGCTGATTCAGTGGGTTTCTCTTTCACGGGATTCGGTCCGGGCCGATTGGGAACTCGACACATTGTGGGAAAAGTATCATCCGGAGAAAGACGGTTTTGATTTTCTGGACGATGAGAGCCGTGACGCATTGACACTTGAACGGATTCGACGTCTGGTAAAGTACGTTAAAGAGCATTCTCCCCTTCTTTCAAAACGATACGGAGACAGGGAGATAAAGAGTCTGGAGGATTTCCGGAAACTACCGCTTTTGACAGGGGAGGATTACAAAACCTATCTTCCTCCCATGGGGACGGGGTTATTGACTTCCGAAATCAATTCCGGATACGTGTTTTCCAGCGGCGGTACGACCGGGGCGCCGAAAGTGGTGTACCGGACACTGGAAGAGCAGCATTTTAACGCCGTGCGGCTGGGGAAAGGATTGCTGCTTTCTGTTT
>JAADJC010000069.1 GCA_013151025.1 Acidobacteriota bacterium
TTCCTCTTCCGAGGCCCTCTTTACAAGCATCCTTTCCTCTATCCAGTTGTCAAAGACCCAAAAAACCCCTTCAACAGGGATACATAATGTATACCGCCTGTCGGCTTTTGTCAACCCAAATTTTAGTTCCGGGCTAAGAAAATTATCAGCTTTATTTATTTCAGTCAATTAAAAGTGCTTCGCGTTTCAAGCTGAACCGTCAAACGACAAGGATGGATTCTACTGACTCCGGTGCAGGGTGTCAACTCTTTTTTTCAAAAATACCCTTTTTTATCAAATTTCCATTAAAAGTCTCTGTGACGCCCCGCTGATTCAAGGTTTCCGCTTGAGTTTCTACCTTTCTTTCTCCATAATCAGACAAGGGAGAACAGCCATGGACAAAAATTTCCGGCATGCCATGAACAAATTGCTGAAAAACCGATATCGGGAATCACCGGAACAGCGGGTGTTGAACAGCTATGATGCCATGAACCGGATGATTCTTCCCGACGGCGTGGCGGAACCCCTGACGGAAGAAGAAGTCGTCTCTATAATAAAGATATGCACTGAGTTCAAGGTTCCAATTGTTCCAAGGGGGGCCGGATGCGGTTTTTCCGGGGGCGCCCTTGCGATGAGGGGGGGGCTTTCGTTGAACCTTTCCCGGATGAACGATATCTCAATCGACAGGGACAATCTGGTGGCAGAAGTGGGCCCCGGCGCCATTACCATTGACATCCACAAAGCGGCAGAGGCTGTAAACCTGCTCTATCCGCCGGACCCGGCCAGTATGGCTGTCAGCACCATCGGGGGAAATATCGCGGAAAATGCCGGGGGGCCGAGAGCGGCAAAATACGGCGTCACGAAGGAATACGTACTGGCACTGCGGGTGGCACAGATGGACGGCTCCATCTCTACCTTCGGCAAGCCGCTGAGAAAGGATGTGGCGGGCTACAACCTGACACCACTGTTTGTGGGAAGCGAGGGGACGCTGGGCATTATCACCCGGGCGTGGCTGAAACTGGTACCAAAACCGGAAGCAAGCCTCAGCTCCATGCTGGCCTTCAGTACCGCGCTGGATGCCAGCCATGCCATTTCATCCATCGTCGCGGCGGGACTGAACCCGTCACGGCTGGAAATCATGGATAGCTTCTGCATCCAATCCCTGAAAGAAGCAGACCACAGGATTGAAGGAAGCCCCGGCGCCATCCTCATGGTGGAGGTAGACGGGCCGGCTACAGCGTTGCCGGAACAACTGGACCACATCCGGGAAGTGGCGTCCCACCATAACCTGCTGACGTTTCACCGGGCACAGAATGAAAAGAAGAATGAGAGTATCTGGGAACTGCGTCGCTCCCTGTCTCCCATAATCAATAGCTTCGGAGATACAAAGATGAACGAAGATGTGGTGGTGCCCCGATCGCGTATTCCAGACCTGTTTTCTTTTGTGGAAGCACTCCGCCGGGAAACCGGGTTGACCATTGTCTGCTTCGGTCATGCGGGAGACGGCAACATTCATGTCAATGTCATGTATGACAAAGACACCCCCGGCATCGGTGAAAAGGTGGAAGAAACACTGCATCGGCTCTTTGAAAAAGTCGTGGGAATGGGCGGCTCCATCTCCGGGGAACATGGCATTGGTATTGCCAAACAGCGGTTTATGCGCCACCAGTTCTCAGAAACCCAACTAACTCTTATGAGAAACATCAA
The DNA here is from genome assembly GCA_013151025.1 of Acidobacteriota bacterium. Taxonomy (GTDB): domain Bacteria; phylum Acidobacteriota; class Holophagae; order Thermotomaculales; family Thermotomaculaceae; genus UM-FILTER-49-7. The sequence continues at coordinate 1,687 of JAADJC010000069.1, forward strand.
ACAGCTGTTCGACCCCCTTAACCTGCTGAACCCCGGCAAAATCCTGCCGGAACCGGAAAAGAAAGAATGATTCCCGGAGTTGATATTGTGTCGGTTGCCCGAATTGAAAAGGCGCTTTCCCAATTCGGGGAACGCTTTCTGTCCCGGGTTCTGACACCAAAAGAGCTTCGCCTGTATCACAATCGGAAAGACGGGACCCAGTTCCTCGCCGGGCGCTTTGCGGCAAAAGAGGCCATTTACAAAGCTGCCGGCATCCCAAATCTGACCTGGCAGCGGGTAAATGTGCTACCGGAAGGAAAGCGGCCTGTTGTCTGGATAGACGGCATTCGCCGGGAAGATATCCGGGTTTCCATCTCTCACGAAAAGGAATATGCCATCGCCCTGGCAATCCGCATAGAAGTCAAATAATGAATAAGTCTCAAGAACCAAAGACACACAGACAGGATTCAGTACTTTGTGAATCCATTATTTCAAAGTGTCCGGTGTGTCGGTTGGGGATGATGGATGGGAATCAGCCCTATGTTATTCCGGTTAATTTTGGATACAAAGACCGGACAGTCTACATTCATACCGGTATTGAGGGGAAGAAGCTGAATGTTCTCTCCCATAATCCAAATGTCTGCGTGGAGTTTGATACCGGCCACGAACTGGTGAGGGGTGCTGTTTCCTGCAAATGGACGATGCACGGAGAAAGCGTAGTTGCCGAAGGCACCGCGGAACTGCTTAAAACAGCGGCAGAAAAACGACAGGGGCTGAAAACCATCATGGCTCACTATGGGGGAAACGGCAATGACATCCCGGACAATGCATTGGATACAGTTGCCATCATCCGCATAAAATTGACAAACATAACCACAAGGACGGTCTGAAGGTGGCCCATGGGCCACGTGAATGGTGATTGGCGGATTGTGGCTGGTTAAGAAGGGGACGGGACTGGGAATCGTTCATTTCCCGTTTTTCTAAATTCAACCTGGTTTGGTGATATCCCACGGGAGTTTTTTTTCATTCCCGGTAAAATTTCAGTATAATGAGTACACCAAAGTTATTTATGAATGGCTCAAACAGCAGTTGCATACTGTGTTTGTCAGATTGAGCCGGCATTAATAATATGATTGAAAAGGAGTCTGTTATGATAAACGAAATCCCCCCGGTTCCCCAAGTGCCCCAGGCATCTCAACCCGCTCCCGCAGCCGCACCGCAACCCCCGGTACCCCCGAAAAAGAAGGGACTTCCCGCCCTGGCATGGGTCGGTATCGGCTGTGGTGCCATTGTATTGCTTGTAGTCATCGGACTGGTCGCCCTGGGCGGCTACGCAGTCCATAAGGTAAAACAGGCCGGTTTTGATACGACACTGTTGAAAAAGAACCCGGCTGCAGCAGCAATCAAATTTGCCGCCGCCATGAATCCTGATGTGGAAGTCGTCAGCACCGACAACGATTCCCAGACTCTGAAACTTCGTAAAAAGAAAACCGGGGAAACCATCACCATTGACCTGCAGAATATGAAGGATGGCAAAATCCGTGTTGTAGATGAAAAGGGAAAAGAAAGCACCATTGATCTGCAGGATATTAAGGATGGTAAATTCCGCTTTTTCGATGACGAAGGAAAAGAAAGCACCATCAGTATCAGCGGGTCGGACAAGGAGGGAGAAGAGTCCGGCACTATGAGTATCAAAACATCGGAGGGAAATTTTAATATCTCCACCGGCTCAAATGCCGGCAAGCTGCCCAAGTGGGTGCCACTCTACAAAGGTGTCGTTCCAAAACAGGTCTTGGTCATGACAGCCGACAAGGGAAGCAGCGGCGGATATTCCATTGTGGTCAAGGACTCGGTGGAAATTGCCGCCATGCTGATGGAGCAGAAGCTGAAGGATGATGGTTTCACCACAAGCAAGAACAGCTATTCCATGAATGACAAGAAGATGATTAACATTTCCGGCCAGAAGGACGGCGGGCTTTCTATCAATGTTATTGTTACCAACACAGACGAAGGCACCGGTCTCAACATTACATTTTCTGAAAAATTCGGATCTTGAGAAAAGAAGGGATAAGTTTAAGTCTGAGTTCAAGTCTAAGTTCAGACAAGCAGCAAAAAGACAGGGAATGATTAGTTCCCTGCCTTTTTTCCTTTCCTTCCCCGCTTAACCTTAACCTTGTTCCTGCTTGCCTTTTCTCCCCCCTTGCATTTTCCGTAGCGGGTCAGGTATCATAGGGCCGGAAGAAAGAATGGCCGGCTTATAAGGAGAATGACATGATGGATCTGGAGACCGCAGTAGAGCTTTACAATAGTCTAAAGAAACGGATTCCGACGATTCGGAGTTATCTTTGACTCGAATGGCAAACAGAAACGAATTGTTGAATTAGAAGAAAAGACTTCCGCCCCTGAATTCTGGAATGACAATGAATCCGCCCAGAAGGTACTGAGGGAAGTGTCCCGACTGAAAGCCCATATTGACATGGACACCCACCTCCAGGAAGCTGCGGATGAGGTGGAAGTTCTCCTTGAGCTTCAGTCAGAGGGGGAAGATATGGTAACTGAACTCTCGGAACAAATTACTGCTCTTTCAGAAATTGTGAACGATGCTGAACTCCGAATGATTCTCGGGGGAAAACACGATCCGAACAATGCCATCCTGACGATTCACTCCGGCTCCGGCGGAACCGAGTCCCAGGACTGGGCCCAGATGCTGTACCGAATGTATACCCGCTATGTGGAACGGAAAGGGTTCAAGATGGAAATTATTGATTTCCAGCCGGGAGACGAGGCCGGGATCAAGAGCGTTACAATTTTTGTGAATGGTGATTATGCCTACGGCTATCTGAAAGCGGAAACCGGCGTCCACCGGCTGGTCCGAATCAGCCCCTTTGACGCCAACAGTCGGCGACATACTTCATTTGCATCTGTGCTGGCAATGCCGGAAATCGACGATGACATAGATATCGATATCAATGAAAAGGACTTGCGAATCGATACCTACCATTCCAGCGGTGCCGGCGGCCAACATGTGAACACCACTGATTCTGCTGTCCGTATTACCCACATCCCCACCGGAACCGTGGTCTGTTGCCAGAATGAGCGTTCCCAGATCAAGAACCGGGATGTGGCAATGAAGGTACTGAAATCCAGACTATATGAATTGGAGCTTGAGAAACAGAAAAAACTGCACAAAAAGTTAGCAGGGGAAAAGAAGGAAATCAGCTGGGGCAGCCAGATTCGATCCTACGTCCTTCATCCCTATCGAATGATCAAGGATCATCGTACCAATTATGAAACAGGAAACATTGACCCGGTACTGGATGGAGACCTGGACCCCTTTATTCGGGAATATCTGGTCATGAGTGCATCTGGAAAAACTTCATGATCCCAATCATCATTGTTGCTGTCCTGGCCCTGTTTTTTGCAGGTACCAGCCTCATCCTCTGGCTGAAATTGAAAAAAAACAGTGCTGTACACAAGTTGCAGGTGGATTTGAGTGAAGCCGGGATTCTGGCCTCCGGGCTGGCCCATGAAATCCGTAACCCACTGAATTCCATTAAAATCAACATTCAGCTCTTACAGGAAGACCTGGAGGATTCGCTTCAGGATGATGAAACCAAAGAAGAATTTCGGGAAACCATCCGCCTGGTCACCTATGAAATCGGCCGCTTAAACGAGTTGATGACCAACTTTCTGACCTATGCCCGCCCCACCGAACTGAAAAAGGAAGCCCTGGATTTGAATCATTTTCTCAATGAATTGATTCAGTTTCTAAAAAAACAGGCAGACGAGAAAAACGTCGTACTGGAAAGCTCATTGCCCAAAGATCCTGTTATTATCGAAGCCGACTCACGGCGATTGCGTCAAGCCTTGATGAACATTCTCATCAATGACATTCAGATTGTCCCCGCAAACGGCCAAATTCAGCTTTCACTGAAGCCGGTTCGCGATCTGGCCGTAATCCGGATAGAAGACACCGGACCGGGGATGACGGAAGAGTTTATGCGGGAAATCTTTGTGGCTTTCCGTTCGCAACGCCGGGGAGGAACGGGGCTCGGCTTATCTATTGCCAACAAATTCATTGTCGCCCACGGCGGTGGAATCAAGGTGGAAAGCACAGTAGGCAAAGGAACTGTCTTTTCCATAATCCTCCCCCTGAAGGCAGCTGAAGTATGAAAAAAAGTTACTTGACAATTACCTGTGAAATAAGTAAAATTAAACAGAATGAGAATAATTCCTGATTAGGAGGGATTTATGGCAGAAAAACAACATCGGATGACACGACAGAGACGGATTATTTTAGAAACCGTTAAGGGATTGAAAACACACCCCACAGCAGATGAGGTTTTTGGACTGGTACGCAAAAGGTTGCCCCGTATCAGCCTGGGTACTGTGTACAGAAACCTTGACCTGTTGACTGAACAGGGAATTATCCGGAAACTGGACACTGCGGGCCAACAAAAACGTTTTGATGGGGATATTAGCCCTCACTACCATATAAAATGTGTCAAATGCGGCAAAATTGATGATTTGTACTTTGAACTGCCGAAGCCCTCATCGGAATGGACCGCAAATACCAGTTTTCAGATTCTGGAGTACAATGTGGAACTGCTGGGTATTTGCCCACAGTGCCAGAAAAAAATGAAACAGCACTGATTTCTGAACCCTGCTGACTGATGGGAAATGTTTGCTGTATAAATCTGATTTGGTATAACCGTTACAGGAAAAATCGGGATATTTAAATAGAGAACAAACCGGGAAATGGGGGAAAGTATGAATTTCAACACAGTAGATGAATTGCTGGATTTCGCGATTTCCGAGGAAGAAAAGGCATCGAAATTTTATGTCGGCCTGGCCGACAGAATGGACCGACCCTGGATGAAGAAAATTTTTGTCGAGTTTTCCAAAGAAGAACTAGGGCACAAGGCCATCCTCGAAGGAATCAAGAGGGGCGGCGACCTGCAACCGCTGCAGGAACAGATCCTGGATCTGAAAATCCTGGAAAGCCTCCACATGGGGGATGCCCCGGCAGATGATATTGATTACCAGCAGGCATTGATTATTGCAATGAAAGCAGAGAAAGAGGCTTATGTGCTCTACACCAGCCTCGCAGAACTGGCCCGGGATGAAAAAGCCAAAAGTATATTGTACCGTCTGGCCCAGGAAGAGGCCAAACACAAACTCCGTTTTGAAATGGAGTACGATGAAATGGTTTTAAAGGAGAATTAGCTGAATTTGACAAGTTGAGAATCTGGAGGATAGAATGATTTTAGAAAAAATGGAAAAGGCATTGAATGACCAGATTAATGCGGAATTCTTCTCTGCGTATCTTTATCTGTCTATGGCTGCCTATTTTGAAGACCAGAACCTTTCCGGCTGCGCTCATTGGATGGAACTGCAGTACAATGAAGAATCTGAACATGCCATGAAGATTTACAAGTACATCAACGACCGGGGCGGACGGGTTCAATTGAACGTTATTGAAACACCTCAGGCTCAGTGGAAATCTCCCCTGACAGCGTTTGAAGCCGCCTACAAGCATGAGCAATACATCACCGGCCGGATCAATGACTTGATGAAACTGGCCTTGGAACTGAATGACTTTACAACCCAGAGCTTTCTCCAGTGGTACCTGAACGAACAGGTAGAAGAAGAGGCCAATGTGGACGAGATTGTCCAGTCCTTTCATATGATGGGAAATGACAAACGCGCCATGTTTATGCTGGACAGAGAACTGAAACAACGGCAGGCAGGTTCCGGTAGCGGCGACTGATGGAAAAAAAGGATACAACCGCCAGCCGTTTCCAGAAGGAAAGGGATGAATTGAACGAAACCGTCCTGAAATATGCAGGGAAAAATCTGAAAAGATTTTATTCCCTGGACAGCGCGGTGTATCGGGACGGGGCGCTCCCGGCAAAAACAAAGGAATTGCTCGGTTTTACTACTTCCCTTGTGCTTCGTTGCGACGACTGTATTCTTTACCATACAATCCGGTGTTTTGAAGAAGGGGTATCAACTGAAGAGCTGGAAGAAGCTGTTACCATCGGCCTGGCAGTAGGCGGCTCCATTACTATCCCCCACATTCGCCGTGCCATGAAGAGCTGGCAGGAATTGGTGGAACATGGGACACCGGATGAGGTGAAATAAAAAAGTGCGAAATATCCGGATTTTTGTCCAATGAGACAAGACTTTCCGGTAAAATAGGCTGATAAGGCCATAATTTGGAGGAAAAATGAAAAAGTATATTTGTGATGTATGTGGATACATCTATGATCCTGAAATCGGAGATCCGGACAACGATATCGCTGCCGGTACGTCTTTTGATAAAATCCCTGAAGATTGGGTCTGCCCGCTGTGCGGTGTCGGAAAAGACGATTTTTCCGTTTACGAAGACTGAACAATTATATTCCGGCGGGTAAGGAAATCCTTGCCCACCTTTTTTCTTGTTCACACAAGGGGACTTTCCCGCTGATTGAATTCTGGATCTCACGGAGGAACAATGGCTGTCAGAAAACTGAAGGATCGTATTTTCGAGGTGGGTGCGATTGATTGGGACCGGGAACTGTTCGATGAACTGGTGCATCTGCCGGATGGCACCAGTTATAACGCGTACCTGGTACAGGGAAGTGAAAAAACCGCGCTGATTGACACAGTGGATCCGGACAAGGAACAGGTTCTGATTCAGAACCTGAAAACCCTTCACCCCGAACGGATTGATTACCTGATATCCAATCATGCAGAGCAAGATCATTCCGGGTGCATACCGAAGATTCTGGAGCTCCATCCGGAAACCATGGTAGTGACCAATTCGAAATGTAAGGCCATGCTGATGGATCACCTGCACGTAGCGGAAGATCGGTTTATTGTAATCAAGGACAGGGAAACCTTGTCTCTGGGAGATAAAACCCTGGAATTTATAATGACGCCCTGGGTGCACTGGCCGGAAACAATGACCACCTATCTCAGGGAAGACAAGATTCTTTTCCCCTGCGACTTCTTCGGTGCCCACCGGGCGACCAGCAACCTGTTTGTCACCAAAGAGTCCAAGGTTTATTACGGTGCCAAACGCTACTACGCGGAAATCATGATGCCGTTTCGGACCATCATCCAGAAGCATCTGAAAACACTGGGGAATTACGATATTGAGATAATCGCCCCCAGCCATGGGCCGGTCTATGACCGTCCGGCCTTTATTATGGATGCGTATCGGAATTGGGTTTCAGATGAGGTAAAGAATAAGGTGTTGATTCCCTTCGTCTCCATGCACGGCAGTACCCGGGCAATGGTGGATCGTCTGACAAGTGCCCTGATTGACAGGGGTATCAAAGTAAAACTGTTTAACCTGGTAAAGGCAGACATGGGGGAATACGCAATGGATATTGTGGACGCCGCGACTGTAGTCTTTGCAACACCTTTCGTGCTGGTAGGCGCCCATCCCTCACTGGTCTATGCCGCTTACTTTACCGGCGCGCTCCGGGCAAAGGTAAAGCACGTGGGCATCATGGCCTCTTACGGCTGGGGCGGAAAGGTGGTGGAACAGGTAAAATCCCTCATTGAGCCGGTCAAGGCAGAACATCTTGAACCGGTTCTCTCCAAAGGGCTTCCGGGAAAAGAAGAGTTTCGAAAGGTTGATGCCCTTGCAGATACCATTCTGGAACGCCATCGGGCATTGAATATTCTGTAGGAAGAAAAAACGGGGCGTTGCCCCGTTTTTTTATAGCTCGTATTCTTTTCTCAACTGGATGATACGCTGACGGGTAATTCCAAGTATTCGACCGGTTCTTGAGTTATTGTACTCATTCTCCTCCAGTACCTGCCGCAGATACTGCTTTTGAAAAGCACGGGTGGCCTGTTTCAATTTCCCGGTGAAGGCTATCGGCCCGGTTTTTGTCAGTACCGGCAGATGTTCCGGACGGATTTCAGCCGCACTGCCTCCGTTGACAAGTCCCATCATCAGAATGTTCTGAAGTTCACGAATATTGCCCCGATATGTATATCCAGATAAAATGTCCCTTGCCTCAGCACTGAGTTTTTTTCCGGCACCGTCATCCATCTGACTGAGCAGGTAATCAGCAAGCTCTGGAATATCCCCCCGCCTTTCGTTCAGGGACGGTGTAAACAAACGGAAACCGGCAATCCGGTAGTAAAGATCTTCCCGAAATTGCTTCTCCTTCACCGCCTGTTCCAGGTTCCGGTTGGTGGCAAACACAAATCGTGCACTCACTTTCCGGGAAGTTGAATCGCCAAGGCGGTAAAACTCCCGTTCCTGAAGTACCCGGAGCAGCTTAGCCTGAGTGGCCATGGGCATTTCTCCGATTTCATCCATAAAGAGAGTGCCGTCCCGGGCGGACTCCAGTAAACCGGCCCGGCTGACCTGAGCGCCGGTGAAAGCGCCCCTGGCATATCCAAACAACTCGCTTTCCATCAGATTGTCCGGCAGTGCGGCGCAGTTGATTGCAAGGAAAGGCTTGTCTTTTCGGCTGGAACAGAAGTGAACGGCACGGGCAGCTAATTCTTTGCCGGTTCCGCTTTCTCCCGTCACCAACACGGGAAACATAAAGTCGGCTGCCCGGGAGATTTCTCCCTTCAGTTTTCGTACCGGTTCTGAATGGCCCACAATCAGGGACAGGTAGGGACACTCCGAGTCTATGTCTTCCTGAGCAACCGGAGACAGGCGGGGAAGGTTTGAAACGGCAAACCCTACCACAAACTTAAGAAAAGGCATGAGTTCTTCTTCCGGTTCAGGTTTTACATCCAGAAAAAGACGCCCTTCGGTATCCCCGATGGAATAGACATGTTCTTTTGCAGGTAAATTCGGCCTTCGAAGCTCAAAATCCGTAAACCCGGCCCACTCTCCCAGGCGTCGAAACGCCTGTTGAAAACTTGCCGGTTCGTTTTTTCTTGCATGATCCATCACACGGGAAAGACGGGCGAATATTTCCGGGTCCAGAAAACTTCGTTTCCGGGCCATAAAATGACGGCGGAAGCGACCGGCAAGGATTCCGTTAAAGGCCCGGACTCGTTGATAATCCCGTTTCAGCTCTTCTTCATCCACCACCCCCACAAGACGGGGATAAGCATCCAGCAACCAGGCGCGAAGGGAAAAAAGGAACTGCTCCGAACCCGCGTTTCCCACATCGGCGTAAAGATCTGCCACCTCAGCCAGTGAACGGGAAGTAATAAGAGCGTCCAGCACACGCACGTAGCGCACATCGTCCGGAGACAAGCCCCCCGGATCAATTTTTGAAAGTTCAATTCCAGCAGCCTCGATGTCCCCGCTCTTTCGACTGTATTCCACATTCAGAAAATGGATCTGGGTATCCCAGAACGGCTGCTTCTTAGCCATCCTTGTCAAACTGTCCAAAGATTTCCTGGCCATTTCCAGATTTCCAAGCTCCAGATACACCGTAACCAGTATATAGTGGATACCTGTAATTTCATCTTCAAACCCACCATTTTCTGCCAGTTGAAGCGCTTCCTCCAGCAGGGCGGTCGCCTCTTCAAACCGATACGCAATGGCAGCCACTTTCCCCAGTGCTTTCAGGTTAAACACCACATAACGACTATGACCGCTTGCCCTGTTCTTCTTCAAGTCTTTCTGAAAAACGTCTGCCGCCGCATCCAGTCGGCACAGATTCATATCGACCATAGCCATGTTGTAAGCTACTTTTTCGAACTGCCAGGCATTCCCAAGTGAGACAAAGAGTTCCATCGCCTGGTAATAGCAGACCTCGGCATCCCGAAATCCGGGAATTCTGAAAAGCGCATTCCCCAGTCGTTTCAGGATAAAAGCCTTGCGATACAATTGCCGATTCTCCTGTGCCAGTTCGATACCCTGTCGAAACAGCAACTCGCCCTCCGAGGGATCGCTGCGAAAAACTAACTCCCCCTGATACTCATAGAAAAGCGAGTTTTTCCCAAACTTCTGCTCATATTCGGAAAGCCGGGCTTTCAGTTCATCCAGTTTTCCCTGCATCAGGAGAATTTGGAACAGATGTTCCGGCTCCAGCTTTTCCAAGCTGAATTCTTCCCCCCGCTGGGCCATAAGAAAATGATAGCACGAGGGTTCAATCCCCTGCTTCCGGCAAAAGGACACCATATGGTCAAGATCTCCTGTTTCAAAAAGTGCATTGGCATAGAGAATGGCAAAGGCCGGCTGTTCCTTCAACGACTCCATATAACTGATTGCCGCTTTGAATTGCCCTGTGGCGAAACAAACCAGTGCGCAAACTTCACCCTGCATATCAGCGCCATTATCCGACACAGCCTGCGCCATGAGAAAAAGTCCCGGGTTGTTCCCCAGTCGGGCCAGAATCCGGGACACAGCGCCATTTCCACCCTGGTTCAATTCCCGGATTATTTCCTCCGACAACGGCTCCAACCCCACCGAGCCGGAAGGGAAAGGGGCACCGGAAGAATCCGCTAACCCCTTGATTCCCAGCATTTTATGGGGACTCCCGGATAAAAGCGCTCCTCTTTCTGCCGGGTCAAGGCCCAAAGATTCAGGGGAGAAACCAGCCCGCCATTTTTCGTCATGTTCCATCCATTGCAGGGCAAGGGCAAGGGAACCAGATGCCTGATACTTCGCCTGTTCATGAAAAACAGCCGTATCAAATCGGGATAAAACACCGCTTTTTACTTCCAGCTTCCCCTCTGTTGTACGGGGATTCCAGATTACCGCTTTATGAGATTCCAGGCTGCTGTTCCATCGGCTGGAAAAGGGTCTGTCTGCCAATACCAGAAACCGAACCGGTACACGCTCTGAAAGCCAGATAAAAAGGTCAAGGGAATAACTGTCCAGGCTGTCCGCATGGAGTACCGCCCAGAATTCTTCCTGGATCAGCCCGGCCGACCTCTCCAGCACCGATTCTACCCGGGCCTTCAATGCTTGCGGAGCCGGAAGACGTTCCATCCCGTGCTTCGGAAGATTAAGAAAATAAAACATATCAGTAAATCTGTCGTAGGCACCAAAGGGAAACTGCTTCATCTCAGGCATTACGGTCCACCGGGTAGCATGCGCTTCCACAACCGGCATCAACGCGTTGCAACGCGGCAACAGAACGAGTGGCGCAGATTCCGGTAATTGACACTGAAACCGGAAAGAAAGAAGCCGGGAATCCATGGCATTGTCTTT
>JAADJC010000006.1 GCA_013151025.1 Acidobacteriota bacterium
CAGACAAACCCCAAACCACCCGAAACCAGATTTTCGGAATTTTAACAGAATCTGATGCTCAAATTGTATTTGTGGATTTGCCAGGCTTTCATAAGCCGATGTTTGAAATGAACAAGGCAATGATGCAGAATGTTTACGATAGCCTGGACTCCTGCGATCTGATTCTATATATGCTGGATGCGTCCATTGCGTTGGGAAGGGGTGAAACGTATCTGTTGGAGCAACTGAAGCCGAGATGTAAGGATGTTATTGTGGCCCTGAACAAAATTGACAGTATCAAAAAATCCAGGGTGCTTCCGTTCATGGAAAGGATGGCAAAGGAAGGATTTGAAGGTGTTGTTCCCATCTCTGCCCTTACGGGAGATAATGTGGACGAACTGATGGAAATTATCCGGGAGCGATTGCCGGAAGGGGAATTCCATTATGATGAAGCAGACTATACCAATATATCGGAACGGTTTTTCGTATCTGAAATCATTCGGGAGAAAGTACTACAGGAAACCCGGCAGGAGATCCCCTACTGCACTTTCGTGGATATCCGCGTATTTAAAGATGAAGAAAACCATGTTGAAATCATGGCGGATATCGTGGTAGAGCGAAAATCTCAAAAGCCTATCCTGATTGGCCATCAGGCAAGTATGGTCAAGAAAATCAGGAAAATGGCCGAAAAGGAACTGAAAGCATACTTTGAAAAACCGGTGGAATTGGAACTTTTTGTAGTGGTAAAAGAAAACTGGCGACAGAAATCACAGTACATGAATAGATTTACACAATAGTTTGTTGAATCATGGATTTGCTGAAAATCTTTACTTTAGGAATGCTGCGTGATAGACTGGTCTGTCTTGTTTTTAAGGGACAGATTTTACAAATTTTGCAGGAGGTGGCTGATGCTTTCGAAGGAAAGGAAAACGGAGCTTATCGGCACTTTCGGGGTTCACGAAAATGATACCGGCTCCCCGGAGGTCCAAATTGCGCTGATCACAGAGAGAATTAACTATTTAACAGAACATTTTAAGGTGCATAAGAAAGATCACCATTCGCGCCGGGGTCTGTTAAAAATGGTATCCCACAGAAGAAAACTTCTTGACTATCTCAAAAAAAAGGATTTCAAGCGGTATCGGGATATCCTGAATAAGCTTGGGTTACGGAAGTAACCACACGCGAACGGAGAACTTATGGTACATAGAGTTACTGCCGAAATCGGCGGAAAAACGATTACGATGGAAACCGGCCACCTTGCCAAGCAGGCAGGGGGTGCGGTTTTGATTTCATGCGGCGACAGCCGGGTGCTGGTTACTGCATGCGCAGCACCGGAACCCAGGGAAAAGATCGATTTTTTCCCTTTAACCGTGGATTACCGCGAGCATACTTCTGCAGCTGGTAAAATTCCCGGTGGATTTTTCAAGAGGGAAGGTCGGCCTTCCAAAAAAGAGGTGCTGACCAGCAGATTAATTGACAGGCCATTGCGGCCGTTGTTTCCAGAAGGATTTCAGAATGAGACACAGGTGATTGCCAATGTGTATTCTTTTGATGGGGAGAATGAGACTGAAATGCTGGCGTTGACAGGTGCATCCGCAGCGCTTTGTATTTCCGATATTCCCTTTGATACGAAAATTGCCGGTGTTCGAGTAGGTTTGATTGATGGTAAATTCGTTGTCAATCCTCTGTACTCTGAAAAGCCGGACTCCAAACTGGATCTGGTCGTAGCAGGAACAGATGATGCCATTGTTATGGTAGAAGCAGGCGCAAAAGAAGTCAGTGCGGCTACCATGGTTGAAGCGTTGACTTTTGCCCATGAGCAGATTCGGAAGCTTGTTGCGATGCAACATGAATTGCAGGCGCTGGTAGTACCTCATAAGTGGGAAGTTACGCCGAAGGTGTTCCCGGACGGGCTGGAAGGCAGGGTAAAAAGTTTCGTGGGCAATCGCCTTCTGGAAGCCCTGCAGATTAAAGACAAGATTATGAAATATGACGCTGTTCGCGTGTTGAAAAAGGAAACCAAAGAATCTTTTGAAGAAGACGAACAGTTTGAAGCGGGATTGATGTTTGACCATGTTAAAGAACGGTTGTTCCGTGAAACTCTTTTGAGTCAGGAACGCCGACTGGATGGACGGGCATTTGACGAGATTCGGCCCATCACTTGTGAGGTCGGGGTGCTGCCCCGGACTCATGGTTCTGCCATTTTCACCCGTGGGGAAACCCAAGCACTTGTAATGACTACACTGGGAACCTTTGGTGACGCTCAGATGATCGATGGGCTGGAAGGGGAAGAAGACGAAAAATTCATGCTTCACTATAACTTTCCTCCCTTCAGCGTAGGCGAAGTAAAGTTTTTGAGATCTCCCGGTCGCCGGGAAATCGGTCATGGGGCTCTTGCAAAACGGGGTATTGAACCGATGATGCCCAATATGGAAGAGGACGAATTTCCTTATGTGGTACGTCTTGTATCGGAGATTCTGGAATCAAACGGTTCTTCCTCAATGGCTACTGTTTGCGGTGGCGTTCTGGCGTTGATGGATGCCGGCGTGCCGCTGAAGAAACCTGTAGCGGGTATTGCCATGGGTATGGTGAAAGAGGGCGAGAAATACGCAATCCTGACCGACATCGCCGGTGAAGAAGATCATTACGGCGATATGGACTTCAAAGTGACCGGAACACGGGACGGAATTACCGCATTACAGATGGATTTGAAGGTCAAAGGACTGACAGAGGCATTGATGGCGGAAGCACTGGATCAAGCTGTCCGCGCTTACAATGAAATCCTGGATAAAATTGTGGCTACTTTGCCTGCTCCCAGGGACAATTACTCTCCATACGCGCCGAGGATCACCAGCATTAAGGTGCATCCGGACAAGATTCGGGAGATTATCGGGCCAGGAGGCAAGGTGATACGTGAGATTGTAGAGAAAAGTGGTGCAAAGATTGACATTGAAGACGATGGCACCTGTCTGGTTGCTGCAACCAGCGAGGAATCGGCCCAAATTGCCATGGAAATGATCCAACAGATCATTCAAGAACCTGAAGTGGGGACTGTTTACAAAGGTACGGTAAAACGAATTGAAAAGTTTGGTGCTTTCGTTGAGGTTCTCCCAGGGAAAGATGGCTTGCTTCATATTAGTGAGATTGCAAATTACCGTGTCCGGAGCGTAGAAGACGAACTCCAGCTGGGACAGGAAATTGATGTTAAGCTGATGGAAATTGATTCACAGGGCCGGTTGAATCTGAGTCGTAAGGTGTTGTTGCCAAGAGAAGAAGGTGATGAACATCGAAACGATGACCATCGAGATGGGAATCGCGGCCCCAGAGGCGGAGACCCCCGTAGAAATCGGTAAGAAACCTGGAGGCAAAAATGCCTGTAATTCTGGCAAAATACCTGAAGGATTACCTCAATAAAGAGGTAACCCTTCAGGGGTGGGTGAGGTTGAAGCGCAGCAGCGGGAAAATTAAGTTTATTGAACTGCGTGATGGCACTGCCTTTGTTCAATGCGTTCTGGTAAAAGGAGTCAGTGGTCTTGAGGCTCTGGAGAGTTTTGAGGGATTGACTCAGGAAAGTGCCATCGAAGTAACCGGCACGGTTCAGCATAATCCCCGGAATAAGACAGAAGAGTTGTTGGTCAACACCATGAAGGTGTATCAGATTGCTGAGCCTTTTCCCATTACTCCGAAAGAACATGGAGTGGAGTATCTGATGGACCGGCGCCATCTCTGGCTTCGTTCCAGGCGACAGTGGGCTATCTTGAGAATTCGTCACGAAATTATCAAGGCTTGTCGTTGTTTCTTTGATGAAAGGGATTTTACTCTGATTGATTCACCGATTTTGGGTCCCAGTGCTGCTGAGGGTTCCAGCACGCTGTTTGAAACAGACTATTTTGGAGACCCTGCCTATTTGACCCAGTCCGGCCAGCTTTATTCCGAGGCGGCGATTGCCGCGTTCAAAAAAGTTTATTGTTTCGGGCCGACCTTTCGGGCGGAAAAGTCAAAGACTCGGCGCCACCTGACCGAATTCTGGATGGTGGAACCGGAAATGGCTTTTGTCACACTGAATGAGGTGATGGATCTTGCTGAAGAATTTGTGTCCTACATCGTGGATATAGTGCTGGCAAACAGAAAGAGCGAGCTGGCTCTGTTGGAACGGGATATTGAACCCCTGGAGAAAGTTAAGCGACCGTTTGTGCGTATGACCTATACAGAAGCAGTGGATAAACTTCATGAGTTGGGGTCCGACATCAAATGGGGGGATGATTTTGGCGGCGATGATGAAACCATACTGACCAGAGAATATGATCGCCCGATAGTGGTTCATCGTTTCCCTGCAAGCTTTAAGGCTTTTTATTTTGAATTGGATAAAGAAAACCCGGAATTGGCTCTTGGTGTGGATATACTGGCCCCTGAGGGCTATGGCGAGATTTTGGGTGGGGGCGAGCGTTCTGCAGATATTGAGCACCTGCTGAAGCGGATCGAAGAAGAAAATCTCCCTGCGGACGCATACGACTGGTATCTGGACCTCAGGCGTTATGGTTCTGTGCCACATGGCGGTTTCGGTTTAGGCGTTGAACGCACTGTTGCATGGATTTGTGGTTTGCACCATGTTCGGGAAACCATTCCATGGCCCCGGATGCTCAGCAGAATATATCCGTAAGGCTGGAAAGTTTTGTATAACAGAGTAACTGAGAAAAATTGACCATTCGCCCGGTTTTTACCGGGCGTTTTTTGCTTCTGGAGGAATAATTCCTGTGAAAACATTTCGTCTCATTTCCCTTGGTTGTCCCAAAAATACCGTAGACTCGGAAGTAATGGCCGGGTTACTTATGGGGAAGGGATACACGCCGGTTATAGAACCCGGGAATTATGTAGATGTACTGATTCTGAATACCTGCGGTTTTATTGAAACAGCAAAAGAAGAATCCATAAGCCGAATCATGGAGGCAGTAGAGGCAAAAGAGACTGGGAAAGTAGGCAAACTGGTTGTAGCAGGATGTTTGGCGCAGCGCTATCCTCAGGCATTAAAAGAGGAGATTCCGGAGATTGATATCTTGTTTGGTATTGACGGAGTTGAGAATATAACGGATTTTCTTGCAGGAGAATCGAGTCCAATCATAACTGAATCGCCGACATATATTTACTCTCACAAATCACCACGTGCAGTTTCCACAGGTATCGGGTACGCATATCTGAAAATTGCCGATGGATGCAATCATAGTTGTTCCTTTTGTGCAATTCCGGAAATCCGGGGGAAACAGAGAAGTCGCCCAATTGAGGATGTTGTAACTGAGGCGCGTGCGTTAACGGATGATGGGATCCGGGAGTTGATTCTCGTGGCTCAGGATGGGACCTCCTATGGACGTGATCTGGGACTTGGCAACGGGTTGAGTGATTTACTTGAAGAGCTGGATAAAATTGAAAATGTGGGTTGGATTCGGCCAATGTATATGTTTCCGGGTAAGATTACTGATAAATTGCTGGATGTGATTGCAAGTTCGACAAAAGTTTGTCCCTATGTAGATATCCCACTTCAGCACAGCTCAGGCAGTCTGTTGAAAAGTATGCGGCGTCCGGGCGACAGTGATAGTTATCTCAGATTGCTGGAGCGAATTCGGGAGCGAATCCCCGGTGTATATGTGCGCACATCACTGATTGTGGGATATCCCGGAGAAACAGATGAAGACGTTGAACAACTTCTTTCTTTTGTCAAGGAAGCAAGATTCCATCATCTCGGTGTATTCACGTATTCCAGGGAAGAGGGAACCCCTGCTTTTCCATTGGGGGAAACGGTGTCTGAAGCCGTGAAACTGGAAAGGTCTTCTGTTATAATGGAAGCGCAGAAACAGATATCACATGAGTTGAATGAAAAACTGGTAGGACAAACCCTGGAGGTGATAGTCGAGGGCATTTCAGAAGAAACAGATTTGCTGCTGCAGGGGCGCCACATCGGGCAGGCGCCGGACATTGATGGTGTTGTGCTCATCAACGACGGTGAGGCCCAAGTGGGTGAGAAAAAGCCTGTTGTAATTGAACAGGCACTGTTTTATGATGTAGTTGGAAGAATTATTTGAAAAAAGAAGGAGATGATATGAAAAAATTTCTTGTGTTAATGACATTGTCTGTATTTTTTGCAGTTTCAACAACTGTGATGGCCGGATTAACAGCCGGGTTGATTACATTTCATGTGAAAGATTCGCATGGGCATGCCATTGAAGGCGTTCATATTGTAGTTGTAAGTGAACGGGCTGAGAATTTTAAGATTGAAATAACAACAGATAAACATGGTAAAGCAAAGAGCGTACTGAAATTTGACCACTACAAGGCAATTTTTTCTAAAGACGGGTACCAGGGTTATTCATACAAATTTAAACCGAAACTTAGCGACCGGAAGGTTATTGAAATCAAGCTGACTTCTTTAGAAGAAGCAATGAAAAAGGCGGAATCTACACTGACAGGTAAGGATAAGGCAGTTGTGCTTTTCAATGAAGCAGTACCGTTGATGAAGGCGGGGAAGGATAAGGAGGCATTGCCGAAACTTAGAGAAGCAATTCAATTGGATCCGGAACTTGCCCCGGCTCTTTTTCATATCGGCAGAATTGATATGAAGAATAACAATCTGGATGACGCCGAAAAATCATTATTAAAGGCACTTCAGGTAGACCCGGATATGAGCAGAGCTTATTCAATGTTGTCGGAGCTGTATAAGCGGAAGGGTGACACCGAAAACTACCAGAAATATCTAAATGAGGCTGAAAGCAGAGGCGTAGTGTCCGCAGGGGAATATTACAATCAGGCGGCTGCTGCCATTAATGAAGGAGACGACGCAAAGGCAAAGTCGCTGTTGGATAAGGCGATCAAGGCCAATCCGAAATTTGCAGACAGCTACTATCAGTTGGGAATGTGTGCCATGAGAAGTGGGGAATATGCAAAAAGTATTGAAAATCTTCAGAAGTATCTGGAAATAGAACCCACCGGCAAACATGCTGCGGAATGCAAGCAATTTATCACAGCTTTGAAGTCTATGCTGTAAATAAAGCAGAAAAATTCCCAAGAGGAGGAGAATGAATATGAGGAGATTTCTTGTTCTGGTATTGACTATTGTTTTTGCCGCGATTCCATCGCAGGCGGCTGTTAAAGATTATATTGTTGTGTTAAAAAAGGCCCCGGTGGCGAGGGTAGTGAAAGCAAATCTTCACAGTAAAGCCGCATCTTTGCAAAAGAAAGAAGTGATGGATGAGCAGGCAAAGGTTCGGGCGTTTGTAGAGAAGGATTTGCAAGGAACCGTAAAGATGAGCGTGTCATTGGTGACAAACGCACTTCTCGTCTCTATGGATGAGAGCAATATTGAAAAGCTCTTGTCACGACCTGACGTTTTACAGGTGAAAGAAGACAAGGTTTGCTATCACCTGAACCTCGACATGGCGAATCGGGTAGCCGGAATGAATATCCTCCGCGAGCATCTTGATCTTTTGCCCAGTGATACAGGTAAAGGAATGAAGATCGCAATTCTTGATACAGGTATTGATATTACCAATCCCATGTTTGATGATACCGGGTATACCTATCCGGAGGGATTTGACCCGGGAGCCACAAATGATTCAACTTACACTAACAATAAGGTGATTGTTGCAAAGAATTTTGGAGATGATAATAATGCCAATGACCATTTCGGCCATGGGACTGCCGGCGCTTCTGCTGCAGCCGGCCGGGAAGTGGATATGCAGTGGGGGAATTTTTCCTTTACCTTAAAGGGCAGCGCTTCCGGGGCCTACCTTGGCAACTATAAGGTGTTCAATCATAATGACTCGCAGACAGGGCAGCCAGGAGCCAGTAACTTTGCCATTATCGCAGGAATCAACAGTGCAGTTGATGATGGAATGGATGTAATCAACCTGAGCCTGGGGAGCACTGCTACTCAGAGTGTTGAAGATGATCTCGAAGTCCAGGCAATTGAAACAGCAGTGCAGGCAGGTACCATTGTATGTGTTGCTTCCGGTAATGAGGGCTATACCGTGGACACGAATGCGGATGGTAGTGCAAAGTGGGAAACCTTCAAGTTGGCGGAGAGCAGTGTGTCCACACCGGGGATTGCTCCCAGTGCGGTTACAGTCGGTGCGGTTGAAAATGGCCGTACTCTCAGGCTTGTAGGGGCGGTCAGTTCCGGCAGCACAACGGTCCCGGAATCTCTTCAAGATTTTACCTACGGAGTGGATACACGGGTAGCGCAAAATCTGGGCCAATTCGGTCCATACCCGGTTGTTAGCATTGAAGATCTCGGAGTGAATGCTGAGGGATGTGACAGCTTCGGCTCTGTGGATTTAACGGGCAAGATTGCGCTGATCAAGCGGGGTACCTGCAACTTCTGCCAGAAAATTTATAACGCAGAACAGGCCGGTGCTATCGGAGCCATTGTGTACAACTATATTCCGGATGGAACCACATTGCCCAACGGTCAATCTGGCGGTATCCTCAATATGGATATGAGCGGGACAGGATGTGCACCGTATCAAACCACAATTCCCGGTTATTTCATCCGCCTCGAAGAAGCTCAGCAGATTATCCAGATGCTTGATAACGGAGATGATGTTCAGGCCTTTTTTGGCGGCACCTATCCGAATCAGACATTCGCATACAAATCCACGTTTTCTTCTTATGGTCCCACCTCCATTGACTACAACCTGAAGCCGGATGTGGCTGCTGTGGGGAACCAGTTGACTTTGGCCACTCAGACCAACAACACCGATGACAACACAATGTATGATGCAAGTGGGTTCACCGTACTTGCTGCAGGAACCAGTTTCTCCTCACCGTTGACTGCCGGATATATGGCTGTTGTCAAACAGCTTTTCCCGGCACTGACTGCACCTGAACTGAAAGGCGTCCTTTGTGCCACAGCAGATTTTACCCAGAACTACTTCCAGACAGAAAGAGGATTGGATTACCTGAGCTTTCACAGTGGTATTGCCGCCACTGTTTTTACAGGTTCCGGCCGTGTAAATATGGTGCGGGCCATGAATGCTAAGGTAACCGTTGTTCCCAATTCCATCGGTTTTGGGAAAGTAGATGTAACAAGCAGCAAGGCTGCAGGCACCCTGAGTGCAAATGTTACAGTGAAAAACATCAGTAATGTGGATATTACCCTGGCACCATCCATGATTAAACTTGTGGACAACAGTCAGGTCAATGCTTCTCTGGCTTCTACTGCTGATATCAACCTGGCAGCCGGTGAATCTGGTACAGTGACATTGAATGTAAGCTATCAGGGTCCGGTTTATAGCGACCTCCAGGGCTATATCCAGTTTTATGACAACTATGGAAACGATTATACCGTTCCGTACTTTGGCCGTTTTCGGGACGAGGCGGCTCTTCCTGTTTCCAACCTCTCTGACGATGACTTGGATGGTGTTCAAAAGAGTGACGAGCTGTATGTTCATTCCGACCCTTTCGTGGCGGATACAGACAGTGATGGTACCAATGACGGTGATGAATTGAGCGCGACTCCCAGCACAGACCCGGCCAATGCGACAGATTCACCTGTGATTCCTTCATATGCTCAAAAAGTATATATCCCACTTACCTTGACAGAATTTAATCGCGAAGAAGAGTTTTGCACTAACATTTACGTGGTGAATCCGAATTCTTCAGATACCAAGGTGACAATCCTGTTTTATTCCAAAGCGGGCGATCTTTTCCAGACTCACCTGGAATATACGTTGAAAGGAAACGGTTGGAGAGTTTTTCCGGTTGACAACGACATTGATTCATCCGGCAACGGTTGGGCTGTCGTGATGTCAAACCGTGAGGTAAAGGCATTTGCAGGGGTTGAGCTTTTGGAGGCGAATGGAACTGAAAATGCTGCTTTTGCCATTCCCGGAACAAGTACTCTTGCTACCAGCCTTTATGTCCCTCATGTTGCAGAACAGACACAGCAATGGGAGACGCTGCTAAGTGTGGCAAATCCAGGGGATAGTGGAGTTGATGCACAATTCACGCCTCAGGGTGGAACAGCAATTGATATTCCGGATTTTAATGATTCTCATAGCTGCAACTTTTTAAGTGTTGTGGATGAACTCTATAGTGGAACTTACCCATTCAGCTCTTCTGAACCTTCCCATTGGTGGGGTAAGATCACAAGTGACACCGGGATTGCAGGTATGGAAGTATTTCATCAGGATAATGCCAATCTGAACCAGGCGGCAGGTCTCCTTCTGAATGGAGAGACCTCTACTGAGATTGTGATTCCCCATGTAGAGACAAGCTGGCTGTGGTGGACAGGTATCGCATTGAACAATCCCAACGATACAACAGTCAATGTTACATTTACCCCGTATGATGATAATGGAACGGCATTGGCGGCTACAACATTTACCATGGTAGCTGGAGTAAAACTGGCAAAACTGGTGCAATCTTTCTGGGGAGATGGTGAGTATCCAAATGGTGTCAGTTGGATTAAGATCACATCAGATAGTCCGATCACCGGTTATGAATTGTTTGGCATTGATTCTTCCGGTGATGCAAGCACGAAAGATGCCCTTGCCGGTATAGAAGCACTACCGTCTTCAGCAGCGGCCACCAGTCTGGTTTACCCATATGCACCAAAACTGACCTCAAAGGTGTGGTCTGGTATAGTGCTGTTGAATCCCGGTGAGAGCCTTGCCAGTGTGACCATCAACGGTTATAACGCTCTAGGTGAGCAGGTGGCTCACACCACAAAACTTCTCGGAAGTGGGAAGCGTGTTGTTTCAGTCGTTGGGGGAACAGGAGAAAATGATATCTTTTCCACAGCTACTGACGACATCCGCTGGATTAAAGTAACTTCAAGTATGCCGATTCTCGGTTTTGAACTCTTCGGTGGCCAGAATTTCATGTATTTGAGTGGGGTAAACGCACTTCAATAAAGTGTGGAGTTTTTAGAAAGGTGTGTGGTATATCAGCCACACAATTTCTGAAAGTTGTGAGGTAAATATAAGAAAAGAACGGTGCCATAAGTTGGCACCGTTCTTGCTTTATAAAGGTTTCTATGGTTATGTTGAAGCAGAAAACGATACGAACACAGGTCAGTTGCTCAGGAATCGGATTGCACTCCGGGAAGAAAGTACAATTGGCATTAACGCCGGCTCCGGATCATACCGGTATTGTGTTTCGCCGTGTGGATTTGAACTATTATCCCATAAAAGCGGACATAAAATACGCATCCAGATTGAGTTATGCTACTAATCTGAGCCGTAACGGTGTGTCTGTTGCAACCACCGAACATCTTCTGGGAACCTTAATTGGCTTGGGAATTGATAATCTTTATGTGGATATTGATGCCGAAGAAGTTCCCATCATGGATGGCAGCGCCTCCGCGTTTGTGTATCTTATCAATGAAGCCGGCGTTCGCCATGGGGATGCAGAAAAAAAAGTACTGAACATACTGAAACCGATACATTTTGCCATGGGAGACCGAAGAGTATCTGTTTACCCATCCGAGAATTACCAAATCACATATTCAATTGAATTTGATCATGCAGTGGTGGGATCCCAGAAGAAAACAATTAATATTGACGGTTCGGATATATTTGAAAATGAGATTTCCGGTGCTCGTACCTTCGGATTTTTAAAAGACGTAGAAATGCTGAGGAAAAATGGTCTTGCATTGGGCGGTTCTCTGGATAATGCCATCGTGATTGACACAGACCGTATCCTTAATTCCCATCTTCGCTTTAAGGATGAGTTTGTTCGTCATAAAATTCTGGATGTGATGGGCGATATGGGCTTGCTGGGTTATGCAATGCGAGGCCACGTGGTGGCACATCGTGCAGGCCACGAAATTCATGCGGGATTGGCAAAGAAACTTCGGGACAACCAGTCGTCATTCGAACTTGTACCGGTTTCCACCCTTCAAGTGCCTGTCGAGCATGCCGGCGTGAAAAATCTGGCTGAAGTTCCATCAAATTACTGATTCACTTTTTAACAATTCCCTGCCTTTTCTGAATCTTATCTGGACTTAAACTCAGACTTAACCTTCTCTTCCGAATGTTGGAAGATGGCGGAGGAGGTGGGATTCGAACCCACGGTCCGCGCTAACGGACAGACGATTTCGAGTCGCCCCCGTTCGACCACTCCGGCACCCCTCCGCTTAATCAGCGCCTGTTTCTGAAAAACTCTGTAAGAATTGAACCACATTCATTTTCGAGGATGGGGCCATTGATGGTAAAGGTGTGGTTCAGGTTCATTTCGTTTACAAATGGAAGCTGTCTTGTAACACCACTTCGCTTGTCCAGTGTACCAAACACAAGACGGGAAAGACGAGAATGAATCATTGCGCCAAAGCACATTATACATGGTTCCAAAGTGACGTAAA
>JAADJC010000068.1 GCA_013151025.1 Acidobacteriota bacterium
AAGCAGAAAATAATAGAAGACAGTACCGTATGCCGTCATCAGGAGCAGCACCGGCAGTGTGATCCACGGTTGATGCCAGAAATGAAGGATGGCGAAACGCCCGATAAAAAGCGGCGCGGCTATGAGGAGTAAAGCGCCGTTGATGAACAGCCGGATCAGAGAAAAGAACCATTTCCGGCCCCCCGGCAGGTTTGCCCGGAGTCGTTTTCCAGTGGCAATCATTGGAATCGGCATGAAGAGGGAGAGGAGGTTGCCTGCTCCAAAGAAAATCAGTGCCAACGGGAGAAAGCAGGCCCAATCGGCGGCAAGTGCAGGGGGCTTTATCCCCTTGAAGGCAAGGATGACGGTTACCGGGATGAGGAGCAGCAGATAGAAGATAAAATAGACGAAATTTTTCCCTGCAAAGAGCTTCCATCTCGGGAAGGGGGACAGAAGGGTGGTCATCAGTCCATCCCGTTCGATAGCAAGGTTGTTGAAAACAAAGGGCCCCATGTACATCAGGAATAGAAAAGGGACGCCGTATTCAATGGCCCGGATTGAAAACCCGCTCTTGGGTGTGGAGAAAACAATCAGTATGCTCAACGGCCCGGCAAGCACATTTAAGAGCATCATTTTCAGTTGGGGGTCCCTGGCAAGGTAGTGAGTCTCTTTTGCTGCAAAGGGCCAGAAGGAGAGCCCAGCCCCGGTGCCCGCTTTTTCTCTGTCCCTTCTCAATGGGTGGTTTTTCTTTTTTTTGCGGTTGGTGCCGGTACCGTTCTCCATCAGGCGGCGAAGGGAATGTCCACCCAGTTTCAGGATGAGGAAAATTTCTGCGACTGCAGCAAGGAGAAAGAACAGACTCTGAGCGTTGCCCGTAACCCACGCCACCGGCGACAGCCCCGGGAAAAAGAAGGCGACATGTTCAATGGAAGGCCAGATTGCCTGTAATTTCAGGAAAACAGCTTCGAAATAGGCATCGTTGATTTTTCTTCCGCTGTGAATCCAGAACTGTAAGACCAGCCAGAGTCCCACAAGAAGTCCGGAAACAAGCCAGATGAACTCCGTGAAGTGGCGGGAGCGCCGCAGGTTGAAAAGAAGGTAATCCGCTGCCGTCAGCAGAAGAAACACCTGGAAAATCCAGAGAAACATTCCCAACAAACTGAGAAGTGCGGCCAGGTAGTGTCCGCTGTAAACTATTCCCAGTGTTGAACCGACAAAAAACCCCAATGGCGGCAAGACCGGCGGCCCTGCTATCCGGGCGATGAGTTCCGCAAGGAGGAGCTGGGTTGCGCTGACGGGGGAATAAAAGAGCGGAGTGGGATCATTTCCCTGGCTCAGTCCATCGGTGAAAAGAATGAGAAATGTGAAGAGGGCAAGGAGAATGGCGCCGCCCCATGCCAAAAGCCGCACCTGTTTCGAAACGGAATGCAAGTGAATGGATAGTACAAGGCCGGTGCCGAAGAAAACAAGACCCAGAATGAAAAAGACACCGAAAAAAAGCAGTGTGCCGATGAGGTTATTGACCTTTCCGGTTTTCGGCGGCCGCCATGCCAGAATGAGATTGAGGTGAAGCAGGGCACAGAACGGGCCCTTTCCCCTCATGATGTCAGCCACGACGCCTTTCCGTCATGGGCGGTTTCACCCACCGTCCGGATAAAAACATCTTCGAGGGTTGCGGACTCGGGAAGGCCTAGCGATTGCCGCATCTCTGTGAGTGTCCCCACGGCAAAGAGCTGTCCCCGGTGGAGAATAGCGATACGGGTACAGAGCCGTTCCACCAGCTCCATAATGTGGGAAGAAAAGAAAATAGTCATCCCTTCGGCGACCATTTTTTTCAGCACCTCTTTGATGTTTTTCAACGCGATGGGGTCAATTCCGGTAAAGGGCTCATCGAGGAAGAGAAGCCGGGGCCGGTGGATCAGGGCGGAACCGAGGGATAGCTTCCGTTTCATCCCCCTGGAATAATCCACAATCAGGGTTCCGGCGGCTTCTTCCAGTTCCAGCCACCGGAGCAGGTCCCGGGCACGCCCCTTTACTGTTCCCGGATCAAGCCCGTAGATTCTGCCGGAAAAAGTCAACGCCTCGAGGCCGGTGAGGCGTTCGTAGAGTGAGGGTTCCTCAGGGACAACGCCGATGGAAGCCTTCACCTTCAGCGGTTCTTCGTAGGGATCTTTGTCGAAAATCCGGATCCTGCCGCTGGTGGGGCGCAGCAGCCCGACAGCCATGTTAATGGTGGTGGATTTCCCTGCCCCGTTCGGTCCGAGGAAACCGAAAAATTCACCTTCTCTGACACTGAGATTGATACCGTCCACTGCCCGTTTTCCATTGAATTCACGGGTCAGATTCTCGAAGCGGACAATTTCATTGCCGCTGTTTCCGGAGTATTGATTTTCGGGACAGATACCTGCATCTGTTTCAGTTTTTTCAATACCGGGTTCTGTTTCCAATGACCTTTTTTCAGTTGCCAAGGGGCTGTCCTTTCCGGCTATTTCTGTTTCGTCTGGTTTTGCAGAGCCAGCTCAGCGGTGGTCCAGGGGAGCAGGGCGCATTTGATACGGATGGGAAATTTCCGCACTCCGGAAAGTGCCTGCAGGCTGGGGGGCCAGTTTGAAATTTCAATATCCCGCTCACCTTTGAGATAGGCTTTGACTTCTTTTACCAGTCTATCGGTTTCTTCAACGGAATGGCCTTTGAGGATGTCGGACATGATGGAGCCGGATGCGGTACAGATGGCACAGCCTTTTGTGCATACGGAAATGTCGGTAATTTTCCCGTCTTTCTGCTCAAAATTGATGTCCACATGGTCACCGCAAAGGGGATTGAATCCCTCTTCGCTGCTGTTGACATTGCTTAGTTCGTGGCAGTTTCTCGGGTGTTCGTAGTGGTCCAGGATTAAATCCCGATACATATTGTCCAGTTGAGTTGTCATTTATGAAAAACCTCCAATGTTTTCTGTATTCCGGCAATGAGTCGGTCTACGTCTTTTTCGGTGTTGTAGAGATAGAAACTGGCCCGTACCATTGCCATTTCGCCCATAAAATGAATCAGGGGCTGAGCGCAGTGATGGCCGGCGCGAACGCAGATGTCCATATCACCGAGGATGGTGGCGACATCGTGGGGATGAATTCCCTCAATATTGAAGGGAAGGATGCCGTTGTGGATGTGTTCCGGTTTTCGGTAGAGTTTTACCTTCCCGATGGCGCGGAGCTTTTCATCCGCGAGCTTTGCCAGTGCGCTTTCATGTTCCTGAATCCGGTCAAGCCCGATGTTTTCGAGGTAGTCAATGGCGGCGTGAAGGGAGATGGCACCACCCATGAATGGCGTGCCGGCCTCGAATTTCTGGGGCGGTTCCGAGTAGGTTGTTTTTTCGATGGTGACGTTTTCAATCATATCACCGCCGGTCATGTAGGGCGGCATGGCGGCAAGGTGTTCCGGTTTCCCGTAGAGTACGCCGAAGCCGTCCACAGCCAGCATTTTGTGGCCGGAGAGTACGAGAAAGTCCGGGTCAAAGGTAGAAATATCCAGTTTGTGGTGCGGTACGAACTGCGCCGCGTCAAATACGGTCAGGGCGCCGTGTTTTTTTGCGAGTTTCGAGATTTTCGCCACATTCGGCGTGGTGCCGAGGACGTTGGATGCCATCGTGCAGCACACAAAGCGGGTTTTCCCGGTGATGGCGGATTCAAGGGCTGCCATATCAAGTTCCAGGGTTTTTCGGTCTATTCCCACAACCTTCAATTTCGCGTCTTTTCTTGCCGCAAGCTGCTGCCAGGGAACGAAGTTGGCATGGTGTTCCATGACGCTGACAATAATTTCGTCTCCTTTATGCACTATCTGTTCTCCGATGGTGGCGGCGATGAGGTTCAGGGATTCGGTGGCATTCCGGGTAAAAACAAGACTTTCCGGGACAGCGGTCCCGATGAATTCCGCAATTCGTGTCCGGGCGGCTTCGTAAGATGCCGTTGCCCGTTCGCTGAGATTGTACAGGCCCCGATGGATGTTGGCATAGTCAAAGCGGTAGAAATGGTCCATTTTTTCCAGCACAACTGCAGGTTTCTGCGTAGAAGCAGCGGAATCAAGATAGGTGAGACCCGGGTTATTTTCCAGCACCGGAAAATCTTTCCGAAAACGCTCAAGCATGGCGATTTCCCCCTTCAGTTCAAATTGATAACGCGTCAATGATAGCATAAGATTTTTTCAGAAAACGTTTCTTTTGCGGTTCATTCATTTCACGGAAAAAGTAGTCCAGATTACCTTTCAGAATCATTCTTTTTGCCTGCTTATTGGGAATGCCCCGGGAATTCAGGTAAAAGAGCTGGTTTTCGTCAAAGGAATGCATTGTGGTGCCGTGAGAGCAGGACACATTCTGATTTTCAATTTCCAGTTGTGGATATCCAACTGAAAATGCCTCTGGCGACAGGATATAGTTTCTCCCCTGCTGGTAAGCTTGTACGTTTTCACTGCCTGGCTTCACGTGAATCAAACCGTTGAGGGCAGACCGGCTTTTTCCTGCCGAGTATGTGATGGTGTGCATGTCCGAAGCCGTTTCAGGGGCTGAGTGGATGGCTTTCAGTACAGTGTCGTTAATGGCTGAGCCGTCTGCAATTACCGCCTGGTGCAGTTTCAAATCCGCTCCGGGGCCGGATAAATTGAAATAGGCTTCGCTGCGTATATGACCCGCAGGTGCCTGGAGATTGGAAAACAACATTTTTGCGTTTGCTGCTAACCGGGCACGGGTTCGGATCATCGCGAAGGAGCCTTCAGATGCGGTGGATGCCAGGTTCAGTTTCAAAGACGCGTTTTCAGAAATATAAACCCGTATCTCGGTGCTGATGAAGCTGCGGGCCGCAGATGCCGCCACATGAAGTGTCAGTTCCGCATTTACGCCGGGGTTCAGGAGGATACGGATATCTGCCGGGTGAATTTCGTGCTGTGAAGCCGTGGCAATTTGAATTTCCGGTACTTCCGGAGTCCCCTGCAGAACAATGAGGTCTGGTGTTGCATTATCCTTCACGAGCCGGAAGAACGTGTCATCCTGAAAACGGAAGGCATCGTGGCGAAACAGTGCTTCCACAGCCTGCATTGACAGGCTGTCCAACTGTCTGAGAGCCGAGTAGTCAAAACTCTTCTGTGAATCGGACTCTGTCAGATGTCCTTCTTCCAGATATGCTTTTATTTCTTCTTTTTTCATACGGAAATACCGCCAGTCTTCGTGAAGGCGGGTGGGGAATCGGTCCAAATCTGCTTGAATATTCATGTAAATCTCCTTAAAGCTCAACCAATGGAGCCGTCCATTTCAAGGGCGATCAGCCGGTTCAGTTCCACCGCGTATTCCATGGGCAATTCCCTGGTAAAGGGTTCCAGAAACCCGTTGACAATCAATGAGGATGCCTCGGTTTCAGACAGGCCTCGATTCATGAGGTAAAAGAGCTGGTCATCCTGGACCCGGGACACGGTGGCTTCGTGGGTCAGCCGGGTCGTAGGCTCATAGATCTCCATTCGGGGATACGTGTCGCTTCTGGACTTATCCCCGAACATCAGGGCGTCACAACGGACATCGGAGACGCAGTTTTCAGCACCGGGTACGGTTTTGACCCAGCCCCGATATGATGCCCGCCCTTTTCCCTTGGAAATGGATTTAGAGATGATCCGGGATGTGGTGTTGGAGGCCAGGTGAAAAACCTTGGCTCCGCTGTCCTGATGCTGGCCGTCTCCGGCCATTGCCACTGTGAGGATTTCTCCATGCGCTCCCTCGCCTTTGAGAAGAACGGCTGGGAATTTCATGGTCATTTTGGATCCGATATTTCCATCCACCCATTCCACAATGGCATTTTTATAGGCCACAGCTCGTTTGGTCACAAGGTTCAGTACATTGTTGGACCAGTTCTGGATGGTGGAATAGCGAATTCGGGCGTCATCCAGTGCAATGAGTTCCACCACTGCTGCGTGGAGGGAATCTGCCGAGTATGAAGGGGCTGTACATCCCTCGATATAATGGATGTCCGAGCCTTCATCCGCAATAATGAGGGTCCGTTCAAATTGGCCCATGTTCTTCGCGTTGATTCTGAAGTATGCCTGAAGTGGGGTGTCCACTTTTACACCTTTGGGAACGTAAATAAAACTGCCGCCGGACCATACGGCAGAATTGAGTGCCGCGAATTTATTGTCTGTATAAGGTATGACAGTTCCGAAATATTTCTTGACCATTTCCGGGTATTCCCTCAGCGCCGAGTCCATGTCCAGGAAAACAATCCCTGCCTTCGCAAACTCCTCTTTCATAGAGTGGTACACAACTTCAGACTCATACTGGGCTGTTACACCACCGAGAAACTTACGTTCCGCCTCAGGTATTCCCAATTTTTCAAAGGTGTCTTTGATGTCAGTGGGCACATCGTCCCATGTGGTGCCGCCTTTTGCCTTAACAAAATAATGTATTTTTGAAAAATCGATAGCGGTCAAAATTTCCTGGTTCCCCCACCAGGGCATGGGCATTTCCAGGAACTTTTTGTAGCTTTTCAGGCGAAACTCCAGCATCCACGCCGGCTCCTTTTTCATGGCTGAAATGGCACGGACAATGTCTTCGTCCAGCCCCGCATCCGCTTTGAACAGATAATCCTCGGGATTGGAGAATCCATATTTGTAATCTTCATTGATGGTTGTGAAGTTGTCTTTCATAATGTCACCTCCGGGTTCAGGAAACCCGGCTGGCGAGAAAATCATACCCGTCGGATTCTATTTTATCCGCCAGCTCCATTCCGCCGTCCCTTGCCAGGGTACCGTCTGCGAGAACAACAACCCGATCCGGGCTGAGATAATTCAACAGGCGTTTGTAGTGGGTAATGAGCAATATGGCAGTGCCGTTTTCTCTCGACATATTGATGCCGCTTGCCACCACTTTCATGGCGTCTACGTCAAGGCCGGAATCCGGTTCGTCGAGAATCGCCAGTTTCGGCTTCAGCATGAGAAGCTGAAGGATTTCCAATCGCTTCTTCTCACCACCGGAGAAGCCATCATTGAGATAACGGTATAGAAAACCCTGGTCAATTCCCAGCTTTTCAATAACCTGCAGCAGTTCTTCCTGGAACGAGTCATAGTTAAGTTCTCCACCGTTCAAAGCACGGGTCGCTGTCTGCAGAAACTTGACAACTGTTACGCCCGGCACTTCCACCGGCTGTTGGAACCCCAGGAACATCCCCAGCTTGGCGATTTTGTCCGGGGAAAGCCCCACCAAGGGTGTGCCGTTAAAAACAGCTTCTCCCTCGGGAATTTTATAGCTCGGGTGTCCCATCAGCGCGTAGGCGAGGGTGGATTTCCCGGTCCCGTTCTTTCCCATTACCACAGTGAGGGTATCGGCTTCCACTTTCATGTTGAGATTGTGGAGGATCTCCTTGTCTTCGATGTAGACAGAGAAATTGCGTATGGATAATAGTGACATAATCATTCTCCTTTTTTTGATCGTAAGGTTCCGTTAATACGAGTTTACAAATCCATGTGTTGAAGCCGGCTGACCATCTCCTTCTCATCCTGAACAAGCGCCGTTAACGAGATGGAAGATGTGAGTGTTTCAATGTAGTTATCAATGGATTGCATCACTGGGCGCAAACCACAGTCCTTTGAGTGGGCGCAGGGGTTGTTTTTGCGGACATTGGGGCAAACATGGCTATCAAATTCCTTGACCTCCAGTGCTTTGAGGACATCGAAAACGGAAATTTCTTCGCCGTCTCTAACCAGTGAATAACCGCCATTTTTGCCTCTTGCTGCCTGAATGAGCCCTGCGGTGCGGAGTTTGAAAAGAATTTTTCCCACATAACCGACCTTCAGGTTTTCAAATTCCGCAAGCACCGGTGCCTGTACAGGTGTGCCGTTGCTTCTTTGTGCAATGGATAGCATCAGTTTCAGTCCGTTTGTCTGTAATGCCGTAAAATTCATATTCAACCCTCCTGTACCCAATATAACAAACATTACTAAAAAGTAAAGAGAAAAAAGTAAAAAATAAAATCTTTTTTACGTTTGCCTTTCATTTAATGGGAAAAATCAGGGAATCCGGTTCCCCATTCATGGTAAATCAGGGATGGAAGGGATTTTTCTGTTTTGTATGGAATTGTTACGTTATAATCCTTCCGTTGGTAGAATTGAACCAATGGGGAGAAAAATGGGATTCAAAAAAGCTATTGTCAATCTGATGCCGAATCCGCTTGTGAAGATCTTTTCCGCCCCTTACGTGGCTGGAACGGGTCTTGAAAGCGGACTCAGTGCGGCGGAGCGGTTCTGGGATGAAGAAAAATTGCATTCGACCATTGAT
This sequence comes from Acidobacteriota bacterium, assembly GCA_013151025.1. GTDB lineage: Bacteria > Acidobacteriota > Holophagae > Thermotomaculales > Thermotomaculaceae > UM-FILTER-49-7. Next base: position 8,279 of record JAADJC010000068.1, read on the forward strand.
TTGCTTGGGGAGGAAGTGTACGACCACGACGAAGTGGAAGGGGTTGTGGAGATTTACCTTGAAGCGGTTCGCCGGCTGCAGGGACGGAAATATGCCACGGTTTCTCTGAAACCCACCCAGTTGGGCATATTTGAAGGGGAAGGCTATTGCCTTGAAAATATGCGAAAAATCATCTCTACGGCCGGGAAACAAAACCTTCACGTAACAATCGACATGGAAGACCATCCCTATGCTGATGTGACGCTGCGTTTCTTTCATGAATTGCGGGATGAGTTTGATAATGTCGGGACTGTGCTCCAGTCTCGGCTTTTTCGTACACGGGATGACATTCTGTCACTGCCCAAGAAACCTTGTAAAATCCGCACCTGTATCGGTATATACAACGAACCTGCAAACGTGGCGCTCCAGAAAAAGTCTGAAATGAAAGAGCAGCTTTTCGAAAATATGCAATTACTGTTGGAGCATGGCCATTACCCGGAAATTGCGACCCATGACGTAGCCTTGATCAATCGTTGCGTAAAATTCCTGGAAGAAAATAAAATACCATCAAACCGATACGAATTTCAGATGCTTATGGGTGTTCCCAGGAAGGCCATTCAGCATAAACTTCTGGAAAGAGGCGAGATTGTCCGATTGTACGTCCCCTTCGCGGAGAAATGGAAATACGCGCTGGCATACTGTAAACGCCGTCTGGCCGCCAATCCTATGATGGCCGCCTACGTACTGAAAAACATAGTAGGGAAATCTACTGGTAGATAGGCACTTCGTGCAGTGAATGTGCGTGTGAATGTGGGAAAGATAAACAGACAGGGAGCCGGCCATGAACTGTCCATAGCCAACTCCCTTTTTTTTCTTTCGCGCACAAGCACTTACACTCGCACTGTAAGTGCCGAAGGCGCTTACAGTTTCCGTTCCGGCTTCGCCTTGACAACCAGAGGAGGTTTGCCGTTCTTTCGTGTTTTTCGGAAGGCGGTGAGGATTTTTTCGGCCTCGGCGAGGGGAACATTCACAAATGAAAAATTATTGTAAATCCGAATATCCCGAATCTGTCTGGAATCCATTCTTATTTTTGACTGGATGAGGTTCAGTATTTCTTTCACCGTCATTCCGTCGGCTTTCCCTTTTGCAATGAAGAGCCGCGCTTTGCCGTGGCGTTCCGGTGCGGGTTTTCGAATCTCATTGTAATTGCTTTCGTCCAGCTCGTCCTGGAACGCCAGTTTCAACATAGATGCCATAACTGTCCAGGGGTCTGTTTCCCCCAGCAGTTTATCAGCCAGCGGAATATATTTCTTGTAAGCTTCTTTTTCGATGATTTCCTCAATGTCATTCTGAATACGCCGGGTTTTCAGTTGAATTATGTCCTTAACGGATGGAATCTCTTCCTTACGGATTTCCGTTCGCGCCACCCGCTTGATAAAGCCGATTTTCCGGTACTCCGACGGAGTGACAAAAGTAATGGCTGTTCCTTCCTTCCCCGCACGCCCGGTTCGGCCGATCCGGTGAACATATGATTCCGGATCCTGGGGCAGGGAATAATTGATAACATGGGTTAAATCCTGGATGTCAATGCCTCTTGCGGCCACATCGGTAGCTGCGAGGATGTTGACTCGCTTTTTACGGAAGCTGTCAAGGATACGCAGGCGCTGTGCCTGGGAAATATCTCCGTGGAGGAAAGAAGCAGAATATCCCCGGTTGATCAGTCGATTGCCGATAGCCTCAGTCTCCACCCGGGTCCGCATGAAAACCAGGCCGTAAAAATCAGGTTCCATGTCGATGATGCGGCACAAAGCCTCAAACTTGTCCCGTTCAGATACTTCAAAGTAGATTTGATCCGTCAGGGCAATGGTGGGGTGTTCCTTTGCCACTGTAATCATCTTGTAATCCACGAGAAAACGTTCAGCCAGGTGTCGAATCCTGTCCGGCATTGTGGCGGAGAACATGAGAACGCGTTTTTCCTTTGGTGTCGCTTCCAGGATGGTTTCTACATCCTCAATGAATCCCATGTTCAACATTTCGTCTGCTTCATCCAGTATCATGTGGGAAATGCCGCCAACTTTGAGGGTTCGGCGGTTGATATGGTCAATGACCCGTCCGGGAGTTCCAACTACGATGTCCACACCTCTTTTCAGCCGTCGTAGCTGTTCCGAAAAAGCCTGGCCGCCATAAATGGGAACAATCTCTAATTTTCGGTTTCCTTTCAATGAATTGATTTCTTCCGCGACCTGAATCGCCAGTTCACGTGTGGGGGCCAATACCAGTGCCTGGACATGGCCGGCACGGGGCTTCAAAAGCTCAATTAACGGCAAGCCGAAAGCAGCGGTTTTCCCTGTCCCGGTCTGGGCCTGGGCAATAAGGTCATTCTTTCCTTCGATGAGCATGGGAATCGTCTTTTCCTGAATAGGTGAGGGTTCTTCAAAACCCTTCTTGGCAAGTGCGGCGAGAATATCTTCACCGAGGCCGAATTTTCTGAATGCATCTGATTTAGGGTTCAATTTTTCAATCCTTAGGTTGTGATTTCAAAGTAGTCAAAGGCAGGGCGGTGACACAATGAAAACACACTATAGCGCATTTTGTCCCGCACGGACAGGAAAAATACAGGAAAAAGCAAGTAAAAACCAAGTTGAGGTTGAGTAAAGATAAGGATTTGGCCATCCCCGTTTTTTTGCATTCATCACCCATCACCCTTCACTTCTCTTTCAGGAGTTTTTCCGGTCAGAACACATTTCTTTACTTAACATTGCCTTCTACTCAACCTTGTTCCCACTTTTCTTCCTATTCTTTAAACAACTCTTCTGCGCTTTTAATAAAGTCGGCTTTGATAGCTTCGTCCAGGAAGGTGGGGATGTTTCCGGTGTATGTCAAGTGGCCCAGGACTTTTCCGTCCTTATCTTTACCGGCACGTTCGTATTTGTAGATGGTCTGAACCTGATAGCTCATGTCTTCTTTCAGCCCCAGCACTTCGTTGATATGGCTGATTTTACGGGAGCCATCTTCATAACGGGCGGTTTGCACCACGATGTTGATGGCGGAGGATATCTGGTCACGAATGGCTTTCAAGGGCAATTCAATCCCGCTTTGCAGTGTGGTGTTTTCAAGTCGGGACAGGGAGTCTTTGGGGGAGTTGGCGTGAATCGTAGACATGGAGCCACCGTGGCCGGTATTCATGGCCTGCAAAAGGTCAAATGCTTCGCCGCCTCTGATTTCACCGATGATGATACGGTCAGGCCGCATACGTAACGTAGAATGGAGCAGGTCCCGAATCGTAACTTGACCGCGACCTTTTTTGTCAGCAGGTTTGGCTTCCATTCGCAGGCAGTGTTCCTGCTGGAGCTGAAGCTCCGCAGTGTCCTCAATGACGAGGATTCGCTCATCGTGTGGGATCAGCGTAGAGATGATGTTGAGCAGGGTGGTTTTACCGGAACCGGTACCGCCGGAAACCAGGATGTTCTTTTTCATGACCACCACCAGTTTCATAAACCGCACCGCCTGTTCGGTGATAGCGCCGAAGTTGATGAGATCCTGAATCCCCAGCGCTTTTTTGGAGAATTTACGGATGGAAACGTAGGTGCCGGTCATGGCACAGGGGGGGATAATGGCCGCCACACGGGAACCGTCGTCCAGTCTTGCATCAAGGCGGGGGGACAGGTTGTTCAGTTCTTTTCCCAGAGTCCGGCCGATGTTTTTGATTGCGGCCAGAAGGGCTTTTTCACTGGAGAAGTGTTTATCGGTTTTGATAATTTTCCCGCCCATTTCAATGTATATCTTGTCGTGGCCGTTGATCATGATTTCTGAGATGTTATCGGCTTCGAGGAATTCATTGATGGGTTCCAGAAAAGGTTTTACAAACGCAAATGGGTCATATCGGTATTCTTCTTCTTCACTTTTATCATTCTCAGCTTCTGCAGCTTTGACTGCGGCAGGTTTCGGCAGTCTGGGGCAATATTTTCAAGGTGTAAGGGCCGACCTGGAATTCATCTCCTTCTGCCAGGTTTGAGGTGCGTGTGATTCGTTCACCTTTCACAAAGACTCCATTGGCACTTTTCAGGTCTTCCAGTTCAATCCCATTTTCTTTGATACGCACCCGCAAGTGGCGGGAAGATACGGTGGCATCATTTAATGTCACATCATTGGCGGTAGTTCGGCCGATAAATATCATTGGCGATTTTATGGGTACCAGTTGTTTTTCCCCTGTGTCTGAATGGGTTACTTCCACAACATAAGCCATCATTTACTCCCTTATTCCGAATTTGAATTGATTATGCCAGAAACCTTCCGAAAAATCCAGTTCTTGTGCCGATCTCAAATCGCCGAGGAGCGGGAAAAGGCACTTACGGGTGGAAATATAATCTATTGAACCCAAAGACGGTTTTGACGTATAATTCTTTGTATTGGAAACTTGATGAGCATTTTGAACAGGAGGATTATCTGTATGAAGCGATTGATTCTTGTGGGAATATTGATATTTTCTGTCGGTATGTTGGGGATGGCGCTGGATGACGCGAGGCTGTTGCGGTTTCCTGATGTAAACGGAAATCGTGTGGTGTTTGTGTATGCGGGAGATATCTGGACAGTGCCGATAACTGGTGGAAACGCGGTTCGACTGACATCTCAAAAGGGATTGGAACTGTTCCCCAAAATTTCACCGGATGGGAAATGGATTGCTTTTTCCGGTGAATATTCCGGTTCCCGGCAGGTATTTGTAATTCCGGCTATGGGTGGAACCCCGCGCCAGTTGACCTGGTACAACGATGTGGGCATTATGCCCCCTCGGGGCGGGTTTGATGATATTGTCCTGGACTGGACACCGGACAGCAGGAAGATACTTATTCGGTCCAACCGTACGCCATACGGGAAGCGGATGGGCAAATATTTTCTCGTTTCCCTGGACGGCGGTCTTGAAGAGCCGCTTCAGATTCCGGAAGCCGGTTTCGGCAGTTTTTCCCCGGATGGGGGAAAGATATGTTACACGCCAATTTCAAGGGAATTTCGTACCTGGAAACGCTACAAGGGTGGTAGAGCTGCGGATGTGTGGATTTATAATCTCTTAGAGAATACGTCCCGCCGGTTGACCATATTTCCCGGCACTGACCAGATCCCACGGTGGTACAAAAACAGTATTTATTTTGCCTCTGACCGAGACTTGAAACTGAATATTTATCGCTATAACTTGAAAACAGACAAGATTGAGCAGATTACCCACCACAAAGAATTCGACACCCTCTGGCCCTCCGGGCGGGGCAATCAACTGGTTTACGAGAACGGCGGATATCTGTATCTGTTGAATCTGGATACCGGCAGAACTGAAAAATTGACGGTAAATATCCGGTTCGATGACCCGAATGTTCTATCATATATGAAAAACGTGGCGGACAATATCCATAGCGCGGACATCTCTCCCACCGGAAAGCGCGCGGTGTTTGATGCCAGAGGTGATATTTTCACTATTCCGGCAAAGTCGGGCATTATACGTAACCTGACCCGGAGCCAGGGTGTTCGGGAGATTTTTCCCGCATGGTCACCGGATGGTAGATGGATTGCCTATTTTTCCGATGAGACAGGTGAATACGAAGTGTATATCCGGGACAAGGATGGGAAAGAACCGGCAAAGCAACTGACAAAGAACAGCTCAAGCTGGAAGTTCCCTGCCGTATGGTCACCGGATTCTAACTGGCTGCTTTTTTCCGATAAAGGCCAGAAGCTGCAGTTGCTGGAAGTGGCAACCGAAAAAATTGCCGTTGTGGATCGGGCGGATCGCCATGATATTCGGGATTATACTTTTTCACCGGATTCCGCCTGGGTGGCATATTCCAAGAGCGGCTTCAATGGGCAGGAGGCCGTCTGGGTTTACTCATTGTCTGAAAAGAAACCAATCCAGTTGACTGGAGATACATTTAATGAATATAACCCCACTTTTTCAAAAAATGGGAAGTATCTGTTTTTTATGTCTGACCGGGACTTTAACCTGACATTTTCAACCTTTGAATTTAATTATCTGTATAACAAGGCAACCCGGATTTATGCTGTTGCCCTTACTGGAGATGTGCCCAATCTTTTTCCCTTTGAAAATGACGTGGAAACAGTGGAAAAGAACCAAGGCAAAGCATCAGCTAAGGGGACGAAAACAAAGGCGGATTCAAAAAAGAAAAAGTCGGCAAAACCCCTGAAAGTGCGCATTGATCCTATGGGAATTGATGCTCGTACGGTGGTGTTTCCGATGAAATCAGGCCGTTATTCTTATCTGCAGGCAGTGAAGGGCGGCATTCTTTACGGGGATAAGTCGGGGCTTCACAAATTTGATATCAAAAAGAAAAAGGATTCCCTGATTCTGGCAGATGTAAGGGGTGCCATTTTGTCTGCCGATGGAAAGAAGCTGCTGTACCGGAAAGGAAAAACCTATGGTATTGCGGAAGTCCAGCCGGGGCAGAAGGGGCAGCCGGGCAAGCTGGACCTGAAAAACTTGACGATGAAAATTGATCCTGTAAAAGAATGGCAGCAGATTTATGTGGACGGCTGGCGCATTTTCCGGGACTGGTTTTATGCAGATAATCTTCATGGTGTTGATTGGAAAGCTATGCGGGGAAAATATGCGAAATTGCTTCCATCAGTCAGTCACCGTGCAGATCTTGATTATATTTTCGGGGAACTTGTGGGCGAGATGAATGTAGGCCACGCCTATGTAAACTGGGGAGACTTCCCCCGAGTAAAGCGTGTGGACACCGGCCTTCTGGGGTGTGAACTGGCGGCGGACCGTAAAGTCGGGCGCTACCGGATTAAAAAGATTTATCAGGGGGAAAATTGGAACAAAAGCCGACGCTCCCCACTGACGGAGCAGGGGGTGGACATTCATGAGGGCGATTACATCATAAAACTGAACGGTTACAATGTTACCTTAAAAGACAATCCATACTCATTTCTGGAGGGTAAAGTGGGGCAGCATGTCCTGTTGACAGTGGCGTCAGGGTCGAAACTGGCAGTGAAGCGCACCGTTTTTGTCAAGCCCATCGCCAGTGAGCTTGAGCTTCGCTATCTGGACTGGGTGAATTCCAGGCGGAAACTGGTTGAAAAATTATCCAATGGCCGAATCGGTTACATTCATGTTCCCAATACGTCTTTTGAGGGAAACCGCGAGCTGTTTAAGGGTATGTACGCATATCATAACAAAGAGGCCCTGATTGTAGATGACCGGTACAACGGCGGGGGATTTATCCCTGATGTCATGACCGGACTCCTTGAAAGGAAGACATTGAGTTACTGGGCTCGTCGAGGCGTCAGGCCCAACAATACGCCTGGAATAGCTCATGACGGTCCCAAGGTTATGCTGATCAACCACTATTCATCCTCCGGTGGGGATGCCTTCCCTTACTATTTCAAAAAAAGGCACTTGGGCACACTTATAGGCACTAGAACCTGGGGCGGTCTTGTGGGCCTTTCCGGTAATGCCGGTCTCGTGGATGGCGGCAGTATTTCCGTCCCGTCATTCGGTGTGTTTGGAACAGACGGGAAATGGGTGGTAGAAGGGATCGGCGTGTATCCGGATATTGAGGTGGAGGACAGGCCGGAGAAAGTGGCCGCCGGGCACGATCCCTGCATCGAGAAAGCAGTAGAAGTACTGCTGAAGAAGCTGAATGAAAAACCGTATGTTCCAGTCGAACAACCCGCTTTCCCGAATCGTTCCGGATGGCACGAAGGCGATATTCACTGAGTAACCAGGGGCAACCGCCCCCTCTTTTTGACGCAGGAGCGATCTGTGTATGCTTTCAGGGTGTCACAGGATGGTCATAATATTGAAAATCCGTTCCAATCCGGGAAAGAATTTGGATATTTTTTAGAAAACTGGTATTGTATGGTTAGACCACTTTTATGTACAGGAGATCTATGCAAATCTGGGCAATAGGCGGTGGAAAGGGAGGCACGGGGAAAAGCTTCATTACATCTGGGCTTGGCGTGTGTCTGGCGGAAAAGGGCCTCAAGGTTGTGATGGTGGATGCCGACTTCGGCGGTGCAAATCTCCACACCTACTGTGCGTTACCAAAACCTGCGCGCTCCTATGGAGAATTTGTTCGGGAAGGTGTTCCGCTGAATGAGCTTCTTATAGAAACCCCGATTCCAGGCGTCTCCCTTATAGCGGGTGATTTGAACAGTTCCGGAGCAAATCCCCTTACTTATGCACTGAAAATAAAATTTTTCCGTCAACTGAGAAAATTGGATGCCAACGTGGTGTTGTTGGATCTGGGTGCCGGGAGTCATCACAAAACGCTGGACGCATTCCTGGAAGCTGACAGGATGATTGTTGTGACTGTACCGGAAAGAATGGCGATTGAGAACCTGTATGTTTTCATTAAGAGCGCTTTTTTCCGTAAATTATCGCCTTTGTTCAAGAAAGCGGGAATCCATGAAGAAGCCAGAAATGTCTGGATGCGCAGGGAAGACTACGGAATTCGTTCAATGGATGACTTTACAGAATATCTGAGCAATCACTTTTCCGGATTCGGCCAGTTGTTTAAAGAAGCAATGCGGTATTTTCGGGTCCATATTGTGTTGAATAAGGTTCGGGATTATCGCCAGACAGAAACCGGGTTCGCAATTAAAAGCATGGCAGAAAAATATCTTGGTATTCCGGCGTCTTTTGCAGGCCATGTCAGATACGATCGTGATTTCTGGGATCGGTTGCTTCAGGACAAAGCCAGTCTCAGCCGGGTTTCAGCAGCCAGAATCATGGTGGATGTGTGCAGGATCGCCGATGCTTTAACCGAAGGAATGGAAGAGCCGGACAAGCTTTCCGGAGAGACAGGATGAATGGCAGTGATCTCGGGAAATATTACATAATCCTCGAAATTGAGGAGGGGGCGACTCTCCAGGAAGTTGAACATGCCTATCGGATGTTGAAACGGATTCATTCTTCCGAATCAAATGCTATGGTACCTGGAATGCGGGAATTTTCGGAAACAAGACGGTTGGAATTACTCAGTGGAATTGAAGAAGCATATAAAGTTCTGGAGAGCCGGATGAAGACACGTTCCCAGGTCCCAACACCCGGGCACAGAAAGTTGGACGAGGGTACTTTGATTACGGGAGAAATTTTGTTTCGGGCCAGAACTGAGATCGGTGTGGAACTGGGTGAGATTTCCCGGCGTACAAAAGTCGGGAAGAACTATCTTCGGGCGCTTGAGATGGAAGACTTTGAACAGTTACCGGATGCGGCTGTCTATGTCCGTGGGTTTATTGTGGCGTATGCCGAATATCTCGGATTTGCCGCAAAAGACATTGTTCCAGCTTATATGCTTCGCTACAACAACTGGGTTGCTCAAAAAAAAGCGTAAAAATTCAATCTATTGGAAATTGCAGATTCAACGTGAAAGAGACTTGGAACCTGTGGAAATTTCAGGGTGTTGCTTCATTTCCGTGAAGAATTTCTCCAAAAAATGTTCATTGGTATAGATTTTTCGCATCCCAAAACGGTGGACCATACTCTGCGATATACTCAGGGAGCGATCGGTTATAAAACTCAGATTGGTAGCGGGATCATTGCCTGCGCCGTTCATGTACATTTTTTTCAACAAATCTACCTGATGATTGATTTCTTCAGATGTATTTTCTGTTTTCACTTTCTTTCTGTGCTTTTTTGCCCGTTCCAGTCCCAGTAAACTTCTCAGATCACTGTCTTTCCGTTTCTTTCGTTTCTCGGCTTTTCTTTTTCTATAGTAATTTGCGATTTCAAATGGAACCGCATCCACTGTGGAACGGTAGATTTCTTCGGAACGAACAATCCAGCCCAGATTGTGGATGATAACCTTATCAGAAACCGTGGAATAAATATTTTCCACAAAGGGTTTGATAACAGTGTCAGTTGATTCTTCGATGGAATCGAACATATTCAGGACAAAATACACCCGGAAATGTTCAATTGCGTGGCGAAGAAGATGGACAAACCGCTTGTCCGGGAACTCGTCCTCAATCATAAGCAGAAAGTCATCCAGGGATTTCAACTGTTCGTCGTACCCGTCTTCCACGAGATCAATCAATTCATTAAACAGCTTGGTGTCATTTTCATTGATGTTGGGGAAGTGTCGGTTCAGAACCTCCGTGGATTGAAAAATGAGGCGGATCATCCGAAAAAGGATGGCCTTTGTCATTTCGGATGCCGTAACGGTCGCGGCCTTGTTTTTCGGCGTAAACAACAGGATTCCAGTGTTGGTAAATGGGAGAAACTCAATTACATTGTAATCTATTCCGGCTTTTACATCCAAGATGACAAAATCGGCATCAATGTCGTTGATTCCGTTAATGAGGCGCAGTTTCACATCCTTTGAAAAATTGACCACATCATAGATAAAATTTTTCGGTGCGGCGATAAAGGAAAATTTTCTGAAAACACTATCCGGATCCAGTTTCTGGCCAAGAGGCGTCAGGCATTCATCCAGGCGGGCATTTTTCTTCAGAAAATGGTAGAGGTCTTTCTGGACTGGTGCGTCCAGGCAATTGCGCAGGCTGGACGTCCCGGTATCCATATCAATGAGCACGGTTTTGTGGGTACGGGACAATGCCAAGGCGTAATTCATGGCAAATGTCGTTTTTCCAACGCCGCCCTTTCCAGAAGAAACCGGTATGATCCGCAACGCCCCCCCCCTTGTTTCAGTTCAAGGCCAATTATAACACAGGAAGCGGAAAGCGGAGTCAAGTTTGAGTGGAAGGCAAGGTTGAGTTTGAGTGCCAGATAGAATTCAGACAAGACTGGAAACGGTTCAACTCGTATCTTGCCCTGTCTGCCTCGCACTCGCACTTGTTTTTTACCAACTCCCTGAATTTTCTTACCGCTACTCCAACTTTTGGTTCCCAATCAGAGAAAGGTTTTGATGTTTTTCGTGAAATCGTTTAGATTGGGAGGGTGATTTCGAACTGGAGGGGAGTATGTGTGGTTTTGTGGGAATGATCGGTTTGGAAAATGCCTCAAGACATGTTGCAACCGCACTTCAGGCAATACAGCACAGGGGTCAGGACTCTGCAGGTATCGGCACGAAGAAGGGTAATCACTTCCGTTTATACAAGGATCTGGGGCTGGTTCATACCATTTTCGGCGATGAAGATCTGAAAAGGCTGGAAGGAAGCTGCGCCGTCGGCCATGTGCGGTACCCGACCATGGGAAGTGCCAGCAAGGAGGATGCTCAGCCTTTTTACAGCCGTTGGCCCGGCATTATCATGGCTCACAACGGTAACATTATGAATTTCGAGGAAATGAAGAACCATCTCCTTGAACAATCCAATTATCTTTCCAGCCGGTGTGATATTGAGCCCATGCTCTACGTACTGTCCAGAGAAATCATGAACGGTGACGGCAAGCCAAAGTCGTCTTATACAGTGGAAGATGTGCTGCAGGGCATGATGGAGACTTATAAAATGGCAAAGGGCGCGTATTCTATCGTGGGAATCATGAATATCGGAGGAGAGGACACGCTTTTTGTGGCTCGGGACGCGTATGGAATCCGTCCGGCCATGTGGGGACGGAAGGGGGATGCGTATATGGTGGCGTCCGAGAGTGTGTGTATGGATGTACTGGATTTCGATACTGTGGGATCGGTGGCGCCGGGAGAAGTGATTTTCTTTCGACCCGGTAAGGAACCACTTCGGGAAACAATCGATTACAAAGGGAGACGACCCTGTATTTTTGAGTATATATATTTTGCCCGGCCGGATTCCCGCATCAATGACGATGATGTATATCAGGTTCGCCTGAAGTTGGGAGAATTGCTTGCAGAAGAGTGGGAAGCGCGTCGCGGTTATGATCTGGACGTGGTGATGCCGATTCCGGACACAGCAAGGCCCTCCACCATTCGGTTTTCCGAGAAAGTCGGTGTGCCTGTTCGGGAGGGATTTATCAAGAACCGATACAGTGGACGGACCTTCATTATGGGGAACCAGGGTGCCAGAAAATCCGCTCTCCGGCTGAAACTGAATCCCATTGACGCAGAGGTCAGGGGGCGGCGGATTCTGCTCATTGACGACAGCATAGTCCGGGGAAATACGTTGAAACAGATTGTATCCACTCTGGAATACAAAGAGCCGAAAGAAATTCATCTGGCGATTTATTCTCCCCCGGTAATCCACCCCTGTTTTTATGGTATTGACATGTCTACCCGTGAAGAGTTGGTTGCCTACCGGATGATGCTGGAGCTGGGTCTGGAAGGAGAGAGTTTTGAGGGAGAAAATCTCCAACAACTGGAGGACAGAATGGCCAGGGAACTGGGTGTGACTTCTTTGACGTTTCTGTCTGTGGGCCGTTTGAACAGGGTTTTTGGGAAAGAGCGGTGTGCGGCTTGTTTTGATGGTGATTATCCTGTTCCGGTTCCAGAGGACGTGAAGCAATGCATTGTTCGGGACCGGATTCTGCAGAGGGGAGAAGGTTCCGGGAGTTAAATTGAATTACACCCGTGAAAAACGGTTTGCAGAGGTGAAACATAAATGGCAATGAATATTCCTGTGGTTCCGGACGGGCTGGAGAGATTCGGTAATTTTTTTACCAGAAGCATCGGACGATTTATTCTATGGGTGATGGGATGGAAGTTTGAGGGTAATCTCCCCGAGGACAAAAAATTTATGATGATTGTTGCGCCGCATACTTCAAATTGGGATTTTTTTATTGGAATTACTGTTCTGTTTGCTATTGGCTTTCGGGCTCACTGGCTGGGAAA
>JAADJC010000009.1 GCA_013151025.1 Acidobacteriota bacterium
ATTTATTTCTTTGAGTTCTCCATGCGCCGAATTCATGAAGGGGGCCGGGATCTGGCAAAGGCGTATGGAGATATTCTGGATAACTTGAGCAAAGCCTTGTAAGCGATATAAATAAAATTATTCAAGGGTATGGGGGAATTATTCAAGAACGGTTTCCCTCAATGCTTTCCATTCGGCGTTTTCCCGGTTACATCCGGCTTCAAATTGATGAATGGCAGCCCTTTCCTGGAAAAATTCCCGCATATTGAGGCTGAGGCGTTGATAGAGAATCTGTTTGGTGTATTGGTTTCGGAGGCAAAACAACTCCATCGTGTCATCCATGATGACACTTTCGTGGCCCATGATGCCCGTGATACCGGACTTCGTATTTCCTTCCAATTCTTTCCAGCTTTTCACCATACTGTATTCTGATTCCCTTTCGGACAACGATTTTTCGTTTCCGGATGTTTTTCAGTATATAATGCGAAGGACATGAATAAAAGGGTGCGGGAGGAAATATGACAGGGACTGTTGTAAATGCGGCCGCAGTTGTGGCTGGGAGTGTTGTGGGATTGTTAATTCATTCGCGCTTTCCCCCTCGGATTACCCGGATTGCATTTCAGGGAATCGGGTTGTTTACCCTCTTCATCGGGTTTCAGATGGCTTTGAAAACCCAGAATCTTCTGATTATGGTTTTTTCAATTTTGATTGGTGCTGTTGCGGGAGAGCTTCTTGGACTGGAAAAGGGAATTAATCGGATGAGTGACTGGCTGAAGGTAAAAGTCCGTTCCCGAAACGAAAAATTCACAGAGGGACTGGTTACCGCGTTTCTGCTCTTTTGCATGGGTTCCATGACCATTCTCGGTGCAATTGAAGAGGGAATGGGTGGTAAACCGGATTTGCTCCTTGCAAAATCGGTTCTGGACGGGTTTTCTTCCATTGCCCTGTCTGCTTCATTGGGTGCAGGCGTTCTTTTCGCCGTGGTTCCACTCCTGCTTTACCAGGGTGGCTTGACACTCCTGGCCGGGCAGTTGGGTGCTGTGCTGTCCACTCCCGTCGTAAGCGAAATTACGGCCACAGGGGGGCTGCTTCTAATCGGGTTGGGGATCAATATTCTTGAAATCCGTAAGATTCAGGTACTCAACATGATTCCGTCGCTGTTGGCGGCAGGTTTTCTTGCATGGTTGTTTCATTGATTTGTTGTTAAAAGTTATTTAAAATTTTATTTCATTCCTTTTTCTTGAATTTTAAGTCAATATTGAGTATTGTTATCAATAGTTGATAGGTGCTGTTCAGGGAGGAAACGATTGAAACGATTATTATTGCCAGTTTTGATTCTTTTGGCTGGTTTATCCATTAGAGGAGAAGAGGCTGTGAATTACCGCAAACTGACACCCGAAGAGGCACGGGTTATTCTGCGTAAGGGTACGGAGCGTCCTTTCAGCGGAAAGTATGAGACGTTCAATGAAAGGGGAACCTATGTCTGCAAACGCTGTGGTGCGCCACTTTACCAATCCCATGACAAGTTTGATGGACATTGCGGCTGGCCCAGCTTTGATGACGAGATAAAAGGTGCGGTGAAACGGATTCCGGATCCGGATGGTAAGCGGATAGAGATTTTGTGTGCAAACTGTGATGCTCACCTGGGCCATGTGTTTATCGGCGAGCATTTTACACGGAAGAATACGCGTCATTGTGTAAACTCTGTTTCGTTACTTTTCGTCCCGAAAGGGGAACCGCTACCCCCGGTTGTAAGGGAAACGAAACCTCGCCGGGAAGTGGCAATTTTCGCCGGCGGCTGTTTCTGGGGTGTGGAATCATTGCTGAAAGAAAAGAAGGGTGTGCTGGATACCACGGTGGGCTACACCGGCGGGCACAAGCCGCATCCCAGTTACAAGGATGTCAGCTACACAAATTCAGGTCACGCGGAAGCTGTGGAGGTTGTGTTCGACCCGGATGTAATTTCTTACCGGGAATTATGCAGATATTTTTTCGAGATTCATGATCCGACTCAGTGGAACCGCCAGGGCCCGGATGTGGGTTCTCAGTACCGTTCTGAAATCTTCTACACCAGCGACGAACAGAAAAAAACCGCGGATGAAACCATCGAGGAATTGAAGAAAAAGGGCTATGATGTGGCCACAAAGGTTCACAAAGCAGGACATTTCTGGAAGGCGGAGGAATACCATCAGGACTACTACACAAAAACCGGCAAAACCCCTTACTGCCATTTTTTCACCAAACGCTTCTGACTTCCCGCTGCGGTGCAGCCGGATGAGTGAAGGGTGACAAAGACAGGGAGTTGGCCAAGAGTAGTGCAAGTGAAAGTGCGAGTAGAGAGAAATCAAAGAATTGCCGATGGCTAATTCCCTGTTTTTTCACTCATCACTTCTTTTCTTCCCTTTTGTGCTATACTCTTTTACTGTTATGAGATGGACACTTTTTATTGACGCGGATGACACACTCTGGGAAAATTTCACCTATTTTGAAGCGGCACGGGACAGGTTTCTGGACTGGATGGAGAAGGCGGAATTTGTTCGGGATGAAGTGAACGTAACATTAAGCCGGATTGATTCGGAACGAACCCATGAAATCGGATTTGGCTCCATGGGGTATCGGGAGGCCATGCGGCGAACCATGCTGTTTTTTTACGAAAAAACAGGAAGGAAAAAAACATCCAAAGACACGGCACTGCTGGACGAAATTCAGCGGAGTGTCCATCTTCATTCTGTGGAATTATATCCCGGTGTTGCCGATACGCTTCAGTACCTGCGGGAACGTTATCCCCTTTTTCTGGTAACCAAGGGTGTGGAAGACGAGCAATCCGGAAAAGTGGAGAGAGCCGATGTGGCCGGTTATTTCAAAGATATTTTTGTCATACCGGACAAGACTCCGGAGCATTACCGGGAGCTGATGAACAAACTCAATATCAGTCCCGATGAGTCCTGGATGATAGGAAACAGTCCCCGTTCCGACATCAATCCCCCTGCCGAAATCGGAATGGGTACGGTACTGGTGAAAAAGGAAAGGGCGTGGGATTTTGAAGAAGTACCTTTGAAACACAATGGCCGATTCCATGAAATTACGGATTTTCGACAGTTAAAGGAGATTTTTTGAGCACTCACCACCTTGATGAGCAGTTTGAATGTATTGATTTGCGGGAACGGGTGGGGCTTTTGAAAGAATTGGGCCATCTGGCGAACCGCCTGCTGATGAACCACTACGGTCACCTTGACGGCTATGAATTTAAGGGTGATGTGGACATCGTGACCGTGGCGGACAAGGCGGTGGAAGACGCGGTGCTTGAGAGAATTACGGCAATTTTTCCCAACGATTCCATCCTGGCTGAGGAAAGTGGCAGTCATCGGGGGAAAAGTGGTTGGAGCTGGGTGATCGACCCGCTGGACGGCACTACGAATTTTGCTCACAGCTATCCCTTCTTTGCTTTTTCCTGTGGATTGCGATATGACGATGACACAAAGGCCGGGCTGGTGGAAATTCCGGTGATGAGAGAAACTTTTTTTGCAATGAGAGATGCCGGAGCATTTCTGAATGAAAAACCCATTGCTGTTTCCACTGTCAATTGTGTGCGGCAGGCATTGTTGGTGACGGGGCTGCCGTATTTCAGGGCCAAAGTAATGGATGAACTGTTTGCGCCGATGCGGCAGGTTGCATTGAAAGGGCAGGGGCTTCGCCGGGGCGGCGCGGCGTCTGTGGATCTTTGCTACGTTGCCTGCGGCCGGTTGGACGGATATTTTGAAATTGGCCTGAAACCATGGGATATGGCAGCGGGAGAACTGATTGTCCGGGAAGCCGGGGGCAGATTGTCCGACTACCGTGGAAATCCTTTCACCATATTCGGCAAAGAACTGGTGGCCAGCAACGCTCTCATTCACAACGAACTGGTCGAAGAGGTTCTGAACGCCAATGAATAAAGCGCTGACACTGGTTGCAAAGGGGATACTGGGGGCATATAATTTTCTGATTCCAGGAGAAAAATACACTGAAAATGATGATGCTGAGCTTACGGAAATCCGTCAGTTTGCAAGAAAACGGACAGATATCAGCGATCATCTGGCAACTTTGTACAAGGAAGCGCTGGCGGTTCAGCCGAAAGTAATTGTGGAATTGGGGGTTCGCACCGGGGCATCCACCTTTGCTTTGTCCCGTGCGGCAGAGAAGACAGATGCCTGGCTCATCAGCCTGGACATGGAACCCACTGTTTTTCATTCGGATTACGAAAAATGGCGGTTCATTCTTGCGGACGATATTGAATTCGCGAAGTTTTTCCCCGAATTTGCGGACAAAACAGGGTTTGACCCCCCAATTGACTTCCTTTTCATTGACACCAGCCACACCTACGACCATACCAGAACTGAAATCGAAGCATGGTTACCGTACCTTGGCCCGGCAGGCACAATGATCTTCCACGATACCAACATGAAAACCATCTTTCGGCGGAAGGACGGTTCCCTTGGCGGTGGCTGGAATAACAAAAGGGGTGTCATCCGTGCCGTCCAGGAATTTCTGCAAGCCGATTGGGATGAATCTCATGAATACCAGGGAATGCACAATGGTTTTTCTGTCCATCATATCCCCACCTGCAGTGGTCTCACAATCTTGCGGCAAAAGAGTGGGGCGTGATGAGTGGGTCTGGGCGTCAAATAAGAAAAGAGATAAAATGCAGAGAGTGCAACGGGGGTTGGCAACTTTCTCAAGGTGTCTGTTCCCGCTTTGCTATTTTGCTATAATAAAAGAACTATGACTTCTATTATCATTTTTTTTGGCCTGATGATGTTTCTGGTGACCTTTCTCTTCCTGGGGCTTCTCTCAATTCGGTTTCTGAATCGAATTGAGGGGCTGCGGATTGGGCCTTCGGGTGCCGAACGTGAACGGGGCAAGGAAGAGCAAACCTGATGGTTGCGACCTGACGCAGTTCCGCTCTCGTTCGGTGGTCGGGGGTCCCGAGCCTGCTGGCCCGTGCTATCGTCTACGGACAATTTTCCTGTTATAGATGAAGGATTGGGTAGCGTCAATGTGGCCCAGAAGGCTGTCTGTTTCCGCGCCGTTCATGAGAAAGCGGACACGTTTGAATTCAGGGTAGACGGCAAGGGCGGTGTTGACAAGGGAGTGGATCAGGAGGGATTCCCCTTCAATTCCACCTATTCTGGCGTGGTTCTGTTCCCGGTGTAAATCAATAAAGATTGTTTTTCCGTCTGTAAACACATTGTGGACACTGAGGGTGGCCGGGATGGTAGGAAAGAGCTTTGTGCGGGGACCGAATTCCAGGGTAGACAGGACTTGGAGAATCATCGAGGGTTTGTCCGGAATATCAAATACTTTGCGTCTTTCCACAGTCAGACCATATTGGGAAGGGCTGCCAAAATAAAGGCTGACGATACGGGTTTGTGTCAATAATTGCGGTTGTGGCGGTACGTTCGCTTGCTTTTCGGAATTTTCATTCCCTGTTTTTTCTGTGGGTGGGGGTGCGGATTTCCCACAACCGGATAATGCAAGAAGTAACGTCAACAGTGCGGTTAATAATACCAGTCGGTTCATTGAGGTGTTCCTGTTGCTGGCGGAGCCTCCAGTGCCGGTTTCATCCGTTCTTCCTGGAGTTTTTTGTAGCGGTCAATGCTATCCGCGATGGCGGTTGCGGTGCGTTGCTGAAAACTATCCTGAACAAGCCTGGCCTCTTCCGAGGGATTTGAGATGAATGCGACTTCCACCAATACACCGGGCATGTTCATTCCCCGAAGCACGACGAGGTTAGCCTGTTTTACGCCACGGTTCCGGATGCCTGTGAGGTCATTCATGGCATTCTGGATCTGTTCGGCAAGGAGGGCGCTGTCTTTCAGGTATTCAGTCTGGGCCATATCCCATAGGATGAACAGAAGGTCATTTTTCTTTGACTTATCTGCTTTTTCACCTTTACTCAGTTGGCGGTTTTCAAATGCCACGGTATCGGAAACAGTCTGGGTTCCTTTAAGGCTGAGGTAATAAGTTTCGGCGCCTGCTGCTTTTCTTGTGGAGGCATTGGTATGGATGGAGATGAATATATCCCCGTTATTGGTGTTGGCAATACCGGTACGGTCGCTTAAGGGTACAAAAACGTCTGAATAGCGGGTCATTATTACTTCATATCCCCGTTTCTTCAGGGTACCGGCCAGTTTGTAGGCGACTGCAAGGGTAATGTCTTTTTCCATGATTCCCTTGGGTCCGATGGCACCTTCGTCTTGTCCGCCGTGTCCAGGATCGATGATAACTTTGTGGACGGAACCGGATGTGGGTTTGTAAATCGGCAGAGCCTGGTTCAGTGTGTCGGTGATGGGATTGTAGAATTCGGGAGAATAGAAATACACCCGGAGCCGATTGAAATTGCGGTCGAAGGCTTTGGAAACCGTTTGAACTTTGTCCGTAACCGACATGGTAATTGTAGTTCTGGATGGTTCCAGTTTGTAGTCCAGTACGGAAAAAAAGTCATTGGAAAGAGTGAGAAATTCGGCATCGGGTTTGCGGAACTGGGAATTGATGACAATCCGAACCGTTTTTGCTTCCTTGTCTTCTTCCATCCGGTAGCGGGAACGGGCAGGAAAGAGCAGGGAAAGGACTGAATATTGGGGTGTAACTTTGACTTTGTAATTGAGACGGATTTCCGCGTGTTTCCCCAGAAAAAACGTATTGGTAGTGGAGTCAAAGGACACTTCCTTGCTCAGAATCATGGGAAGCGCACGGGTAAAAAAATCAAATCGAATGTATGGTTTATTCTCTTTCCATATTATATCTGCGGCAAGGGTTCTGTCTCCCTCTTTTTCTTTTATGACACCGCTTTTTAAATTAAAATTGAAGACCTCTTCTTCACTGATCATCAGTTCCGCGTGGGTGCTGTCTGTCATATTGACAGTGATGACATTGGGCGACAGTGCTTTGAACACGGAGGAAAGAAGGAAATAAGGGATGGTATCTTCCATTACGGTCTTAAGAGGCCGGACCCGGCTATTGATAATGATGGAAAAGTCAAGGGGAGGGGCTGCTTCGATTTCTGTCGCCGGGGCGTACTGAGTGATCTTCTGAGTACTCTCCTGGGCGATGCCGGATGGCACAAGGAGGAGAAGGGCAAATACAAGAAGAAGTTTTTTGGAAACAGCCATGTTACCTCCCGGTCAGGTGTAAAGGGATATGACGGGAAATCCAAGCATTTCAAGGGCGGTGTCGGTTTTGAATCGGTTTTCAATGTCCTTAGAAATACTGTGATCCGTCTGTTCCAGAATTGTGCGAATCCTCTCCTCTACCTTTCGTTCTATTTCAGGGTCAAGTGTATCAAATATCTCATTGTTTGCAACTTTTGATATGGCTTCAAGTTCTGTTTCAATTTCTTCCATTGTTTCTTCTTTCGCGCGTTCCAGTAGAGGCCGTATTTTTTCTGTTGCTTTTGAGGCTGGCGTCTTCGCGTTTCCACTGACTTTTTCCAGCCGATGCAGGATAATGGTGAGTTTCTCCTGTACAAATTCCGTTTCAGTCGGGCCGGAAGCAAGGTGTGACCCGATGCCTTTTCGGTTGTAATCGTGGATAATTTCCTCTATGTCTGTCTGAACATGGGTAAGGAAAACAGGTCGTCGTGATTTTCGCCTGCTTTTTTTCTTTTTTTCAAAAAAGCGGTCAATTCCTCTGAGTATCAGCTCCACAGGCACATTTTCCTGAAAGAAGCGATCCACGAGCTGGAATTCTTCCGGAGAAAGGAGCAATATCTGTTCCCGCTTCAATGCGAAGTAGCTTTCAATCTGTTTGAAATATTCCCGAAACTCAATACCGTTCATGGTTTTTTTCATACAGGACGCGTAATCCCTCCAGTGTCAGATCTTCATCAATGGCGTCAATAAGGGGGGATTCCGGCACAATTACGGATGCGAGACCCCCTGTAGCAATGACTTGGCTGTTTTTACTCAGTTCGGCTTTCATTCGGGACAATACGCCGTTTACCAGTCCGACATATCCGAAAAAAAGGCCGGACTGAATGTTGGTGACGGTATTTCGCCCGATTGCCATATCCGGTTTCTGGAAAGGGACTTCCGGGAGTTTAGCCGCTTTGTGGAAAAGAGATTCGGCTGAAATTTTAAGTCCGGGGGAAATGGCTCCGCCGAGAAACTCACGATTTTCGCTTACGGCGTCAAAAGTGGTGGCAGTTCCGAAATCCACAACAATGAAAGGGGGTTCGTAGCGGGATAATGCCCCGACACAGTCCACGATGCGGTCTGCACCGACATCGGAGGGGCTTTCCACGTTCAGGGCAAGGCCGGTTTTGATTCCCGGGCGAATAAACATGGGCTCAAGATCGAGATATTTTTTTGCCATGGTCTCAATTACGTCGTCCAGTGGCGGTACGACACTGGACACAACCATACCGGATAAAGTATTCCGCTGAATTCCCGCAAGAGACAGGAGATTTCGGACGAAAATCCCGTATTCGTCCATGGTCTGGCCGATGCGGGTCGTCAAGCGGAAGTTGAAGATAAGAAGTTGGTCCCGGAAAACCCCCAGTGTAGTGTTCGTGTTTCCAATATCAATCGCCAGAAGCATAGTCATCCTCCATTTCATATTCACTTTTTAGTCTGTCGTAGAAGCCGGTCAAAAATGCCATGCGATCGCGGCCGATTTTTCGGGCTGTTTCGGTTTTGAAAGCGGAAACAGTCTTTCCGATGACCTGGAGCCAGTTCACTCCCCGCTGAATCATACCCTCTGTTGTGACTCGTCCGAAGGCGGGCGCAATAGAAAAGGCGTGGCCGATGGAAACCGCTCCGACCTTTGTCAGTTTGTCTGCATCCCAGATAATATCTGCTTCCAGTGAGCGTTTGACATTATCTGCAAAGAGGCCCACATGATGCTCAATCGCTTCGTGAACCCATTCCATTTCCTTAGAAGTAAAATCCAGGGTTCTGAGGATTTCAGATGCCCGGGTTGCACTTAAGATTCCGTGATGGGGTCCCGGTTCATCCTTCATATCAAAGCGCTTGGCGATGTCGTGGAGCCAGGCTGCGGCAATAATTACCCTCAAGTTACCACCTTCATGGCGTTGCAGGTAGCGGGCGGTGTTTACCACGCTCCTGGTGTGTTCAAACCGGTAATTGAAGGGGATATAGTCTGTGCACGTTTTCCAGACATTTCTTGCGTCAATTTCCGTTTCAGTCTGAACCAGTTTCTGAAGCTGGAGTTCCCAATTCATCCGGTGTCGCTCCTTTCTTGTTTTCCCCTCCATTCTATCGCAAAGAGAAGCATTCCGGACAATCAATTTTGAAACAGATAAGTGGAATTGCAAATGTGATGGAAATGGGAAAGAAGATGGGGAAAAGGACTCTCGCAAAGTGCGCAAAGGGGGGCGAGAAGAGAAGTTTAAGTTTAAGTTCGGAAAAGATACAGAACAGAAAGAAGAGAGTGGGATTTCCCCGCGAAGCGCGCGAAGATTCTTTCGTACACACGCACTCGCGCTTTCCGACGTCCACACCCAACGCATAACGCCCACTTCTTGTATTTCTTTTTCCTGCAGAACATTAAAAACTGGACGCTGAATATGTCCTTTCTGTGTTATACTTCCGTCGGAAGAAAGGCGAACTGCTGCGGGTGAAAGCTCGAGGAAAGTCCGAACTCCGAAGGACAATGTGCCGGGTAACGCCCGGGCGCCGTGAGGCGACGGAAAGTGCCACAGAAAATATACCGCCGATGCCGGTTTCCGGTGACGGTAAGGGTGAAATGGCGAGGTAAGAGCTCACCGCCTGCCCAGTAATGGGCAGGGCATGGTAAACCCCACGTGGAGCAAGGCCAAATAGGGAAACGATTGAAGGCGGTCCGCCTGAGTTTCCGGGTAGGCCGCATGAGGCTGTCAGCAATGGCAGTCCCAGATGAATGGCAGTTCTCGACAGAATTCGGCTTACAGCCTTTCTTCCATTTTTGCGAAATTATCCGAGTTGGAGAGATGAATGGTTCGAAGACTAATTGTTGCAGGCTTGATGATATTTCTTTCGCTGACCGGAATGGCGGGGGATGATGCGAAATCCGCAGCAGATATTTCCCTGACTGAGTACTTTGTCGGTGTATATTACAGTTCCAGTGGCGAGTGCGGGAAGGCAATTCCCCACTTTGAAAAGGCAAAGGCGCTTTTCCGGGATGCGGCTATTTATCTGGAATTGTCGGATTGCTATGCCTATCAGGGCACGATGGAAAAGGCGATTTCCGTACTGGAAGAGGGAATACGTGCTTTTCCACAAGACGGCCGTCTCTTCGCTTCCATGGGGGATATGTATTATGGTCTGTACCGCGCGGGTATGCCCTCTGATGACATTGTGCAAGAGGCCTACGACAATCTCCTGAAGGGCTGGGAACTGTCTTCTGACAGGGAGGCCGGCTCCAAAGCGGTGGAAATGGCTGCAATACTGAATAAACCAGAGGAAGCGGCAAAATTATACGAGTCATTTCCCCTGGAAATGCGAAGACAACCGCAGTTGCTTGCGGTGATGCTGGATGTGTATGACGCGGCGGGACTGAAAAATCGCTTACGTAAAACGATAAAGATGCTTTCCAATGCCCATCTGAAGAGTCCGGATTTTTTGAACCATGTGATCAATCAGGCAATTTCCCATAGCTTTTATAAAGAAGCCCTGAAGTTGATGCAACAGCAGATTCAGGCCGCTCCCGGTTCGTTTGAGAAATGGGATAAATTTATGTTTGTTGCCCTTGCGGCATCGGACTGTAAAACAGTTAACAAGGTTTTTAATGAGAGGTACAAGAAGAACCCGACACCGCTTTCCCTGTATTCGATGGCCAGTTGTCTTGGTCGTCGACACCGGTATAAAAAGGCGGCGGTATTTTTCAGCCGATCTCTTTCCTCTGACCTGAGCGGGTGGGGAGAGGGTGTGCATCTCGAAGTAATGCGGGACTATCTAAAAGTTCTGGTGGCTTCCGGTAATTATAAGAAAGCATTAACTGTTGCGAAGGATGGACTTCAGGCATTTCCGGACTCTATGGATTTGAAAAGTGATCTTGTGTACATAGATGTTCTGAACAATCGGACAAAACAGGCTATTCAGACAGCGACTGCACTTTCAAGGGGGCAGGATGGATTTGAAAATCTACTGTTGGTAAGACTCAAGAAGAATCCCTCCTTTTTGAAGTATTATTTTAAGGGCATGGTATTTTATGCCCTGGAAGACTACGAACGAGCTTTTTCTCAATTGAAAAAAGCCCACCGAATGGAGCCGGATAACCGAGATGTCGGAGTTCCCCTCGCATTTATTTATGATCGGAAAGGGAAGCAGAATGAAGTAATTTCGCTGTACAGAAAACTTTTAAAAGTGTATCCGAAGGATGCGTTGTTACTGAACAATTACAGCTATTCGCTGCTAAGCTACCATCGTCACTTGAAAGAAGGATTGATGCTGGCAAAAACGGCGGTGGATCTGGTGCCGGAGAGTCCGACTTATCGAGACACGTTGGGATATGCGTATCTCCTCCTCGAAAAACTGGATGCCGCTGAGGATAACTTGAGATTCGCATACGAAAAGAATCCGGAAAATGGGGAAATATGCCAGCATCTCGGTGAGGTTTATTTCAGAAAGGGGAATTTCCGGAAGGCTCGGGAATTATGGCTGGAAGCCATTGAAAATGGAGGTGTGGATGAAGCATCTCTCAAGAAAAAGATTTCTTTTCTGGATCAGTAGCATCTGCCTGTTACTGGCAGTGTCCTGTATCCGCAAGCCGGTTCAAACTCAAGGCGCCGGTGAATCAATGAGTGTGGTGTCCACCTTATTTCGAGTGGAAGGACAGGTGGACGGGCAATCCATTCACGGGATTCGGGCCTACCTCCAGGTAGATACAAAAAAACATTTCATGGTGAATCTCCTCACTGCGATGAATACCCCTTTGAGTACTGTACTCTATGACGGAAAAAGTTTAACGGTTGTAGATTACCGTAACAAGGTTGTTATTGTTGACGAAAAGGCACCCTTTGAAGCGGGTTCCGGGATTCCATTTTCCCTGGATATAGCTGCACTTGCGGGGTTTTATGAGCAGGCTTTAATTGCAAAAGGCACGTATACACAAACATTCCATTGGGGCAAACTGTTACAGACGCCGAACCTTCGAATCGTCGGCTTGTTCAATGATGGTTCCAGGTTGCTGTTAACACCATTGTCAGCACCGAAGAC
>JAADJC010000039.1 GCA_013151025.1 Acidobacteriota bacterium
GTTCATGGGCGGCATTTGTAACAAACCGCTTTCTCGAACCGAACATCTCCCCCAGCCTGTCTGTCATCAACTGGAAAGAATCCGCCAGTTTTCCGATTTCATCCTTCCGGTTCCGGATACCGGGTTTCCGGTTAAAATTTCCCTTTTCAATCTCCCGGCACGCCAGCGACAGGCTCCGCAAATCCTTTAAACTTAAACCAATCAGCCAATGGCCGAGCGAAATTCCCAGAATCAAGACAATCATCACCGCCGCCATCTGCATATAGCCGTACCGGAAAAGAATCTTTCTGATCGTCGAAAGGGGCCGGCTGACCTGAATCACACCCAACACACGGGGGCTGTCCGGTTCCGGACGCAGGGGAATCAGACAGGTCAGGTAAAGAATGCCGTTTTCTTTGTTCCAGTACGTAATTTCATTGTTTCCCGACAGGGCCTTTGCAACAAATTCCGGATCCGGAACCGGAGAATCCGGTTCTTCGCTCAGGCGTTTCCCCCTTGCGATGACCTTTCCGCTGCGGTTCAGCACAAGGGCCGCGGTGTTTCTGGAAGTCAAATCCCGGGCGAGAACAAGGGCATCCCTTGCGGCAAGGCCTGCCGGGGCCGCATGCCGCAAGCCCACTTCCCGATTTTTCAGCCAATGACTGATAACCGGCTTTGCTTCGGCACGGATATGGCTTGCTTCGTTATTTATAAACAGCTGCCAGATATTCCAGTAAGAATAATAACTGACCGGAACAACGGAAAAAATCAATAAAACCGCGTAAAGCAGGCTTATCTTTGCTCTCAGCCCCAGGCGGTCAAAAATGCGGTTCATCATTCTTCCGTATCATCCGCGTAAAACGCGTAGCCCACACCATAAACCGTCCGAATCAAACGGGCCGGAGAATCATTCAGCTTTTTACGCAGATGGTTAATATGTACATCAATAACATTTGTACCGCCGTCATACTCGTACCCGAGAATCCGGTTCAGCAACACTTCCCTTGTGAAAACCCTCCGGGGATGCCGCATAAAAAGCTCCAGCAGGGCAAACTCGGTGGGAGTCAAACTGATTCGGACACCGTTTTTCTCAACCTCCCGGGTTTCTGTGTCCAGGGAAAGGCGTCCCGCCTCCATCCGCTTCCCTTCCGCAAGCTTCCCGCTTCGGCGCAGCAAAGCCCGGATCCTCGCAAGAAGCTCATCAAAATCGAAAGGTTTACTCAGATAATCGTCCGCGCCGCTGTCTAAACCCCGGACCCGGTCCGAAACCTCATTTTTGACAGTCAGCATCAGAATCGGAACATCATTCCCGCGGGAACGAACCCGGCGGCAGACATCGAACCCGTCTATATCGGGAAGCACAATATCAAGAATAATCAAATCAAAAGAAGCGTTTTTAAATAAATTCAACCCCTCTTTTCCGGAATAACAGGCCGAAATCCGGTACCCTTCATAGCGAAGCCCTGTCTGCAGAAACCCCGCAATAACCGGGTCATCCTCAATTACTAAAATGGCAATCCCGTCTTCTCTGGCATCTTCCACGGTGGCTTGACTCCTTTACCCCGCCGGACACGGAAAAAACAATTGACATTCGCTGCCGCTCCTTTGAAGATAGCACTCTCCCATCCCCCTGACAAGTTCCGGTCATCCCCGCACTGCCCCTGAAATAAAAACCGAATCAAGGTGGTTACCGGTTCAGAAGGGCTGAATTCAAATGTGCGAAAAATTCTTGACACTACCCATCTTACATATCGCGTTATGAGCCGTGCGTTCAGTTGTGAACGACACGAATCCTTCCAGTACCGGAGGTGAAACGGGCAATTTGTGCCGCCGCACGGACACCGGCGGTTTGCAGTGCGTTGACCAGCGCGGTTGCGTCCGATTCCGACACCGCTATCAATAGTCCGCCGGAGGTCTGGGCGTCACAGAGCAGCAGCCGCTCGGCCATGGGTATGCTTTTGTTCCAGTCGGTGAGTTTTTCCGTGTGGGCAAGGTTGTTTCGGGTGCCGCCGGGAATCACGTCTGCCATTGCCAGTTCACGGGCACCGGGGAGTACCGGTATCGATTCCGCCTGGATTTCCACGTCCACGGTGCCGTCACCCAGCATTTCCGCAAGGTGCCCGACAAGGCCAAAGCCGGTAACGTCGGTACAGGCGTGAACCGTGAATTTTGCCATTGTTTCAGCCGCCTTTTGGTTCAGTTCCGCCATTGTTTCCACTGCCGGGGCGAAGGCGGCGGCATCTATGGCTCCCTGTTTCAGCGCCGTGGCGAGGATTCCGGTTCCGACAGCCTTTGTCAGTATCAACGCGTCCCCCGGCCGGGCGCCGGTATTGGCCAGGATTCGATCCGGATGCACTGTTCCCACCACTGCCATTCCGAATTTGGGTTCGGTGTCATCCACGGAATGGCCGCCGAGGACAAAGATTCCCGCTTCCTTTGTTTTACTTCTTGCTCCCGCCAGAATCCGGTCCAGCACATCCACCGGCAGCCGGTCCACCGGAAAGCCGACAATGTTCAGCGCAAAAAGCGGTTTTGCCCCCATGGCGTAGATGTCGGACAGTGCGTTGGCCGCCGCAATGGCACCGAACTGAAACGCGTCGTCTACCACCGGGGTAAAGAAATCCACCGTGGCAACCAGCGCGGTATCTTTGCTGATTTTATATACGGCGGCATCATCCGTTGTATCGGCTCCCACCAGTACGTTGGGGTCATCGGGAACCGGCAGTTTTTTCAGGATTTCTTCCAGCAGTTGAGGCTGAATTTTGCAGGCGCAGCCCATTCCCCGGGTAAACCGGGTCAATTTCACCGTTTCGCCCGCAACGGGATTTGCGGCGACGGAGGCTCCGTCCGGCTGAAGTCGCCGTACCGCTGCCACTATTTCTTTCGCCGCCCGGTCAATTTCGCCTTCGGAGGTCATCCGGCCGGTGGAAAACCGAACCGTTCCCATGGCGTATTCCACCGGTACTTTCATGGCTTCCAGTACCGACGAAACGTCCACCCGGTCGGTGTGGCAGGCTGCTCCGGCGGAAGCCGCCACTCCAGTTAATTCCGATAGAAGGGTGTTGGCTTCTACCCCCCGAAAGGAGATGCTTAAGGTATTGGGCAGGCGTTTTTCCGGATGCCCGTTCACCCGGCAATCCGGGATTTCCCGTTTCAACGCGTGTTCCAGCCTGTCCCGGAGTGCCGCGGAGTGCGCCGTGTCTCTTTCAAGCCGGTTCAGTGCCAGCTCGCAGGCTTTTCCCAGCCCGGCGATTTCCAGGATGTTTTCGGTTCCGGCACGCCATCCCCGTTCGTGGTCTGCCCCGTGAACCAGTTTTTCCAGTTTCACGCCGCTTCGGATGTACAAGGCACCGATTCCCTTTGGCCCGTAAAACTTGTGTCCGGCCACGGACAGAAGGTCCACGCCCAAATCACCCACCCGGACCGGGATTTTCCCCACTGCCTGGGCCGCGTCCGTGTGCGTCAGGATGCCCCGTTTTCGGGCCAGTGCGGCAATTTCGGTAATGGGCTGAATGGTGCCGACTTCGTTGTTTGCCGTCATGATTGTGATGAGAATGGTCTGCGGAGTAATGGCGGCTTCCACGTCCGCCACCGAAACCATTCCGTTTTTATCCACCGGCAGCACCGTTACCCGGAATCCGTTTTTTTCAAGAAATCGGCAGACTTCCAGAACCGCCGGATGTTCCACCGCTGACGTGATGATATGATTTCCCTTTTCCCGGTACGCGAAAGCCGCCCCTTTGATGGCGTAGTTGTTGGATTCGGAGCCGCCGCTGGTAAACACCACTTCGTCCGGCCGGCACGAAAGGAGGGCAGCCACCTGATGTCTGGCGCTTTCCACCGCTTTTTTCGCTTCCAGGCCGAAAGAATGGGAACTGGACGGATTTCCGAATACGCTGTCAAGGAAGGGGCGCATGGCTGCCGCAACCGCCGGGTCAATGGGGGTTGTGGCGTTGTAGTCCAGATAAATCGGGGCTTTTTTCATGTTTTTTCCTATCCGCGAATCTTTTCGGCAAACGCGGTCAGCGCCGCGCCCAATTGTTCCGTTTTTGCGGCGAGGCGGCTGTCGGCCAGCGTTCCGTCCGAAGAAAATACTTTGTGGGCGTGTGGAATTGTCACCTGTTCCGGAATCACCGTCACCTGCAGGTTGGACAACAGCGTTCTCAGGTGCTGCAGGCCCCGGACACCGCCCAGCCCCCCGGGGGATGCCGACATGACGGCTGCGACCTTTCCTTTGAACGGAACCGGAGAATCTTCCCCCGCCGTCGGCCTGGACAGCCAGTCAAGGGTATTTTTCAACACCCCGGAAAAAAATCCGTTGTACTCCGGTGAGGCGATCAGAAATCCGTCCGCACCGGCAAACAGGGCTTTCAGTCGGATTGCGGCTTCCGGAATTCCCTCCGCCGCTTCCAGGTCTCCATCGTAGAGGGGCATGGGGAAATAATTCAAATGAAGTTCAATCACGCTGGCACCCCGAAGCGATGCCCCCCGAATGGCATGGGCCAGCAGCATGCGGTTGAAAGAATCCGCCCTTGTACTTCCGCTGAAAGCTATGAAATTGATTGACATAAGGCCTCCCTGTGGGTGAATAAAAAAGTCTTATTAATAGATACGGGGTGGTTTGTAAACA
Organism: Acidobacteriota bacterium; assembly: GCA_013151025.1. GTDB lineage: Bacteria > Acidobacteriota > Holophagae > Thermotomaculales > Thermotomaculaceae > UM-FILTER-49-7. Next base: position 4,610 of record JAADJC010000039.1, read on the forward strand.
GCTTTCGGATTCACCCCCATCCCATATGAACTATTCCACAGATCGGCAAAGAGTTTGTCCAGTTTATCCGCAATTGCCCGGTTCCGGATTACAAGCTCCAGGTTTCGGGACGCATAAAAGTAATCGTAACCCCAGTTGCTGGTCCCCACCCAGCAGACATCATCGTCCACCCGCATCACTTTGGAATGAATTACTCTGGCATAGGGGATGAATCCCTCTTTTGAGGGTGGAATCGTCACAAATTTCACGGTGATTCCGGGAACGGCGGCAAGGGATTTCAGATCCTCAATGGCCGGTTCTCGCTTATTCCAGTCCGATACCATCATTTTGATATCAACGCCCCTTGTGGCGGCGGCTCGAAGGGCGTTGTCAATATCAAGGAAGCGTTTTTTCTTGTGATGGCGATAGGTGGAGTAGTTGAGTAGTTGGATGGTAATGTGTCGTTTTGCTCCATCAATAAGATGCACCAACTCCGGCAGTGCCGCTTTTACACCCGGCGGATTGAATTTTCCGGGGCTGGCCAGCAGCCGGATGGCAGGGGAGAATTTCAACGGTTTTAATTTCCGCATCTCCCGGTACGCGTTGACATTCCCCGCTGAAAATGCCCAATCTCCGTTGAATATTTCCAAAATCCCCTTCACCACAGCCGAATCCGTCAGTTTTACACCGGTTTCGTGGATATGTTTCAGGGACCGCCAGTCAAAGTTCTGGCTGCCGACATAGGCGGACTTGCCATCCGCCACAAAATATTTGGCGTGGAGTACGCCACCGGTGAGTTTTCCCCAATCAAAAATTTCAACGGCTATCCCGGCTTTTCGAAACCGGGCAATGAGCGCAGCCGAGTTTTTCCGCATCTTTCTGTCGGTGAGAATCCGAACCCGAACCCCCCGCTTTTTTGCCCGCAAAACAGCATCGACCACCTTCTTCAAGGGCATTTTGCCGTCGCCGGTGAGGTAAAATTCCCCGAAATCCAGTGTTTTTTCGGCACTGTCAATCATCTTCACCCATGTTTTCGCTGCAGATGGCGTAACACTCCTGTTCAACGTGGTTTCCACCGGAATTGTGGTCACCACCGTTGCCGCCGGAGTCCCTGCCCGCAGCACCACGGGAGCGGCAATCCAGAACAGCAGCATGAACAATGTCCGGAAGTTCCGGGTTTTCATGTATAAATCTCTTAACATCATTCAGCCTCCATGATTTCTCTGTATCCACAATTACCATTAAAGCCCCGGCTTGTCAAAACAGCGGAGGGGAAGCGGGGATTTTCGGAAGCGCTTACCGGGGGAATTGTTACAAACTTTTACGAAACAGCCCTTGTTTTGTCTCCGGTGGAATTCTATATTTTATACAAATCAATAAAGCGGGAGGAGGCAATGAAACGGCTGACAATTCTTATTGTCCTTTTTTTCTGGCCCCTGACGGGGATAGCGGAGCAGAGCGCAGACTTTCCCCTTGTTTCACTCTGGAACAAAGAGAACAGCGGGAAATCCGCCACAATGACAATTCCGAACTCCACAATTGTTCTGTACAACTCAAACGGGGAAAACACGGACTTTGCAGTGGAACTCTATGATTCACAATGGGATAAACTGGGTTATTCTACCGGAACACTGCCGACGGGGGGCACTGACCGGGTGGATATCCTTTCCCTTTTGAGTGAAGGCGCAGCCACCCCGGCCCATGTCACCGTAAAGGGAAGCGGCATCCTCTGTCTTCTTGTGGAGGCAGACGACAGCGGAGACAGAATCGCCGCGGTGTGGCCGCCGGATGTGGGCCCCGCCTCCGGCATGTGGATAAATCATATTGCCCCGGAACGGAATCAGTTTTTCACCGCGTTTTCCATTTTGAGTCAGACAGACAGCGAGCTGAACTGGACCGACAACGAAGGGACTATTTCCCTTGCTTCCCTGTCGGCGGGAGAGGTGAAAGATTTTGAACTGGGAGAAATCTATCCCGGAACCGTGCCGGATGATGTGGCGCTGGTTTCCGTTTCAGGGACAGCGGGAACCGCGATTTCAGGGTTTGAAAGTTTCGGAAACTGGGACAGCAAAAAAACCTTCGCGATTCTCCCCGCCACCTCCTTCACCAACACCAGGCTGATTTTCCCCCATATCGCTTACAGTAAAACCCTCTACTGGACCGGCCTGGTGGTGGGCAACCCCAATTCAAAAGAGAACCGGGTCATGCTTCGATTTATGGATGAATCGGGGAATGTTCTCCAGACCCAGCACACGAACATTGACCCGTTAAAGCGGGTAGTGCTGCTTTTTGCCGGTGAAAATACCGCGACTCCGGCATTGCCGGCGCCCATTCCCGACGGTACCGCATGGCTGGACGTATACGGAGACCACCCGCTGACCGGATTTGAGCTCTTCGGCGGAAATGATGTGACAAAAGCCGACTACATGGAAGGAATCCGGGCAACGGCGGAACCCTTTGAAACCGGCATTGCCCCCTATCTCCCTGAAGGAAGCAATGAATGGAGCGGAATCGCCATCGTCAACGCGCTGTCTCTCCCTGTTACCGTTACCATGAGCCTGCGGGGCCCGGACGGCAGTCAGCTGGAATCGGCGGATTTTACCCTCAACCCCTTTGAAAAAAAGGTGGATCTTCTCCGCAGCTTTTTCACCCGGGAAAACCTCGCCGCCGGGGGCAGTGTACAGATTCACTCCTCGGAACCGGGGGCAATTGTAGGAATTATCGTGTTCGGGGATGACAATGTGACGCCAAGACGCCTTCTCGGCGGCTATGAAATCATGCCGCTGAACGCGAAGCGGAAATTCGGACCGGTGAAGGGAAGATCTTCACTCCCGAAATTCGGCATCAATTTCCCGAAATTCGGTGAAGCTTCCGGCATTCAGATACCGACGCAGGAAGAACTGCAGAATGAATTCGCGTGGTGGTCTTCCGGACAGCCCTACCGCATCGCAACCCGGCAAATGCAGAATCGGGACGTCTTTTACAGCGAATGGATTCCTGAAAATGCCACCGCCCGGGAAAACTTCTTCCGCAACCGTCAGGGCTTTACGGTGATGCCCACATTGATCGGATTCAAAGCGGAATGGAATGGTATCGGTGAACCGTACGATCCCATTGACATGAGCAATCCGGAACATGTCAGCCGTCTCCAATCCTATGTCCGGGACGTGATTTCCACCTATCCGGACATTGATTATTTTGAAATATTCAATGAAACCTTCGGCAAAGATACCCTGGGAACAAATAACTTCGCGGAAATTCTGAACACTGCCCTGGATACCGCAAAAAGCGAGAATCCGGATGTTCTGATTTCATTCCCCCACCTTCTCGGCACAATCCCAAGCCTTCTGGAAAACGCCCTTGCCAACCTGGTCACCTTCGCAACCAACCATCCGGATGTGCTGAACAAATGCGACGTGTACGGACTCCACTACTACGGCCCGTGGCAGCAGTTCAGCTCCATTGTAAGCGGTGAACTTCTTGCCCCCATGACAAGCGGCGCACTCCCCGCAAGACCATGGGTCATCACCGAAACCGGAATCAGCAATTCCACCGCATCCGACACTGTCACTGCGACAAACGGAATTCAGGGCGGGCCGGAAAATCAGGCCGCCTACATGGTCAAAATGTTCACCTTGTCCTTTTGCGCAGGGGCGGAGCTGTCCATGGTTCACAGCGTTCAAAGCGGAAGCACCGGCGGAGGCTGGGCCGGCTACGGCCTGATCAACGCGGACGGTACCCGGACACCGGCTTCTTGCACTTTCAGATTCTTCACCGACGCTGTGCGGGATTTCACCGCTGTGGAACCCCTTTTGGAAGGGAATGACGGTATCTGGCTTTACCGGTATAACCGCGCGAATCGGCTGCTGGGAGATGCATACGTAGCATGGAAAGATGACGGAACCGACCCGGACGATACCGAATTGACACTGCAGACACTGGCCGGACAGGGTGTCATAGTCACCTGGCTGGTGCCGGAAAACTGCTCGGGAAAAGCGGGGGATATGGCTGAATTTGACCCCGACACACTTTTCACCCGGGAAACCGCGGAAGTGGGGGACGACGGCAGACTCACCCTGCCGCTGGGCCAATACCCGGTGCTGATTCAGGCAAGGGAAAGAGCCGAATCCTACACCATCAACATTGAGAGCAGCGGTTCCAACGGAACAATCCAAAACCTCTGCGGTGTCATCAGCGGGCCGGTGCCGGTTCCCGAAACCAACGGAATTGACTTAACCGCACAACTGCAGAGCATCGGAATCACAACAATACGGAACAACGACTACTACGACGACAGCCTGGACATTGAGGGGATTTTCCGCTGCCCCGACACAAGTGTGTATCCGTCCTGGGACTGTGACGCCACAGACGACAGCAACTACCACTGGGACGCCAGCGATACCGTCTATTCCGCAATTGTGGATGACGGATTCGAACCCTTCTTCCGTCTCGGAGGAGAAGTAGAAAACATGTACAACCACCACGACTTTGCCGGGCCGAGAGACGAAACACAGGAAAACAACTGGATTATTGCGGCGAAAAAAATGGTGGACCGCTATCGGAACTGGGCAGCGCATCCCAACGCGTTCCAATACCTTGACATCTGGACCGAATGGCCCAACAGCGACTTCTGGGACCGTTCCAACCCGGACTTCATTGATTTCTGGGCCAAAGCGTTCCGGGAAATTAAACAGGAATTCCCGGACTACAAAGTAGGCGGCCCGGGAATCCTGAAACCAACAGTGGATGTAATTGCCGGAACCAGCGACAACAATCTGGCCGTTGTTTTCCTGAACAAGCTTTACACACTGGGGCTGAAACCGGACTTTATCAGTTTTCACCTGTGGAAAAACGATCCGGAACTATTTTACCGGGCCGCCACTCAATTCCGGGCACTTCTAAATGGAACCGGTGATTTTCAATCTGTTTCCTGGGCAAATACCGGGTTTTTCAATGACGTGGAACTCATCTGCGGGGCCTACGGCTTCGGCCAGCTGGAAGACAATGAAGCCGGTGAACCGGTTGAAGTGTCAAAAGAAGAACTCTTTGACATCATGAACCGGAAACGTGGGGCCGCAATCCTCACAGGCCATCTGATCGCCCTGCAGCAGGGAAACGTGGCCCGGGCATATTACTACCGCGACGGAGACCCCAACTCATCACCGGATGCCGGGCCCCGGGACCATGAACGGGGCTGGACCGGCCTGTTCTATGGAGACGCCAACGGCACCGCAAAACCCTCCGCCTACGCCTTCCGGCTCTTTTCCAGGCTGTATAGCAACTTCCCCTTTGTAATTTCAGACAAATTCGTATCCATTGGAGATGAAAACGACAAAATTTACTATCTCGCGGCCAGGGGAACAAACGGCATCGCCGTTCTTCTCAGCAACCCGGGGGATCTGGCAGCCTCGGTACATCTTGTTCTGGACGGCCTGGAAGTAAGCCCGGCATCCTGCCAGATGATTCAGGTATACCAGGTGGACAACGAAAATGACGGCTCCGGTGCAGTCGCATGGTCCGGGAATATACTCCACCTGCCGCCCCAATGCGCCCAGCTCATTGTCCTCACCGGCTGTTCCTGGAAAGGCGGCCGCTGAAAGCCAAATTCAAACGACTTTTCCTCTTGACAGGGGAAGGAAGGTAGCTATAATAGGTATCCGGTGACGCGGGGTAGAGCAGTCAGGTAGCTCGTCGGGCTCATAACCCGGAGGCCGTGGGTTCAAATCCCACCCCCGCTACCAATTCCGCTACCAATTTTCAAATGCACCGCTCCTGAAGAGTGGGGCTTTTTTGTCTTATGCGCGGGTTTTCTTGACGTAAAGACAATACCTGTGATACAGTCAATCGCTGTGTGATGAGATTTCGAGGGAGGATTTTGGAACATGTACGCAATAGTGGAAACCCAAGGCAAGCAGCATAAGGTAATTGAAGGTCAGATTCTCATCGTGGACCGGTTGCTGGCAGATGAAGGCAGCACCATTGATCTGGACAAGGTAAAGCTGCTGGGAAAGGACGACAGTGTAGAAGTCGGTACACCGTATGTGGAGGGTGCCAACGTTACAGCCAAAGTCCTGGAACACAAGAAGGGTAAAAAGATTCTGGTGTTCAAAAAGAAAAGACGGAAACAGTATAAGCGGATGAGAGGTCACCGCCAATTGCTGACAGTTTTGAAAATTGAAGGAATCAAGGGGTAAACAATGTCTCATAAAAAAGGACAGGGAAGTTCCCGCAACGGCAGAGACAGTAACGCTCAACGTCTCGGTGTGAAACGCCAGGACGGTCAACTGATAAATGCCGGAACCATTATTGTTCGCCAGCGTGGTACCCATTTTAAGCCGGGTGAAAACGTCGGCCGTGGTAAAGATGATACATTATTCGCATTGGCTACGGGTGTTGTCCGGTTCCGTGACCGGGGTCGCCTCGGCAAATTTGTAACCATAACAGAAGCGCTTCACTAATTCTGTTTTCTTGATCTATTGGGGGGCCTTTGGCCCCCCTTTGTTGTTTCAGGTGGTTTTTATGTTTGTAGATGAAATGAAAATGATTATCCAGGCGGGCAGTGGCGGCAATGGTTGCATGAGCTTCCGTCGGGAAAAGTATGTTCCAAAAGGCGGCCCGGATGGCGGAGACGGTGGAAAGGGCGGCGATATAATTTTTGAGGGCCATGCCGAAGTGAACAGTCTGACCCGATTGCGCCAGCGCCAGCATTACCGTGGAGAAAGGGGCGAACACGGCAAGGGCAAGGACATGCATGGACGAAATGGTCTTCCCTGTATCGTTAAGGTTCCCATGGGCACCATTGTTCGGAATGCTGAAACCGGAGAATTCCTGACGGAAATTCTGGAAAATGGCCAGAGGGTCGTAATTCAGAAAGGCGGCCGGGGTGGAAAGGGAAATGCGCGGTTTTCCACCGCAACCAACCGGGTGCCCCGATATTCGGAAGATGGCCAAGTGGTTGAACCCATAAGCATTCGGCTGGAATTGAAACTGATTGCAGATGTGGCACTGGTCGGGTTTCCAAACTCCGGCAAATCCACGCTGATTTCCCGTATTTCAAGTGCCAGTCCCAAGGTGGATGAATATGAATTTACCACCCTTCATCCCAACCTCGGTGTTGTGACTTATGATGATTTCAAGTCTTTTCTCGTTGCAGACATCCCGGGTCTGATTGAAGGGGCGGCAGAGGGACGGGGCCTGGGCATAAAATTTCTTCGTCATATTGAACGTACCCGTGTTCTTCTCCATTTGCTGGACGGAGCAACCCCACACGGCTCGCTTGTTCAGGAATTTGAAACCATTCGGGAAGAGGTAAAGAAATTCAATGCCAACATGCTGGATCGCCATTTTGCCGTGGCGGTAAACAAGATGGATAGCCTGTTTTCTCAGGACGACTTGAAAGAAATCAGCCGATTTTGCAGGGAAAACCAGATCCCGATTTTCCAGATTTCTGCCGTAACCGGGAAAGGACTGGACACGATGGTGCCGGAACTGGGACACCTGGTTGAAGCTTCCCGGCCGGCTCCCACAACGATAGAAATAACCCAATCGGAAGAACCGAGCCAAAGAAATCATTTCCTGAATGAGGTATAGATGATCGGCTACTACGGCGGAAGCTTTGATCCCGTTCACAATGGTCATGTGGGGATCGCTCGGTTTATTGCCGGTTTTGAAGCTGTCGATTCTGTTTGTTTTGTCCCGGCAGGCACGCATCCCCTTGGAAAACAAATTTCTTCGGTTCATCACCGTATGGAGATGATACGGCTGGCCATTAATGGAATTCAGGAGTTGAGTGTTTCGGACGTGGACAGCAGTTGTGAAAGTCCCTCATATACCATTGATCTGTTGACCCGTCTGAGGCAGATAGAGATGCGTCCTTTTTTCTTCATCGCGGGAATGGATAACCTGAATCATCTCTTTGAATGGAAAGACTGGGAGCAACTGATACGGGTATTTTCCATTGTTTTCACAACCCGGGCGGGGCAATTGCTGGATGAAACGGCGCTTCAGAGAATTTTCAGTGTGATTGGTAAAAAAATTACACTGTCAAACCGGTTGGGAAACGATTTTTCCGGTCCAATGCTTCTGAGAGTGCCGGATTATGCAATTTCTTCCAGCGAAATACGCAAAATGATTTTGAACGGGGAATCACCATCTGGTATGATTAATTTGGATGTATTAAATTACATAGAAACACATGATTTATACAGGAAGGGGTAAATATGGGATTGTTGGATAACATTATCCAGGCAGCAGAAGAAAAAAAGGCAGAGAATATTTCAGTTCTGAAAATTACTGAACTTACAACAATTGCAGACTTTTTTTTCATAACAAACGGATCATCCGTTACACAGAATCAGGCAATTGCCGATGAGATTCTGAAAAAAGCCGGACAAAAACCTTTAAGTGTAGAGGGGTATGATCTTGCTGACTGGATTCTGATTGATTTTGGGGATATTATTGTCCATATTTTCACTGGGGAAAAACGGGCAACTTACAATCTGGAAAGCCTGTGGGCAGATGCCGAAAAGTTGATTCGGCGAAATGAAGATTAGTGTCCTCTGGCCGGGGAAAACCCGGAACCGACACTTAAAGGAACTGGAAGACGATTACCTGAACCGGGTGAACCGATTCAATCGTGTGGAGCGCGTGGTTTTAACGGAGAGCAGGGAAACCAATACTGAACGCCGCGCTGCGGCGGAAGCGGCTGGCTTTTTGAATTATTTGTCCACAGGGGACGACCCCATCCTGATGGATGAAGGGGGAAAACGGATGACATCCCGTGAGCTTGCAAAGTTTATTGAAAAAAAGCTGACGTACGGCAGCCGTAATCCGGTGTTTCTGGTGGGAGGAGAAAACGGTTTCAGCAGAAAAATAAGGGAAAAGAAATTTGAATCCATCTCCCTTTCTCCCATGACCCTGACCCATGAGTGGGCGCGGTGCCTTCTGCTGGAGCAGCTGTATCGGGCTTTTACAATTATCCGGAATATCCGGTACCAGAGGTAAGTCATGAAAATCCGTACAATTGTCCTGATTTCACTAATTGTGTTGATTCTGATTTTTATCAGCACCGCAATGTACATGAACCATGAACTCTTGAAAACCTCATTTCATCTACCTGCCGGCCTGGAAGTGGATCTGGACCGGGTTCTGATTCTTTCCTTTTTTGCCGGGACTCTGGGTGCATTTCTCATGTACCGGTCGGTTCGTCCGGCAGCCAATCTTACCTGGCGTTCCAGTCATCACTTTATCCGCGCTCTGAACCACCTGTATGCAGATCAATATGAGGATGCACTTGAAGACATTGAAAAGGCATACAGAAAATCAGGGAACAACTATGACATACTTATGACCATGGGGGTTATCCATAAACGATTGGGACACTTTAAAGGTTCTGTCACCGATTTCAGAAAGGCCTTTTCCCGAAAAGCTACGGTTCAGGCTTTCCTGAAACTGCTGGATGTACTGCCTGAAGCAAACCTGGAATGGGATCACCGGGAGTTGTTTAAACTGGCGCAGAAAATACGTAAGGAATCTCGGATCACGGCATATCGGGCTTTGTTGACATATCTGAAACAATCTGGAGACTGGGTCCGGGCAATCAAAGTTTACTGGAAAGGAAGAAAGGAAGACTCTGAACATTTCCCGGAAAATGAAGGGGCTGAGATTCGCTATGAACTTGGAAAAACACGAGAATCTGAACACATTTTGAAAGAATTGATTGCCGACTTTCCCGATTTCACACCCGCCTACGTTCGCTATGGCCAGCTACTGCACAAGAAGGGAAAAATCAGCGAAATGCTTGCGGTGATGAAACAGGGATTTTCCCGTACCCACATTGTTGTTTTCCTGCAGATGATCGAAGATGTCCTCCTGGAGCAGGGGAATCCGGAAACAGCAGTAGAAGAATTGGGGCAGATTGTCCTCAATGAAAATCACCATGTCCTGGCACGATTTTACCTTGGAAAATTGTACTATCGACTGGAAATGTTGGAAAAAGCACGGGAGATCTTTGAAAGCCTCGAAGGAGAGGTGGCATATATCCCGGCTTTGAATTACTATCTGGCCCGAATTTATCATCGGAAAGGCGAATATCACACAGCTGTTCATTACCTTGAGCAACTGGTCGGGCAGGCTCACCTGCTGGACTTCCATTTCTATTGCAGTCAGTGCGGGACACAGATGAATGAATGGGCGGAACGTTGCCCGCAATGTGGCTGTATCAATTCAGTTCGTATGATTTTTGAAGAGTTGAAGTCTGATTCCACCCCCATTTTCATGCTGTAGACCCTTTGGACATATGATAAAATCAAGATGAATAATGGAATAGTGCCATGAAAATGGAGGGAATATGTCTGGACACAGTAAATGGGCAAACATCAAGCACAAGAAGGGAAGGGAAGACGTCAAACGCGGTAAGATATTCACTCGCCTGATTAAAGAAATTACCATTGCAGCCAGGCTGGGGGGGGGAGACGAAAGTGCCAATCCCCGTTTGAGAAGTGCAATTGCAACGGGAAAAGCTGCAAACATGCCTGCAGATAACATCAAGCGGGCCATTATGAAGGGTACCGGTGAACTGGAAGGTGTGAGCTACGAAGAGGCTACCTATGAAGGTTATGGCCCCGGGGGCGTAGCCGTGATTGTGGAATGCCTGACAGACAACCGGAACCGCACCACCCCTGAAATCCGCTTTCTCTTTGGAAAGTATAACGGCAACCTCGGTGAAAACGGTTCAGTATCCTGGATGTTTAACCGAAAAGGCTACATTACCATTGAGAAAGAAGACATTGATGAAGAAGCCCTGTTTGAAATTGCGGTGGACAATGGCGGAGAAGATGTCCTGGACGAAGGAGAAACCTGGGGTGTATACACAGCAATAGAAAATTTCGAAAAGGTCAGAGAAGCACTGGAAAACGCCGGCATAAAAATGCGGGAAGCTAATTTGTCCATGATTCCAACCACGACTGCCCGGGTTGAAGGGAAAAAACTAAAATCCGCATTGAAACTCCTGGATGCTTTTGAAGATCATGATGATGTTCAGAATGTCTGGTCAAACATAGATTTTGACGAGGCCGAACTGGAAGAATAGATGAGAATTATTGGAATTGATCCCGGCACAACATGTACCGGCATCGGTATTGTGGATAGTGACCGCAGGGGAGAGTGCTCCCCTGTTTTTTTTATCGCCCTTCGATTCAAATCGAGAGACCTCTCAATAATTTTACCGGACTTTTTCAATCGGTTGAACGAAATTCTGGATACCTACAAACCAGGTGCCGCCGCAATTGAAGATATCTTCACCGGTGTCAATGTAAAATCAACTGTAAAACTGGCCCATCTTCGGGGAACCGCAATTGCCGCACTGGGGCTGAAAGAAATCCCGGTGGCTGCCTATGCGCCGCGGTCTGTAAAAAAAACCATTGCAGGGTATGGACAGGCAGACAAGGAGCAGTTGAGGTTTCTTGTTGAAACTCAGTTGGGAATTAAGTTGGAGAAAGCGCCGCTTGATGTGTCAGACGCACTGGCAATTGCTCTCTGCCACGCACAGCATCTTGCATTCGGTTAGGAATCGGGGCCTACGGCGCTTTCCGCCGGATGTTAAATGCCAAATTATGAATGTTAAATGTAAGAAAGAAACGAAAATCAGAGCTTTTTATCGCCCGTTTCCGGTCTTTTGTCATTCAACACTCAAAATTCAACATTTTCAATTCCCGGCCCTGTTTGGCACCTAAACACCCAATCCGCACATTCCTTAATTCGTAAACGAGCTGAAAAATCACAGAAAGGGAAATGGCATGTTTCCTTATCTCTGACTTACCTTTGCAAGTCACAAGTTACTTATCATGAATTACAGCCAAGTGAAATGAAGTTGAGTGCCGAATAAGAATAAAGCAAGACAAAATAACTGGAAACGACTGATTCTTTTTCTAACATCCACGCCCACACAAAACGCTCACGTCTCTACACAGTGCTATTTAGCAATCAAGTCTTCGATAGCGCTCGCCGGGCAGAAATAGTTTCCCTGTCCCATCTTGACGCCCATTGCCAATAGCCGCTGGGATATACGACGGGTTTCCACATATTCCGGAATGGCTTTCAACCGCAAGGCGTCAGACATTCGAATGATGGTATTTACTACTTTGTACGTTTCCTGGGAATTTTCCATCTGTCGGACCATTTCTCCGTCCACTTTCAGATAACCCACTGCGCCACTTTCAGAAAGAGACGCCACCGTATGCAACGATGAATATCCGGTACCAAAGTCATCAATTGCAAAACGAATTCCATAATTTTCGTTGATAAATCGAATTACATCCACATTTTCCAGAACCGCCTGCTCTGTCAGCTCAACTGTCAATGAAAGACCCGCATGCTTCAATTCCCGAACCGTATTTTTCAGAATATTTCTGAAGCCGGCAGACTTCAGAGAATAGGGGCTTACATTAAGGAATATTTTGTCCGTAATGGTCCGGATTCTGTCCTGGTATTCACAGATTTTCTCAAAGACGAGAGAATCCAGTTTCAGAATCATTCCCAGGTCATATACGGTCTGGATGAAATCTTTTGCTGAAATTACCGCATCCGGTGTAACAATTCGCGCAAGCGCCTCCAGATTATATACTTCTCGACTTTCCATCATAACAACCGGCTGAAAATGAAGCTGGATATTCTTCTCATTCAAGGTGCTTTGGACAAATTGTATCTGCTGATAGTTTCTGATAATCCCGTTGATTACCGCCCGTTTGTCTTCTGCATCCAGGTAATAAAATCCATCTTCTGTCAGGGCAGCCCTTGTTGTCACAAAGGCCAGTACTTTCTTAATCAGATCCCTGGAAAGTTTTTCACCTCTCTGAAACCCCACCGTTGCCAGGGAAACCTGAAATCCGATTGTATTTCCCTCAAAAGAAATACTCTCTTCTTCAAGACGGGCTTTCAATTTACGGATTTTACCTTCAAGTTTCAATCCAAACCGACCCGTATGGAAGATATAAACTCTGCCCGCCCGGCCCTCGACAAAAAAGGCGCCGGGGGATGAGATGGCCAGGGTGTTTTCAATGTGGTTTTCAATTTTTTCCAAAATAATATTCTGAACCGTATCTCCCCAGATTCGAGTTAAAGCATCAAATTTCACAACTGTAAGAACTGTAACATGGGACACCTCCCCACCCGAAACTGCCAGATGGAGGAAATCTACAAGACGCTTTTCCCTGTTCTGGATAAAAGAAATATAGAGATCACCCAGCGTGTGGAGAAAATAGAGGGTTTTTTTCCCTAATTCCTTCGCCAGGATGAACATCTGCAGGTAATTGCGGGATCTCATATCCTGAGTCATAGCAAGTGCCAGTTGCTGTATGGCGCGATGTAGGATCTGGACCCACTCTATTTCATCCCCCAGGAGAAGGCGGGTCTCCGGTTTGGAAAGCCAACCATCCAGTTTGGCCTTAATTGTGGCGTCCGACCCGGTTGTTTCCCGTTTATCATCACGTATGGACTGAATGGTGGCCTGAATCCATCTCATATGAGGGCTGATGTCCATTTTATCTTTGAATTCAGACATGAATACATATTCTAATTCATCCAGATCTTTCAGGAGATAGCCTTTCGTTACAAAATTTTTCAGATCGTCGAAGAAATCATCTACCTGACTCCAGTATCTGTCTAACATCCCCAGTTCAGACAGTGTGTGGAGAAAGCCCCGGTGAAAAAAATTCAAAACTGCAATCAAATTGGCAACAGGTGAGCCGGATTGATAGTATCGATAACCCAGTCCCTGGAATTCTCTTTCCCTTCTGTCAGTTGACTGACCAATTGCTGAAATGGTTGCTTCTTTAAGTTCCGAAACCACTGCCATAGCCCCTGTTTCAGATGATCCATCCACAATGCAACAATCGAGGACTTCGCCGGGCTGGTTGGACTCCAAGAATTTTTTGAACAGATTTTCCAGTTCTTTCAAAATGTACTTCCATTCTCATATTTTATAACAGTATAGCAGACTTGCTTACCATGTAAGAAGAAAATAATCCATAAGAGATTCAGCTTCTTATCTTCATCTATGCTTGAGCAGAAGCTGAAATGAGTTATTGAAACAATCCCGATATCTTATGGAATGAAGACGAAGCCTGCTGTGATATGATAAATATGGAAGTTTACAGTGGATTTAACGGCTTGCCTCAAAGGACCGGGTCTGAAAGGAGGATGCTTGTGTCGTGGTTGGTTTTTTACACACTTCTGGCAGTTATTGTGTCATTTGTATGCTCTATCCTTGAGGCTACACTTCTCAGCATCACGCCAGCCTTTGTTGCCATCAGCCGGCTGGAATCTCCCCGTCTGGCAGAACGGTTGAAACAGCTGAAGAAAGATGTGGAAAAACCATTATCCGCCATCCTCAGCCTTAACACCATTGCCAACACCATTGGCGCCGCCGGAGTCGGCGCACAGGCCGCGTTTGTATTTGGCAGCCGTTACGTAGGTGTCACTTCTGCAATCCTGACATTGCTGATACTCTACCTTGCTGAAATAATCCCCAAGAGCCTGGGGGCCAATTACTGGAGAAAGCTTGCCCCTGTGGCCGCCTATGTGTTGCCGGTACTGATCACCATTCTGGCCCCTCTGGTATGGTTCGCAATGCTCCTTGCCAGGCGATTGAGAAGGCGGAGTCCTCTCCCGGTCACATCGCGGGAAGAGCTGTCCGCACTGGCGGAAATTGGTGCCAGCTCCGGTGCAATAGACAACATGGAATCCACACTTCTTCAGAATATGCTCCACTTTTCGTCCTTGAAAGTCAGTGACATTATGACGCCCCGAACCGTGGTTTTTGCCGTCCAACAGGATCAAACCCTGTCAGATGTAATAGCCCTCCATCCGGATATGCCTTTTTCCCGAATTCCCATCTATGGAGATGACATCGACGATACCATCGGATTTGTCCTGAAAAGTGATATTCTCATGGCACTTGTAAATGGAGAAGCCACCCGTTCATTGTCTGAATTCAGCCGTGAAATCCCGACTGTTCCGGATTTTCTTTCTCTTTTCCCGTTATTTGAGCAATTGACCGGATCCAGAGAACATATCGCACTGGTCGTGGATGAATATGGAGGTGTTGAAGGCATCGTCACGCTGGAAGACTTGATTGAAACGCTCCTGGGGCTGGAAATTATGGATGAGTTGGATCAGGAAGAAGACATGCAGAAAGTGGCGTTGAAGCTTCGGGAACGGCGTCAACAGCGTCTGGAAGCAAACCGCTTCACACCGGAAAGTTCTTAAAAAACAGGAAGCGAGGGAAGAATTATGAATGAACTTGATATTGAAATCGTGCGGAAAAAATTGAAAACATCCGTAATACTCTGGTTTTTCTTCATTGTCAGTATATTGCTCTATGCCGGGATAGTGGAATGGATGCAGCGTAGCGGAGGGGAAGCCATAAGCCAAAACGGGGAGGTTCACCTG
Organism: Acidobacteriota bacterium; assembly: GCA_013151025.1. GTDB lineage: Bacteria > Acidobacteriota > Holophagae > Thermotomaculales > Thermotomaculaceae > UM-FILTER-49-7. Next base: position 20,036 of record JAADJC010000039.1, read on the forward strand.
GTTTTCATCATCGCCGCCGCTTTCTTTTTTCTGGCGGCGGGTGTTGCCAAATATCTTCTGTTAAGAATCCCAGCCCAAAAACCTGAGTGGGATACCCGAACCCTTTCCGGTCGCCTGGTGAACGCGTCACTGATTTCACTGGCCCTGTCGGAAGCTATCTGCCTGATGGGATTTGCAGAGTATTTTATCTTGCGCAACTATGATTCATTTTATCTGTTTTTCATTGTGTCAATGCTGGGAATGATCATGCATATGCCCCGCTATCCGCAATGGAAATCCTACCTGGAACAGATGACTGGGACCATCCTTCCGTCTGGAGGGATAGAGTAGGGGGCAGGCGGCGCGGGGCGCCGGGTGTCAGATGAAAAAATCAGGGAATGGCAATGGACAGTCAATAACGAATTCCATGTCTTTTTCCGGTCAGAGCACAGAACGCTTCTTTTCTTTACTCAACTTAGCTTTGACCAGCCATCTGACGCAGAACGTAGGGGAGAATGCCGCCGTGACGGAAGTATTGAAGTTCTACATCGGTGTCCAATCGGACCAGTGCTTCAAAAGTGTGCGTTCTATTCTCGCCTTTTGACGTAATTGCGATAGTACCGCCCGGTTGAACTTCTTTGAGCCCCCGAATCGTGAATTCTTCTTTTCCGGAAAGGCCATGGGTTTTGGCGTTTTCCCCTTCTTTAAACTGGAGGGGCAATACACCCATTCCAACCAGGTTGGATCGGTGAATTCGCTCGTAGGACACAGCGAGGACGGCCTTTGCTCCCAGAAGCTGGGTACCTTTGGCGGCCCAATCCCGGGACGACCCGGTCCCGTATTCCCGTCCGGCCAGAACAATGAGAGGTGTTCCGTTTTTCTGATAGTCCATTGCGGCGTCAAATACGAAGGCATCTTCACCTCCCGGCATAAACCGGGTGTATCCGCCTTCTTTTGGTGCTGCCAGTTTGTTTTTGATACGCACATTGGCAAAAGTGCCCCGCATCATAACTTCATGGTTGCCCCGGCGGGAACCATAGGTATTAAATTGTTGAATGGGTACGCCGTGTTCCTGAAGGTAACGCCCTGCCGGATAATCAGCCGGAATTGCCCCGGCGGGAGAAATGTGGTCAGTCGTTACTGAATCCCCCAGTGAAAGCAGGCATCGGGCGTTTTCAATGTCATTGAGCGGTTTCGGTTCCTGTCCCATTCCTTCAAAAAAAGGCGGTTTGCGAATGTAGGAGGAGTTCGGCGCCCATTGGAAGCGATCGCCATCCGGAACGGGAAGGTCCTGCCATAACCGGTTTCCCTCCATGATTCCGCTGTACTTTTCCCTGAACATTTCGGGCCGGATGATTCTGGAGATAAGCTCTTGGATTTCTTCATTGGCCGGCCACAGATCTTTCAGATAAATCGGTTTTTCATGGGAGAAAGCCAGCGGTTTGGTTGTGAGATCCAGATTTACCCGGCCGGCCAGAGCAAAAGCGATTACAAGGGGTGGGGAGGCGAGGTAGTTTGCCTTGACATATGGATTGATTCGGGCTTCAAAGTTGCGGTTTCCCGAAAGGACGGCGGCTGCAACCAGGTCATGTTCCACAATCTGTTTTTGTATTTCTTCCGGCAATGGCCCGCTGTTTCCGATGCAGGTGGTGCAGCCGTACCCCACGACGTTGAATCCCAGTTTTTCCAGATAGGGTAGCAGGCCGGCTTCTTCCAGGTACTCGGTCACAACCCGGGAGCCCGGGGCCAGCGATGTTTTGACGTAAGATGGCATTGTCAATCCGGCTTCAACCGCTTTTTTCGCCAGAAGGCCGGCTGCAATCATCACCGCAGGATTGGATGTGTTGGTGCAGGACGTGATGGCGGCAATTACCACACTGCCGTCTTTTAACGTAAGCGACTCATTTTGGATGTTCAGAGTTGTTTCCCTGGTACTTCCGCGTCGAATGATCCGTCGGTTCTTATCAAAACTGTCCGGCAGATCCGGCAGAATCACCCTGTCCTGGGGACGGGAGGGCCCGGCCACTGCAGGGACAATTTCATTGAGGTTTACTTCTACGACGGAGCTGTAGTCCGGGGTTTCATCCCCTTGAAAGAAAATGTCCTGGGCCTTCGCATAGGCTTCCACCAGGCGTGCTTCTTTATTCCTGTCTGTCATGCGGAGGTAGGCAAGGGTCTGTTGGTCGATGGGGAAAAAACCGCAGGTGGCGCCATATTCCGGTGCCATGTTGGCAATTGTGGCACGATCCGCCAGGGCCAGCTCTTTTACACCGGGGCCGAAATACTCTACAAACTTTTCAACCACTTCTTCATGCCGCAGCTTTTCAGTGATGGCCAGTACCACGTCGGTTGTTGTAACCCCTTCCCGTACCTTTCCCGTGAGTCGGACACCGACCACTTCCGGGATAGTCATGTAGTAGGGTTGTCCGAGCATAACGGCTTCGGCTTCAATGCCGCCCACGCCCCAGCCCAGCACGCTGATGCCGTTGATCATGGTGGTATGGGAATCGGTGCCGATCAGGGTGTCGGGAAAAGCGAGTTGCCGGTTCCCGTCATGGCGGGTTGTAACAACAGAAGCGAGATATTCCAGATTCACCTGATGGACAATCCCGGAGCCGGGGGGGAATATGCGGAAGTCGTCGAACGCGGATCTTGCCCATTTCAGGAGCTGATACCGTTCGCCGTTGCGCTGGTATTCCCGTTCCAGGTTCTTTTCATAGGCATCTTTACTGCCAAAAAAATCAACCTGAACCGAATGGTCCACAATAAGGTCCACCGGGACCATGGGGTTTACTTTTTTCAGGTCTCCTCCCATGTCTTGCAGAGCGTCCCGCATCACAGCGAGGTCTACCACTGCAGGAACGCCGGTGAAGTCCTGCATGACGACCCGGGCGGGAAACCAGGCAACTTCCCGCTTTTCGTAATAATGCGGTTGCCAGTTGGCCAGTTCCCGAACATCGGTCTCTGTAATCACTTTCCCGTCCATGTTCCGAGCCAGGTTTTCCAGCAGGACGCGGATAGAAAAGGGAAGCCGGGCCATTTTGCCCATACCGGCGGCTTCCATCTCTTTAAGGCTTACGATGGTAATTGTTTTACCATCCAGAACCAGTTGTTTTTCAAAATTCATATGGGCTCCTTGTTGCTTGTGTTCTGTTTCCATCATTACCTGTAATACCCCTGATGTCAAGAACAAGGCCTCTTGGAGCCAGGTTTGAGTGAAAGGCAGGGTTGAGTGCCGGATAAGATTCTGAAAAGACAGGGGATTTTACCGCAGAGCACGCAGAGGGGGAGGAGAGGAGAGCCTGACACAAAGACAAAGTTCAGAAAAGAAGATAAAAGAAGTGACGCGTGACAAAAATAGGGATTTGCCGATGACTGTCTGTGGCCAATCCTTTGAATTTTCCTTACTCGCACTGCTCCTGATATCTGTTCACAGAAAAAGCTTGCATTATGAACATATGCTCATTATATTAGGTGTGGAGGTGAGGGATGGCGAGACCGCAGAAACGCAGGTTCGTTGGAATGGAACCGGGATTTCGGGTGTTCAAACCAGTGGGAATCCCAACAGTGGAGATAGAGCAGATAGTAATGACACTGGATGAGTTTGAAGCGATTCGACTGGTAGATTTTGATGGGATGGACCATGAGGGGGCTGCTATCCTGGTCGGGATTTCCCGACCCACCCTTTCACGTCTGGTGGAACAGGCACGTCACAAGGTAGCGGATGCTGTTGTGATGGGGAAAGCATTGGTAATTGAAGGCGGAAACGTGGAGATGGTCAGCCGGGGCCGTTGTGATAATTGTGGCTGGGAAATTCCCCGGGGCAGAGGTGGCGGCCGTCACCATTGCGGCGGGGGAAGAAGATAAGGAAGGAGAGAGGATTATGAAAGTTGCAGTGAGTACGCTGGGAAAGACCTTGGAAGATAAAATTGATCCCCGGTTTGGCCGGGCACAGGGTTTTATTTTTTATGATACGGAGTCCGGGAGTTCTGAATATGCCGGAAATGGTGAGAATATAGCGCTGGCACAGGGTGCCGGCACACAAACCGCTCAATTTATAGCAGACAGAGGCGTGGAAATGGTAATTTCCGGTCACTTTGGCCCTAAAGCCGGGTCGGTGCTTCAGACTGCAGGTATTCAGATGAAGGAGGCGGATCCTTCATGGTCGGTAAAGGAAGCAATTGAGCGGATTGCGGGCCGTTAAACGATTAAATAACAGGAGTCTCAGCCGTGAAAGCGGTTGTTTCTTGCAACAGGAGGTGTTTATGCCACAGGGAGATCGTACAGGACCGGAGGGGGAAGGCCCCCGGACTGGAAGAGGATTGGGAAGGTCCGCCGGAAACGACGGTCCAGGTTCTGAACAGCCTGGCCCCGGCAGACAAGGCGGAAGCCGTGGAGCGGGTCAGGGAGCCGGCACAGGTCGGGGACAGGGAAGTGGACGGGGCACCGGACGCGGAATCGGTCGTGGCCAGGGCCGTGCCGGCGGAAGAGGGCGGTAAGGTTTACTTTCATTTTTTGAAACATTTGAATAATAGGAGGTGCTTATGCCATATGGAGATAATTCAGGACCGATGGGTTACGGCCCGAGGACTGGCAGAGGAATGGGGTTTTGTAATGGATATGACTCGCCGGGCGTGGTAAATGGCGGTCGGATGTCCGGCGGCGGTTACGGACGCGGTTATGGCCGCAGTATGGGTGGAGGTTTCGGTCGGGGATTCGGCTTTAACCGGGGTTATGCGCCGAATTGGGGTGCCCCGATTTCTGCCCCTGTCGCAGATGAGAAACAGTTTCTTCAGGCGGAAGTAGATGCCCTTTCCCGTCAACTGGATGCTGCGAAAAAACGGCTGGATCAGTTGGCTGACGACAAGAAAAAGGACAAGTAATCGCGGGGATTGAATCACATGAGGATTGCGGGTGCGGCTTTGACTGCACCCGTTCTTTTGTATGCGGTTGCAGATTTCCTGTGGTAATGTGGATTCCGGGAGGGTTTTTCGAATGAGAATAGCGGTTGCATCGGGGAAGGGTGGCACAGGCAAGACTTTTGTGGCTACCAATCTGGCAGCATTGCTGACGGATATGGGAGAGGGGGTAACACTGGCGGATTGCGACGTGGAAGAACCAAACAGTCGGTTGTTTATTAAACCGGAAGTCATGGAAACCTGTCCGGTCACCATTGAGGTGCCGGTTATTGACAATGATAAATGCAATGGGTGTCGGCTATGTTCGACCCACTGCGAGTTCCATGCACTGATTACGGTGAAGAGTAAGACCTATGTCTTTGAGGACATGTGCCATGGTTGCGGATTCTGCATGCGAATTTGTCCGGAGGGGGCAATCGGCAAGCGGGATAAAGTAATTGGTACATTTATGAAGGGGCAGTTTGGCCGTGGTCTTTTTATGGAAGCGGAGATGAAGGTGGGCACTGAGCTGGCCACTCCGGTCATCAAGTTTGTCAAGGATCGTCTTCCCTCAAACGGCGTGGTGATACTGGATTCACCGCCGGGGACATCCTGCCCGGTAGTGGAGACAATGCAGGGGTGCGATTATGTAATTCTCGTGACGGAGCCTACTCCATTTGGTATCAATGATCTGAAACTGGCGGTGGAGATGTGCCGGGCGTTGGATTTGAAGTTCGGTATAGTGGAAAATCGGGCAATGGAAGGAAACACAATGGTCTCGGATTTTTGTCGGAGCGAGAATACCCGTCTGTTGGCAAGTATTCCGCTGGAACGGGAAATTGCGGAGTGCTATTCCCATGGGAATCTGGCAATCCGTGAACTTCCCGCTTATCGTTATCGTTTTGTGGAACTGTTGGACGCTGTGAAAGAGGAGTTGGGGCAATGAAGGAAATCGTGATTATCAGCGGAAAAGGCGGAACCGGTAAAACAACGGTTGTGCTGGGTTTTGCGTCATTGGCGAAGAACGCGGTTCTGGCAGATTGCGATGTAGATGCCGCTGACATGTTCCTGGTTTTGCACCCTGAAACCTATCACACGGAGAGCTTTACCGGCGGAAAGCTGGCAGAGATTCTCCAAGACCCCTGCACCGCTTGCGGAAAATGCCGGGAGGTGTGTGAATTTGACGCCATCAGTGAGGATTATGTGGTGGCCCCGCTGGCCTGTGAGGGTTGCGGCGCATGCTATTATTTCTGCCCCCACGAAGCCATTTTGTTTGAGCCACAATACACCGGTACGGTATTTCATTCCAATTCCCGACTTGGAGCGTTTTTCCACGCAAGGCTGAACCCGGGTCAGGAAAATTCCGGCAAACTGGTGACACGGGTTCGAAACGATGCCAGGGCTGCCGCAGTAGAGAAGGGGGAAAGCCTGATTTTAGTGGATGGTTCCCCCGGTGTGGGTTGCCCCGTGGTGGCCTCTGTGACCGGGGCGGACTACATTGTGGTGGTGACGGAACCCACCTTGTCCGGGTATCATGATCTGGAGCGGGTGTTCGAGCTGATGTCCCATTTCAAACTTTCCGGCGGTGTTGTCATAAACAAGTTTGACATTCACCTGAAAATGTCCGATAACATAGAAGCTCTGGCAATGGAGGGCGGGTTTGATCGTCTCGGTCGAATCCCCTACCGTGCTGAAGATGTCATTTCGGCCATGAACAATGGCCAGACTGTGATTGAATCTGACCCCGGTTCACCGGTTGCCATAGCGGTTACAAAAGTCTGGCAGCAGGTGCTTTCCCGTTTGCCAAAAGACTGAATCATCTGAATCATTTGGAGGATATAATAAAATGAGTGAAAATTCCTGTTCGACAGGTTCGTGCGGAATGAATCAGAACCCGGAGCAGATTGCCCGGCAGCGCCAGGTGGAAGAGGCTCTCAGCGGGATAAAACATAAAATCGTGGTGCTGTCCGGTAAGGGCGGTGTGGGGAAAAGTACAGTTGCGGCATCTATTGCCACAAAACTGGCCGTGGAAGGTCACCGGGTAGGTATTCTGGATGTGGACATTCACGGTCCCAGCATTCCCCGTATCTTTGGTGTAAAAGAACAGCGCCCCGGGATGACGGAACAAGAGAAGATGATTCCGGTGCCGGTTACAGACAACTTGAAGCTGATGTCTGTGGGATTTTTGCTGCCCCATGACAAGGAAGCGCTGATCTGGCGTGGTCCATTGAAAATCGGGCTCATTGAGCAGTTCTTTTCCGATGTGGATTGGGGGGAATTGGATTATCTCGTAGTGGATTGTCCCCCGGGAACCGGTGATGAGCCATTGTCCATTCTGCAGATGATTCCAGACGCAAGGGGCATAATCGTGACTACACCCCAGGGAATGGCGGTGGAAGATGTGCAGAAATCCATCACCTTCTGCAAAAAAATGAACATGGACCTGATAGGCATTGTCGAGAACATGAGTACCTTCCAGTGCCCCCACTGTGGCGAAGCTATTCAGATTTTCCCGGGAAAGGGTGGAGAACTGATGGCGAAGGATGCCGGTATTCCCTTGCTGGCAAAATTGCCGCTGAACCATAACCTGCTGGAAGCATCTGACAACGGGAAACTTATGCAGGCCTTCAAGGAAATGTCCCCGTTTGATCCCATTGTGGAAGCGCTGAGCAGTCTGGAAGTGAAACAGCCGGAGAAGAAGGAAGTTGACACCATGACTGCTGCGGCACCGGCTGCGGCTTCCAGAAAAGACGACCGTATTCAAACAATTGCAATTCCTGTTGATGGAAACGGGATGCTGGATGCCCACTTTGGCCATGCATCAGCTTTCGCGTTTTTTGTTCTGGACACACAGAAGAAGATCGTGGTGGAATCCAAAACACTGGCACCGCCTGCCCATGAGCCCGGTGTGATTCCTACCTGGATTGCTGCTCAGGGAACCCACGTGCTTTTGACCGGAGGTCTGGGGGAAAGTGCCCGGAAAATTATGGTGGACAAGGGTGTGGATGTCGTAATCGGTGTGGCAGCGGACAATGCGGAGAAGGTGGCGGAAGACTACATGAATGACACACTGAACATTGCCGGAAATCAATGTAATCACTGAGAAAGTAAATAAAGTTAGCGAAGGAGTAACAATGAAACACAAAATGGACACTTTATGCGTGCATGCCGGAACGAGTGAGAATGAACACTTTGCGGCGGTATCTCCCATCTACCAGACTTCCACTTTCAAGTTTCGGGATGCCGATCACGGGGCGGCCCTGTTTGCCGGTAAGGAAGAAGGATACATCTATTCAAGAATGCTCAACCCCACGGTAAAATCGCTGGAAGACGCAGTGGCGGTATTGGAAAACGGGCACAAAGGACTGGGTACAGCCAGTGGTATGGCAGCCATCAACACGACTTTCATGGCGTTTGTGAAAGCCGGGGATCATGTGGTGTGCAGTGAATCTGTTTATGGCCCCACATCCACATCTCTTGAAAAAGTGCTGGTGGAATTTGGCGTTGAACACACATTCGTGGACACTTCCGATCTGAATGCCGTGAAAAACGCGGTTCAGGCCAATACAAAAATGATCTACGTGGAAACACCGGGAAACCCGACTCTGGTGGTGTCCGACATAGCAGAAATAGCAAAGATTGCCCATGACGCCGGCACATTACTGGTGGTGGACAACACTTTCTCATCTCCGGTAGTTCAGTTACCGCTGGATCACGGAGCAGACATTGTCGTTCACAGCATGACCAAATTTCTCAACGGCCACGCGGATGTTGTAGCCGGGATGATTGTTGTAAAAACCGAAGACCAGTACAAAAAATGCCGGTACATCCTCAATCATCTGGGCGGCATTATCCCTCCGTTTGAAGCGTATCTCGTACTTCGCGGTATAAAAACCCTGTCAATCCGGATGAAAAAACACTGCGAGAGCGCTCAGGAAATTGCAGAGTACCTGGAAGCGCATCCTGCCGTGTCCTGGGTGAAATATCCGGGACTCGCTTCTCATCCTCAGCATGAAATTGCGAAGAAGCAGATGAATGGCTACAGCGGCATTATCAGCTTTGAATTGAAAGGCGGCCTGACTGCCGGGAAACACATGATGAACAGTGTAAAAATAGCTCAGCTTGCCGTATCTCTCGGTGGTGTGGAATCCCTGATTCAGCACCCGGCCTCCATGACCCATGCCGGCATGCCGAAGGAGCTTCGGGAACAGGCCGGTATCACCGATGGCCTGGTTCGGGTTTCAGTGGGCATTGAAGATGTCAATGAACTGATCGCCGACCTGGATCAGAGCATGGTATAGCTTTTCAGCATAAAATCAAACGGTAAACGGGGTCCTGCGGCGCAAGGCGCCGAATATTAAGTGTTAAATGATAGATGCTAAATGTTTGAAAAATCAGCGAAAAGAAGTGCGGGGCCATGTGGCCCCGTTTTTTGTCGTCTATTCTTTTATTGCGTCAAGAATCAGTTTCAGGAATTCAACTTCATCCCACTGGTCGGTGGTGGAGTAGAGATCATGTCCAAAGCGGAGTACCAGCAGGTGCTGATCCGGCATGACGAAAATCTGTTGGGTGTATTTGCCCCAGGCAATCATTAGATTATCCGGGAGATTCGCATTCTCGTATCCCACCAGTGATGGTGTGAGCCACCACTGGAATCCGTACCAGTCAATGGAGGCTGAAACAGGCTGTCCGGAAAGAACCACATAATTCTCCGGAACCACCTGATTTTCGTTCCAGTTTCCTCCATTCATGTAGAGATAGCCGAATTTGGCAAACTGGCGTAAGGTCGTGTAGAGACCCCACGCAGTGGCTGTATTGCCCGCGCCATCGGATTCCCATTCAGCGTATTTGAAGCCAATTTGAGGAAACAGATACTGGTTGGCCAGTTCCTCGGCACTGAGGCCTGTGGTGTTATGAATTATGCCGGAGAGCAGTGCGGATCCGCCACTGCTGTATTCCCAGTAGGTTCCGGGTTCATGAACCATCGGCTGAACCAGCATATATGCGAGGTAATCATCACTGGCAATCATCGAAGCGAGGTCATAATCAGGTGCGTCCAGGTTCCACCTGAGGCCGGAGGTCATGGTTAAAAGGTGGCGGAGTGTGATGCGCTTTTTAATCGCAGGTGTGTCTGGTTGCTGCCATTGGGGGAAAACGGTGTAGATTGGCATGTCCAGGTCCGGAATCCATCCCCGGTCCAGAGAAATACCAATAAGACAACTGGAAAAGCTTTTTGCTACAGAGAAACTCTCAAAGATGCTGTTTCTGTCATAGCCCTGAAAATACTGTTCGGCTACCACGTAGCCTTCCCGGATCACCAGGAGTCCCTGGGTGTTGATTGCCGGGTTGGCGGCGTAATCCCGGGCTTCCCGGAGTTTCGCGCTGTCCATTCCTGTTTCCTCCGGCCGGCATGCCCGCCAGCCCCCGGTGGGCCAGTAGCCGGCCAGCGCGGGGCCGTCCTTTGTGAACGTATCCGGTTTTTCCACCGGAATCCCCGGGAGGAATACATGGCGGTCCTGGGCGTTGTTTCCCGCGATCAGGAGAGGTTCGGAAAGCTGAATGTCGCTTTGCAGCATGAAATAGGCAACCGTGGACAGGTCCGGAGCAGTTTCTTCGTCATCTGAGAACCATTGCCAGGCCAGCCCCACCCACTTGCTTCCCGGTGCCACAGTTCGGGTAGCGGTTGCGACAGGGCCGTCCGGGCCTACAGCCGTCAGTATAATCTCAATGGGAACCGACAGCGGATTTCCGATGGCAATTCCGTGCCAGTTAAGCCAGTTCTCTTTCGAGTCCGGGAGAATCCATTCCCGGCTCCATTGGTTGTGGAGAAAAAAACTGCATACCGATGGCGAACCCTTGTAGTGATAATGGAGCAAAGCCACAAGAGGCTTTCGGGAGTTGACTATCAATGGCCCCGGTTCTCCGGTTTTTCCAAGGTCGAATGTACGGACTTGAAGCGGTGGCAGACTGATGTCTGCCAGGGGACGGGCACATGGGGTTTTGTACAGGCGATAGAGGGTTGCTTTCCTCGGCAAAGATGAGTCGGGATTGATCATGTCCACCGATGTGTCCCAATTGCTTTCCGCCACATGGGGGATGGCCCATCGGGCCTGTGCTTCACTTTCGGGAGAAACCGTCTGGCCGGTGAAGAACAGGTGGCGATCCTGACAGCTATTGCCTGCAATTCCCACCGGAGCTGGAATCGGCAGGGATGATGTAATCAGAAGCCATTCGGGCCGCAGAAAAGTCATTTCCCGGAAGAAGTGAGCCAGAGTATCCACCAATTTTTCACCTGTTCCGATGGAAATGGTGGTTTGTTCTATGGAATAGCCATTTTTTATTCCCTCAATGGTGAGGTCAACTGCATTTTCTCCAAAATTGGCTGCCGCGATCCCATACCAGTCCGAGGGGCCTTCCGCAGGCAGAGGCAACAGCCATTTTGTACCGGTCTTGTCTGCGGCCAGTGTAAACCGGCAAATAGATTTTGTGTCCCCATAGCGGTAGCTCAATATCACTGCGGGGGACACTTCACCGACACATCTTAACCAGCCCATGCCTCCGGTTCCCATTGTTTCCTCTTTCAATGTTGTAGAACCACCGGGGGAAAGAACAATCATGGGAGAGTGGTTTTCTGTTCCGTCTGTTTTAATGTGGTGAAACTGAACAAGCAGATTTTCCGGCCCCGGGTTAACAATCAGCACTTTTGTCTGCCATGGCGTATCCGGAATATGACAAACCCGAAACGTAAATATTTCCCCTTTCAAGGGGAAAGACAACGCAACAAAAACAGACAGAAGAACGGCAGTACGTTTAATCATCGTTTTCAATATTCCGTTTTTTTGCCGTTACCAATGAAGAATTTACTCCGGTGTCCCGATGAGCAATTGCTGAAAATCCCGTGTTTTTCAACCATCCGTGAACCTCGGGAAAGGTATACGTATCTCCACCATCGGTGTGGACCAGCATGTTCAGGGCAAAGAGCACTGCCCATGGCGGACCGGTTCGGTCGTCACTCACAATAAAATCGTGGACAACTGCCTGTCCGCCAACTGTCAACGCCTGAAAAGCATGTCCGAACAGGGTCTGAACCCCGTCCGGTGTATTGGAATGGATCACATGGGACATAAACACCATGTCGAAGTTCTCTTTCGGCAGGGTGTCCAGAAAATTTCCCTTTGCGTATCGGACATTAGAAACACCGGCCTGTTCCACAAAACGCCGGGTCAGGGGAATAACGTCCGGCAAGTCAAAAATGCAGATGTCCATAGTGGGGAATCGTTTTGCCAATTCCACACTGAAGGCGCCGGAGCCACCGCCTACATCGAGAAAGTGTTGAACATTGGAGAAATCAAGCAGTTCAATAACCGTTGGCGCCCGCTGAGAACCATATTGCTGCATGGCGGTGATGAAGGCATCCAGCCAGTTCTCAATCTGTGGTGGGTTGTCCAGTTGGCTGGCCGGTTTGCCTTTCAGAACCACATCGGTCAATCGGCTCCAGCTCTGCCACATGTGGGTGGTATGGCCCAACCCCATCCAGTAGCCGGGTTTTCCCGGCACCAGGTGAGCGGATGCAACAGCCGTATTCTGAAACACCCCGTTTTCTTTTTTCACCAGTTCCAGTACCGTCAGTGCATTCAGCAACCGATCCACAAAACGGGGTTTTACGGCGATGGCATTCGCTACTTTATCGGAAGAAACAGGTTTTTCCAGATACGCAAACACATTGAGTTCCGCAGCGCTGAGAATGATTCGGGATGTTTGCCAGCCTCGCACCATTCCTTCCAGTTTTTCCGCTGTGAGCGTCCCGTTTTTTTCTGCCATAATGTCTCCCTTCCACCGTGATTCGTTTACAGATGAATTCTGAATGCCATTATACTGCAATACAGTGAAATTCGGTCACATACCTTGACAGAAGGCAAAAACGGAGCTTATACTCTAATTCAGGAATCCCAAAAATCCAGCAAACGATTTCGGCCAATTGTCACCAGGCTGAAATGAAGGAGGAGAGAAATGGGATATACGTTTTTTACAATCAGTGCCTATGTTTTTATGCGGGCGTTTGAGGTGATTTTCAAGGGACAGGAAAAAAAGCCCTGGTACAACGTGTGTGTAAGAGTCATCGGGGTTGGCGTTTTGTACGCCGGACTGTCATCAATGATCTGGCTTTATTTCAACGGTATTCATCTCCTGGGATTTGATCCGAAGTAGCATTTCTTTCATTCCAGAGGCAATCACCGCGTTTCAAATGGAGTGCTTTTGCACGAATTTGTCAAACGGCTGTTTTATCTGTGACGCCTGATTCATTGGAAATTGGCGCCGTAATCTGGGATAATGGGCGGGAACAGGAAAAGATAGAGGAGTTTGTTATGAAACGAATCTGGTTGATCGGATGTTTTCTTATCTTTGTACTGCCGGTTCGTCCGGCGACACTGGCATTGCACCCGGTGTTGACTGCGAAACTGGCTCCCGGCGTGACCATGCTTACCGGAATTTCTCCTGAAGTCGGGGATAAATTGACGGAGTTACCCTCAGACGTGGTGTTTCAGAAGTCGGACACGATCACTCTTTCGGGAGAGGGTACGGTAGTGGCAATCTGCTATCTGAATGTTCCGCGATTTCAGACAGCTTCCTTCAAGGTGGAAAAGGGTGTGCAGGCAAGGCTGTTCCTTGATGACAAGCCGGTGAAGCCTGATACATCGCTGGTGTTTGAAACCGGGGGGCACATGGTAACCATGCTGTTGAAAGGGAAACCCGCCGCCGAGGGTGCTGAGCCGGTGACAATTGACGGACTGGAAGCAAGTATAAAAGTAAGGGCTGAAAGGCCCTTTTCCCATCTGGATTACACCAGAATGGTCAGTCCCGGCTATTTCATTGCCAGCCGGGACGGGGGATTTGTAGCTGTAATATTATCCAAGCGGGACAAAAAAGGAGAACGGCAGGGTTCCCTGGATGTGATTCGCCTGGATGGCGAACAAATTCAGAGCCATGAAATTGAAGGCGCACGGCAACCGGTTTTTTCCAGTGACAACAAGCGACTTTACTATGTTATTGGCAAAAAAATTATGGTGCTGGATCTTGATTCCATGGATCAATGCCTTGTCCGGTTGATGGAAAAGCCGATTTCCGGGCTGACAGTGTCAAAAGACGGCCGATTCCTCTATTTTATTGTTCGGGATAGGTTCAAACAGAAAAAGAAGGGAGACTATTCACTCTGGACCCGGATGGAACAGAAGCGGCCGGAGTGGCTGAGCAAGTCTTTTCTTTTCTCGCTCTCTACGGATGGAGTTGTGCTTCGGAAACTCTATGGCCCGGTCTCCATTTCCGCGTATGATTTACGGAAGAATCATGTTGTGCTGTCACTGAGTGAGGATATTGACCGGTACCCGTGGTCTTCATTCAGAGTTGTGGATTTGAATCTGGAAACACTGGCAGCTCAGCAGGTCGGCGCCTACAGCCGTAGTTTTGACGAAGTGAAATATCTTGACGATAAAACGGTACTGTTTATATCTCAGCGCCGCCCCTACCGGGAAGGCCAACAGACCAATTATTACGATAAAGCGTTGTTTACACTTGACATGGAAAGTGGCGAAATCCATTGTGTATCTTCAGACGCGATGTTCAGTCCCGGTATTGACATTATCTATACCCGCCAGACCTCCGATACACTCCAGAAGGTGAAAGACGGTGAAGTGATGTTCATTGCCACCCTGGACGGTAAAGGAGCGGTGTTCCGGTACAAAGACGGTGAGGTTTCGAAAGTGGACATGCCTGGCGGTGTGGTGAATGGATTCTGTCCGACAGCCGCCGGGACATTGTTCCAGTCCTCGGCCATTGATCAGTACCCGAGCCTTTATCTTGAAAAGAAGAAAGTTGTAGATTTTCAGGACACTTCTCTGGAAAAAGGAGAGTTGGCTCCGTTTAAAGAATTTACATTCAAATCGAAAAACGGGTACAAAATTCACAACAGCCTCGTGTATCCCGCCAACTTTGAACCGGGAAAGACCTATCCGTTGATTGTCTTTTATTACGGCGGCGTAATTCCCTGCGGCCCGGTATTTCACCCGACTTTTCAGTGGTTGTCCGGGAATGGATACTTTGTGTTGCTGACCACACCCCGTGGCGCAATCGGACGGGGCGAGAAATTTGCCGCAGAACACGCCAATGAATGGGGCGAGAAATCTGCAGCGGACCTGATTGAGGCGGCGGCATACACGGCAAAACATGAGCCATCGGTGGACGGGGAGCGGATGGGGGCCTATAGCGGCAGTTACGGTGGATTCCTTGCCATGTCGCTGGCCACAAAAACCACCTTGTTCAAGGCGCTGATTTCAGAATATGGTATCAGCAATATCACATCTTATTGGGGTGCCGGTTACTGGGGCTATCTCTACGGCATGACCGCACTGGCGGGTTCTTATCCATGGAATGCCAGGGACGTATTTGTGGATAAATCTCCGCTATTCCATGCAGACAAGATAAAAACACCGCTTCTTCTGATGCATGGAGACGCAGACACAAATGTACCTGTTGTGGAGTCGGACCAGATGTTCACGGCATTGAAAGTGCTGGGGAAGAAAACAGCCTATGTGCGTTTCTTTGGAGAGAACCACGGGATGAAAGGGAAATTTTCCAATTGGATTGCTCAGGAGGGATTTGTAATGGCCTGGTTTGACAAGTACTTGAAAAATGACCCGGCCCACTGGAATTATCTTGTGAAAGAAATAGAGGTAAAGCCCGAACATAAACCATTCAAGGACTATTTTTTCTATGGAGAGAAAGCCCATGACAAAAATTAAAACAGCTGTGATCGGTACCGGGCATCTGGGCGGTTTCCACGCCCGGGTACTTAGTGTACTGAAAAATTGCGAATTCGTGTGTGTAGTAGATGTGGATGAGGAAAGGGGCCGGGAAATTGCAGTAAAGTATAACGTGCCGTATGTCCGGGATTTTCGCCGTGTAGTTGGCGAGGTGGATGCGGTAACCATTGCGACCCCGACGATGTATCATTTTGACGTCGCTCGATTTTTCATTGAAAACAAGATTCATGTGATGGTGGAAAAGCCCATCACCGCAAATGTAGACGAAGCCGAACAACTCATTGAAATGGCCAATCATCGCAATGTAAAGCTCCAGGTTGGGCACATAGAACGGTTCAATCGGGCCTTTACTGCGTTAAAAGAGAATGTGACCACACCATGGATGATCCGGGCCAACCGGTATGCACCCTTTACCGGGAGAAGTACGGATATTGACGTGGTGCTGGATCTGATGATTCACGACATGGACCTGGTATTTGCACTGGACGGTTCTCCGGTGAAACGGATTACCGTGAAAGGCACGAAGGTGGTTACAGAAAAAACCGACATTGCCTTCGCAATGGTAGAGCTTGAATCCGGTTGCATTGCAGAATTAAATGTCAGTCGGGTGGCATCAGAACGGGAGCGGAGCCTCAAGGTCTTTGACGGAGACGTCAACACCTACTACAGTGCCGACCTGAACAACCGAAAGCTGAAAAAGATGTTTTTCAGGGACAAGCAGATGGTTAGTCATCCGCTTCCTGTGGAAGACCGGGATCAGTTGGAGGCGGAAATCGCTTCTTTTCTCGACAGCATCATCTCTAACCGTCCGGTTGAAGTTTCCGGGGAAGACGGGCTCAAGGCTCTTCTCTACACAAAAGAAGTTTCCGATATGGCTGCTTCCGGTAAATGCTTCACCGAATTTTAAGAGAGATCGTCGAAAAATCACTGGCACCCGCTGTGGATTGCCTTGTCAGCCGGGACGGTGAAATAGTCTTTCGGGAACGCTTCCCTTGCGATGGGCAACCATTGTTGTTCGATACGGCATCCCTGACCAAGCCCCTTGTAACCTTTCCCCTTGTTCGAAATAGGCTGGGGGAATTGAATACGCCGATAAACGAGATACTGCCGGAAGCCGGAATCTCGGCGACGCTGGGCGAACTCTTGGGCCACAAGGCCGGGTTGAAACCTTGGCTTCCCATCTATCTGTTTGAAGAAAACTATTTATCCACCATCCGCCAAAGGGGACTCGAGCCTGCAGGGAAATCTAAAAAAGCTGTGTACTCTTGCCTGGGGTACATCCTTTTGTCCCGGGCAGTGGCTCGTGTGGTGGGGAATCCGTATGGGGAAATCGTGCGGGATTTTCTGAAAGACTATCCCGGTTGCGAAGTGAATCCCGGGCCAAGGCCGGATGTCGCACCTACAGAACACGGCAATCAATACGAATTAAAACTGGCAGCGGAATTCGTAGCTGATCCGGATCGTTCCCTTTTTCGTCTGGACCGGGATATTCACGGGGAAACCCACGACCTCAACGCCTTTCACGATGGAGGAATTTCCGGTAATGCCGGTCTTTTTGCCACCGCAAAGGGTGCAATGAAATTACTGCAGGCACTATTACACATGGAAGACGTTTTTCTGCCATTGATGGAAGGCCCGGGATATCGGTATCATCTGGGATTTACCGGTACCGGCATTGCAGTTTCAGAAGATTGCCGGACAGTGGCGGTATTTCTATCCAACCGGGTGCATCCTGAAGTCGGCCCCGGAGATTTCAGCGCCGTACGTCATGACGTGTTTTGTGCCGTCATGGAGATGTTTGCATGAAACGGGAAGTTTCCTTGACAGAAGCCTTTTTTATGGCGCTCATCGTATTGTTGATTTTCTTTGTGACAGCAGACAAAACCATGTTTCGAGCCATGAGGGTGGAATTTCAGCCCGATATGCAGGCCAATGTGAAAAAAAACAAATCCATTAAATTTACTTTTGTGGATCTACCCGATGACAAAGAATCTCCGAATCCCACCGCGAAGCTGTATTCCGACATCAGTCGGAAAGCCGCCGGAGGTATCGGTGCACCATCTCAGAATGCGTTATCCAAAGGAAATACGTCATCGGTGGTGATACACAAAGGAGCAAAAGTCAATCAACGGGAAATGAAACAGCGGCCGGCACCGGTCTCCCGTGCAAAACAGATGGCTGAGAAAAAGGAGCAGGGCAAAACCGGGCTGGAACAGGCGGGGAAATCTGGCAAAGCCAGCAAAGCAAAGCCATTAGTAGATGTAAGCCGCATATTTTCCGCAACAAACCCTGAAATATATGACAGCAAAAATGGCGGACAGGTAATACCGGGCAATTTTTCCATTGATACCCAAGGGTTTGATCTTGGCCCCTATGCGAAAAAGGTACAGCAAATTGTGCGAGCCAACTGGAAGGTACCGGAAGTTGCGCGTAATCTGTACCTTAAAGGGCTAGTTGTCATTGCCTTCGACATCCTGAAAGACGGCGCCATTCGGAATATTGAGCTTCTGAAAAAAACCAGTGTTGACCCGATGGATATGTCGGCGGAGTTTGCCATTAAATACTCGAATCCATTTCCACCCTTGCCTGATTTCATCAAGCAGGATAAAATCCATGTGAAGTGGTCGTTCTACTACAATGAAAGACCGGAGGATTGAGCGGAATGAATCAACACCTGTTGACAGTATTTAAAAAACTGAGGCACATTTTTAACAACTTCTATAAGAAGAATGTATTTACACTGGCGGCTGCAGTGTCCTACTATGCTTTTCTTGCCATATTCCCTTTCTTTATCCTCCTGATCTATATCTCTACAATGTTGTTCCAGGAGAGTGTGTCACTTCTGAAACTGGAACAATATCTGAAACTCTTTCCCCCGGCCATTTCTCAAGTTGTAATCGGCAACGTGGATAGCATCGTCAGCAGTGGCCGGGTATTCTCTGCCATCAGCGCCATTGCCGTATTCTATTTTGCCTTTCGGGTATTCAGTGTTATGGAACAGGCCCTGAGTATCATATTTGAAACCCATGAAGCCCGAAGCACCTGGAAAGCTACGCTGAAATCCTTTGTATTTTTTCTGGTAACCGCCTTTGTGTTGCTCATCCTGTTCTTTTCCGGTTCCACCTTTTTTGTCATCAGCAAGAAACTGGAAACATTGCCCTTTGTCAATGAATACACCGTCATCCTGCTGGCCCAGATTTTCCTGGAAACAATTTTTTTCGCCCTTTCTTACAAATACATGAGTCATGTGCATCTTTCGTTCCGGAAAGCACTCATTGGCGGATTTGTCGCCACTATACTGTGGGAAATTCTGAAACACATCTTCGGCTTCTATATCGTGTCCATCAAACTCTATTCCCTGGTCTACGGTTCCATTGGTTCATTGATTCTACTGATTCTGTGGATCTACTACTCCATCCTGATTTACCTCTTTGGCGCCGAAGTCGCAAAGGATATGTAGTCTGCGCCAACGGCGCAGACTACGTGATGGGTGATGAGTGAAGGGTGAAGGGGGAAGGGTTGGGAAAGGACGGAGAAGGGACTATTTCCCGATCTTATTTTCTATTCTGCCGCCCACGCCCACGCGCAACGCCCACGGAGGAAGGATTGACTGATGAATAGTGATAAAGAAAGCGGGAGGAAATATGACTGAGAATACAGCTGGACCCAAAGGAAAATTGATACTCCGCACGTTGGCCATGCCGGCGGATACGAACTCCAAAGGGGATATTTTCGGCGGCTGGATCATGTCCCAGATGGACATCGCCGGGGGCATCATGTCCCAGGAGATTGCCAACTCCAGAATGGTTACAGTGGCGGTGGATTCAATGAAATTTATTCACCCGGTGCTGGTGGGAGATGTCGTCGGCTGCTATGGCTCAGTTGTTCGAATCGGCAACACATCCATCACCCTTGAGCTGGAGGTATGGGTGCAGTCAGTCGGCCGCCAGGAAGACGGAGAATCCCGAAGCCTCAAAGTTACCGAAGCCGCCTTCACCTACGTAGCCATCGACAAAAATGGAAAAAAGAAATCCATTTCCAATAAATAGCGACCTGCCTCTGATATGAATCATGGAATTTGTTGATGTTTCGCGAAGTCCCTATCGTTTTCATGTGTTCAGCAAACGACAGTTAGGGAAAGCGGGGTGCAGTCAATCGGCTCCGGGCGCCGGATGTTAAATGAAAAAAAGACGAGGAAGTTACCAGTTTCTGTTTTCCCTTTCTTTTTTCAGCTCAACCTTGCTTTCTACTCAAACTTAAACTTGGCTGCTCCTTCAGCCGCAACGCGGCCGGGTCAGACGCCTCATGTGCCGCCTTCAAAGCCGATGCTTACACGGCCTTCGGTTACGATGACAGGGACCTGGCGGATTCCGCCGGAGAGCCGCAACATTTCGTTAAGTTTATCCGGGTCTTTTTTTACGTTGTAATAGGTTGCTTCCGGGTACGCCGACCTGGCGCCGTCGGTATGCGGTCATCCGTGCTTGCCGTAGATAATCCGTTCCGCCATTTTTCCCTCCCGTACAATATGAATTCCCAAACAGTATAGCACTTCGAAGCAGTGTAAGTGCGAGTGAACGTGTGGGAGGGAGGCGATTTTGTCCTTGAGGATGGTGGATGATTCAGAAAGGAACAAAAGACAAGAATGGATATTACCTGTTCTTACTCAAACTTAAATCTGAACTTAGACTTGCATCTCCCTTCGGATCTGTTCCAGGTCCGAAGGGAGATGCAGATTTCTGTCAACCATTTTCGCCGTTGGTTCGTACTATAGGTGTAGAAGAAGGGAGGGGGAAGATGGGAAGCAAAATTCGAAACACATTTTTAATTCTGATCGCATTGACATTCACCGCATGCCCACAATTGAGTGTAAGCCATGTGGATGGCTTTCCCCATGAGGCGTTCCAGGGAGCGAAACAGCAGATAGCATCTATTACCAATGCAAATCCGAGGCGAAGCGGCGAGGCAAGTGAAATACACCTGCTGGTCTTTGACGGTGCGGACGGAGACCTGGTGCGGATCGTTGTGCCTTTGACTATGGTGGAATGGGGTGTGGATTTTGCGAAAGGATCCGTGGATTCGGATGACTTTGAAGGCCAGTTGAATCCCCTGGAGCATATGTCTCCACAAGATTTGAGGAAGCTGGGTCCTGGACTACTGGTCCAAGTGGATGATGAAAGCGAGGATTCCCACGTATTGATCTGGTTGAGTTAGTCCGGGTAGCCGCCGGCGGAGGTGAGGTTGAAGAAACACCCGGGCAATCTCTCAATCCTGGAAGGCCGGGAAGAACGGGAGCGATTTCATAAGTTGTTTGTGGAACATCGGGATGCGGTGTTCAGAATGGCGTACGCCATTCTGAGAAACCGGGAGGAAGCAATGGACATTGTGCAGGACACTTATCTGAAAGCAATAGAGAAGGGCAGACAGCTCAGGAAGTCATCTTCGGTGAAGGGTTGGCTCTTGAAAGTTGCCCGAAATCTGTCCATTGACCGGTATCGGCGCCAGAAATCAGTCCCGTTGGAGACGGCGGAATCCATTCAGGCTCTGCAGTTTGCCAGAGAGGGCCAGTCCAGCGCCATGACCCTGGATCTGAAAGATGTGATCCGGGAGGTTTTCCCTGATCTTCCGCCCCGGGAACAGGAAGTTTTCGCGCTGAGATATTACGAGGATATGACATTCCGTGAAATCTCGGTTTCTCTGGGAGTTACGGAAGGGACGGTGAAGACATTGCATCATCGGGTACTCACCCGAATCCGCGCGCTGGTGGCAGGGAAATGGGGGAAATGATGAAATCATGCAGTTGGACCAGAAAGCGGCTTTCGGCTTTTGTGGCAGGTGACCTGAATCCGGAAGTTATGCGCACAGTGGAACAGCACCTGGATCATTGCCCCGACTGCTGTCTGGAAATGGAGCTGGCATATCGGATTCTCAAGGAAACACGGGCTTTGAAAGCGGAAGGGGAACAGGCCATGAAGAGTGTCAACTGGGACGCTGTGGAAACCCGAATTCTGACAACTGCCCGTTCACAGCAGGAAAAGAAACAACGTTCACCCCTCTTTTCCGTACTTGTACAAGGGGCAATGGCGGCATGTGTGCTGATTCCGATCCTGATGCTCATCATTCACACTGTCCCCGGCCCGATGACAGCACCGGAAATCAGGTTGTCCAGCGCTACTCTGGAACAGATGGAAACCAATGTGGCTCGCGATGAGGTGCGGCAGGTTTTGTCAAAAAGCCGCCTGGTGCTGTCTGATTTCATGGAACAGTGCCCGGGGCAGAATGAAGGGCCATTCTCATGGCAGTCGGGACAGGATGTGCGGAAATTGATGGCAAGAAACCGGATTCTGAGAAAGGATCTGGATCGGGCCAGGCTTCAAAATGCGCGGGGCTTGTGCCGCAAGCTGGACATGGTGTTCAGCGAGATGGTATCAGTCAACACGAAAGACGGGTGCCGGGATGTAACAAGGCTGCAGAAACTGTTGCGCCGGGAACATATTTTTCTGAAAATCCGGTTGGTGGAAGAAGAACTGAAACGGAGCGGGGGAGAAGCATGAAAAAAATAGTGGGAATTGTGACGATGTTGTTATTGGCCGGGGCACTGCCGCTGATGGCGGGGAACCGTTCACTGGAACGGGCAAAAGTATTGCTGTTTGACCAGAAGTGGCAGGGTGCGCTGGAAGAGCTGGATAAGTGTCTGGCATCAAACCCGGAGGGGAAAGACGCGCTTCAGGCGATATTTTACCGGGGTACCTGCCTGAAGGAGCTGGCGAGAACTTCAGAGGCTGTGGCGGCGTTCCAGCAATTTCTCGCAGTGTCCGAAAATGCGGCCCTCAGGGAAGAAGCGGAAATCAACATGGTGGATCTCAACGTGGATCTGTGGAAGCAGAGGGACAAACTGGCACCGACCCGGTTGAAACAGGCGCTTGCATCCAAAGATAAGTCGGTACGATACTATGCGGCGTTCAAACTCTCTTACTTGAAGGATAAATCCCTTGCCAGAGAGGGAATCCCGGTATTGAAAGGAATTGTGAACCGCGAATCCGACAATGAGCTGCGGGAGCGGGCAAAGCTGGCGCTTTTTCGAATTGATCCCCGGAGCCTGGAAAACGTGAATAAAACGGATCGGACAAGGGGTCGAATGTTGAGAATCCGGGTAGTGGACAAGCATGTCGCAAAAGGCCGGAACCCGGAAAGGGTTTCCATTTCCATTCCATTATCTCTGGCCACGCTGGCGCTGACCGCACTGCCGGAATCGGAGAAACAGCGTCTCGCGGCAGAGGGTTACAATCTCGACACCATTATCCAGACCCTTATTAAAACACGGGAAGTGGTGCGCATTGAGGACGAAGACGTAACGATCCGTATCTGGATCGACTGAATAACAATCTACCAATTGCAAGGAGGTACAAAATGAAGAAACTGGCACTGGTGCTGGTGGTCATGCTTGGGATTATTCCAGCGGTGATGGGTGCGGCAGCGGATGACTACAAGGTAATCAAGAAAGTGGTGAAGCCTGGCACAACGGCTGTGAAAACCATGGATGAAGTGAAGTGGTTCAAGGTGGAAGTCACCGATATGAAAACCGGCAAGGTCAAGGTTCGGGTCACACTTCCCATTTCCCTGATTGATGTCATTTCCGGATGGTGTCCAAAAGACGGGCTTGTTGTGGACAACGGAATGAAGATCAACCTGAAACAGTTGGTGCAGGAGTTGAAAAAGGTTGGACCCCTGGCCATTGTGGAAGCCTATGACAACAACGAAAAAGTTAAAGTCTGGCTGGAGTAGCTTCGGCCCGCAGGGCCGAAACAGTAGAGGGTTGGAGTAGGGGTAAGACTTAAGAACAGATACAGAGACAGAAATTATCAGGGAAGTTTCACCGGATGGGTGAGGCTTCCCTTCTTTTTCTGCCTCCTACTCCTACCCCCAACTCCCACTCTTCTAGTCATCCACTCCCTTCATGATGTCGATGAAGTCAGACCATTCCATGGCGGGCCAGCTTTCCGCCGTGACCGCGCCATTGGCACGGGTAATCATGGAGACCTTGGTTGCGGTTTCAACGCTGTCTGCTTCATAAATATCCATGAAATCATAGGGTCCCAGTAATGCCAGGTGGGAAATCCACTTGACGTCCGGGCAGATGTCGTCCACTTTCTTTTTCCATTCTTTGCCGATAGCTTCCCGGCGCTTAATGTCGCCACATATTTCCGGTGTCAACTTGGTCATCAAAACGAATAAACCCATTTTGCTCTCCTTTTATTTGTTTGCATGGTTAATACAAAGAAAATATAGGTCACTTTATGGCATTTGTCCATGAAGTGAAACCGTTTTTTTGTGTTTTCAGGAAAGAAAGTGGGTTTATTATATGTTCAATCCTGATTCTTGCCTGCCATGCATCGTTTAACAACAACAAATGTGATGTCGTCATCCGGCAGGGCGAATGAAAGGAGTTCTTTTTCCAGTATATTTACAATATCGGCTGGTTTTTCATTTTTGGCTGTCCTGAGCACATCTTCCAGTCGGACATCCTCAAACCGATGCCCGGTTTTATTTTCATGATCCACAAATCCGTCCGTGAAGAGAAGGAGAATGTCGCCATGGCCCATCAGGGTCAGTTCATTGACGGTATATCCGGCTTTTCGCCCCAATGGGCTGCTGTGCTGACGATAATCCACGTCGTCCCGGGACGGCATGGTACCAATGGGAGGGAAGGTGATGGTTTTGTAGTTTCCCACCCGTACGATTTTATCGTTTCTATTTGAAAATACAATGGGAAAGGGGTGGGCGGCACTCAAGAATCGGAATAGGCCGTTTTCTGAAATTTCCCCGTAAATCATGGTGATATATTTACGAAAACTGGAGGTCTGGTAGAAACGTGTATTAAGGTTTTCAAAAAGCTTTGTGGTAACAGTACCAAAACTGTCCAACTCGTACAGGACGCCAAGTAAAAATGCCTGATGGAGCATGGCGGCCTGGGCCGCGTCTGTGAGCCGGTGGCCCGCCACATCCGCCACCAGTATTCCTGCGCGGTTCCGGTTCCGTTCCAGTGCCTTTGCCACATCCGTTCGTCCGGACGCGGCAGCCTGCCGGATTCGGGCGTCCAGATCATACCGTTTTTTGAAATCCAGATAAATCAAATGGTCGCCCCCAACCTTTCCGATTAACGGAATACTTTTTCCTGCAATTCCAATCCCGTTCAGCTTTGGCACATCTCCGGCTTCCGGTTTGATCCGCATGGCAATATCTTCAAAATTCTCCAGCTCGGATTTCAATTTATGTAAATGCCGTTCGATTTGGGACATTGAATCCTTCATCATTCACCTGTTCGATTTACTCTCCCTTCCGGGGTGCTGTCAAACTTTACTACTGAAACAAAAAATATTCAATAAAATTCAGTCTTATGATGGCATGCCGTTTTTCTCAATAGCTTGTCAATAAATAATCGTTTCAAACAATTATACCATTCTTTCCTTTTTTCTGGTTCTGACTCAATTCGGGTTATGGATCGATTTGAGGGACGGTCTACAAAAGGCGGGATGTTAGATTATGGATAGAAGGTGTCAGATGAGGGAATAAAACGCGATACCAGAAATTCATTTCATCTCAATTCCCTAATTTTTCCACCGAATATCCGATACCTGTTATCTGATTCCCGGTGCGGAGTACCGCATTATCCCAAAGTATTTCCGGTAATCAGGATGTAGAGCAGCATGCCGCCGATGCTTATCGGGCAGATGAGATGAATGGCAATGGCAAACCACCACCGGAAGGAGCGCCGTTCATGGATGGTTCCGCCGTGGGAGAGTCCTTCCATGAAGTCTTTCAGCCCCCATCGGTACGCCACGAACAGGCACATCAGGAGGCCGCCCAGTGTCAATGAGATGTTGCCGAAGAGAAAGTCCATCCGGCTCAAAAATTTCAGTTTTGTGAACCATGCGTTCGCTCCGAGGGAAAGGGCGGAGGGGATGCCCAGTATGGCGGTGATCATTCCCAGTATGACCGCGGCTTTTTTGCGGTTCATTCCCTTTTCATCAATGAAGTAGGCAGACACAACTTCCAGCAATGACACGGTGGAGGTCAGGGCCGCAATGATCATCAGAATAAAGAAGACCGTGCCGATGATCTGTCCGAATGGAATTTTCTGAAAAACCTCGACCAGCACAATGAATATCAGAGAGGGGCCGGATTTTGCGGGGGCGCCGCCGAGAGCGGGGAAAATAATCAGCCCCGCCATGATGGCAATCAAGGTGTCAAAAAAGGTAACGTACAGGGCGGATGTGAAAAGGTTGTCCTTTTTCCCGATATAGCTGCCGTAGGTAATCATGGCACCCATCCCGAGGCTCAGGGAGAAGAATGCCTGGCCCATTGCCATCAGAACGGTATGGGGCGTAACTTTTGAGAAGTCCGGGTAAAGGTAGAAGTGAAGCCCTTTCATGGCCTGGGGCAGGGTCATGACATAAGCAATGAGGCAGAGCATCAGTACAAACAGCACCGGAAGCAGAATTTTGGCTGCCTTTTCAATGCCGTTTTTTACACCCCCCGCCACCACAAATACTGTCAGTGCCATGAAGACGAAGAGGTAAAAAATCTGAGCTGTTCCGTTGGCTGCGAAGGTTTTGAAAATGATTGCCGGGTGGGTGGTGTGGGCCAGCGCTCCGGTGACGCCCTTGACCAGGTAGGCAAGTGTCCAGCCTGCAACAACGGTGTAGTAGGACAGAATGGCAAAGCCGGTGAGGACGCCCAATGCGCCCACCAGCATCCAGGGAGAGCGGGGGGATGATAACTTTAAGAAGGCGCCCACAGGGTCTTTCCGGGCTGTGCGGCCGATAACCAGTTCGGTTATCATGATGGGGAAAGCCACAATCAACACACTGAGAATATACAGGAACACAAATGCACCGCCGCCGTTTGCCCCGGTAATATATGGAAATCGCCAGATATTCCCCAACCCGATCGCTGACCCGGATGCCGCCAGAATGAACCCCAGTTTTGAACTCCACTGCCCTCTGTCCTGCATAAAACCCCCCACGAAATTTTGAATCAGTATAACACAGCGGCCGGGACGGCCGAATGGTAAATGATGGGTGTTAAATGTTGAATGGAAGACCCGAGCGGATTTGGTTCTGTTTCTTTTTCCGGCTCAACATCAACCTTGTTCCTGCTTGCATTTCCCTGACGTGTACCTGGACACGTTTTCTGTGATATTCTGATTTAAAAATGAGCATGGAGGTGGATATCATGTTTCCATTTATTCTGACGGATGAACAAAAAAAGCTTCGGGACGAAGCCAGGGCCCTTTCCAACTGGGTTCCGAAAGAGATGATTCTGGACATGGACGCAGAAAAGATCCAGTTTCCGAAGGAATATCTTGTGGAAGCAGGTAAACGTAACCTGCTGGGAATTCGTTTGCCAAAGAAATATGGCGGACGTGGCCTTGGATGGGTTGAAAATGCCATTGTCGCGGAAGAAGTCGGCGTATGCAGTTATTCACTTGCCTGTCTGTGGGGAGTGGGAGCAGACATTGTTTGTGACGCCATTGTGAGCTTCGGTTCAGAAGAGTTGAAGCAGGAAATTGTGGTCCCCCTTTTGAAAGGGGAGGTATACGCAGCGGAGGGATTGACGGAACCCCGGGGCGGTTCGGATTTTTTCGGTGCCACAACCCGGGCAAAGAAAGACGGGACTGACTGGATAATCAACGGGCAGAAGCGGTTCATTGTGGGGGCGGAGGGAGCGGACTGGTTCCTTGTCTATGCCGTTACCAACCCGGATGGCCCGGCTCACCGGCGTCTCACCGCGTTCATGGTTCCCCGCAGTGAGGGGGTGGAAACCCGGTACATTTACGGGCTCATGGGGGTGCGGGGGGGCGGTGCCGGACGCCTGATTCTCACCGATGTCCGGGTTCCGGACCGTTACATAGTGGGAACGCTGAACAACGGGGTTGAAGTATTTATGCGCATGATGATTCCGGAACGGCTCGGAACCGCAGCCATGACGGTTGGGGCGGTCCGGCCCGCCATTGAAATTGCCACAAATTACACCGCAAGGCGGAAAGCTTTCGGCCAGTTCATCAACCGCTTTCAGGCTGTGGGATTCAAGGTTGCCGACAGTGTGATGCGTCTCGACGCTGCACGGGCGCTGGTATATGCCACTTGTCTTGCCATTGACACTGGGAAAGCGTCACCGGGGCAGGTTCGCAGAATGATTTCCGAAAGCAAGAAGTTTGTAACGGAAACAGCCTGGGACATTGCCAACGACTGTATGCAGGTGATGGGGGGAATCGGTTACACAGACATCTACCCTCTGGAGCGGATTGTGAGGGATATCCGGCTCTCTATGATCTGGGTGGGAACAAACGAAGTGATGCAACTGATTATCCAGACGGAATGGTACAAGGAATTCCTGAAAAAAACAGCAGATGAACCCGAAAGCCGTAATGTGGAAGCGGATGCAAGAAACGCTGACGAAACGGAAGAAAAGGTGTTTGAGTAAAATGGAACGTGATTTGTGACTCGTAACTTGTAAAATCAGTGAGTTGGCAATAAATAGTCCATAGCGAGTACCCTGTCTTCACTCAACCTTGTCCCTTTTCCCACTCTTTGATGATGCCGAGAAGCAGGGGAAGGAGCTGTTTTTTGCGGGAGATGATGCCGGTTGCCATGCGGATTCCGGGGCTTGTCTCAGCGAAGCCGGTTTCGGCAATAATTTCAGCTTCCCCGGCGAAAAGGAGCAGCGAATCGCCTGCAACAATATTTGTGACCAGAAGCGCAGAGAAGAGATAGCCATTTGCTTTCCGTATCTGTTCCAGTTGCTTCAGTAAAGCGGTGGATCGTTCCTTGATCTCATTAAATTCCACTACTTCAACCTGACTGATGGAGAAGCGTATGTCCTTTTCTGTAAATTCTTTCATGTCGGTTCGAATCAGATCGTTATCGCTGAGTCCGGCAACTGCAGATGAGGCTTTGAACATTTCCATGCCGTATTCTTCCGGGCTTACCCCGGCAATTTGAGCCAGCCAGCCGGCCGTTTCCCGGTCTGTTCCGGTGCAGGTGGGGGAGCGGAAGATGATGGTATCACTGAGAACGCCGGAGAGAAGAATCAGCGCGGTTTTTTTGTCGGGAGTCTGCCCGGAATCCCGATACAGGCCGGCTACAATGGTACATGTGCTGCCGGTGGGTTTGCACAGGTATGTGATGGGCGTTTCGGTGGAAAAGCTGCCGATACGGTGATGGTCCAGCACTTCAAGGATTTCGGCTTCATGAAGTCCGGTCACAGACTGACCGGCTTCGTTGTGGTCCATGAGGATGACTTTTTTTTGAACATTTTTCAGTAGATCACTACGGGTGACAATACCGATGACCCGGTTTTCTTCATCCACAACAGCCAGTCCCCGGTGATGGGAGCCGAGGAGCTTGCGTTTTGCTTCACTTTTCAGCATGGTTTCCGGAATCTGAATGTCTCCGCGTTCCGCCGCAAGGGCAGCGGGAATGGAAAGTTTTCCGAGGTTCAGGGCCTGGGTGATGTAGAAGTCCGTGGCAATCAGAACCACTCCGGCTTCTTTCGCGGCGGCGATTGCCTCTTTTCCCGGATCGTTTCCTCCGGTGACAATGATGGCACGAACTCCGGCTTCAATGGCAAGGCGGATGATGTCGTTTCGATCGGCAGTGAAGAGCAGCACTTCTGCCGGATTGCGCCGTTCAAGGTCTTTGGAGAAGGAAAACGAGCCCATAACCGCCACCATGAAGTCCATTTTCCACGCGGCGCTATCCGGTTTTCCCGCCAGAATTTTCCCATGCAGGACGCGGATCAGATTTTTCAGTGTAATTACCGCCTGGAGATGCGATTCCGGGGATGTGACATGGAGCAGGTGGTCGCTTAATGAGAAAAAGGTGACCATTCCCTGCAGCGTTCCGTCGTTCCGGGTAACGGGAACAATACGGATCCGTTTTTTCTGTATCAGTTCAATGGTTTCCGCCAGCGGAGCCTGTCCGTCCACTGTCTGAACCTCCCGTGTCATCAGGTCCTGCACCCGGATATGGGTGTCACTTAAGTGGCGTGGCGCCGGCACGCCGGCACGCTCCAACACCCACCGTGTCTGGGGATTGGGTGCGCCAAGGCGGCAGGGCAGATAGCGGGTTCCTGTTGACAGTCTGTTCTTGAGCTCAGCGTATCCGATTGCGGAGCAGATGGAGTCTGTGTCCGGGTTCTTGTGGCCGAATATGTAAACGATGTTGTTCATTTTTTCACTCCAATTTCTTTTTTCTTCGGTTCATTGTACCTAAATTTACCTGTTTGCTGAGGGATGAATTGGAGAAGCAGTTGAATGGCGACAAAAAAAAGCGGGGATTTTGGCCCCGCTTTCCCATTATGATGGATAAGCCTGGAATCGATTATACCCAGCCCCTGAGCTTCATGGCTTCAGCTACACGTCCCACCGCCACCACGTAGGCGCCGGTACGGTTGTTTACATTATACTTTTCTGCCGTTTCCAGAACAGCCCAGAATGCCTTTTTCATGATATGGCCCAGGCGCTCGTCCACTTCTTCTGCCGGCCAGTAGAAGTTCATGTTTCCCTGGACCTGCTCAAAGTAGGAAACCGTCACGCCGCCTGCGTTGCACAGGAAGTCTGGAATGACAAAAATACCCTTCTCGGTGAGGACTTTGTCCGCTGCCGGGGTTGTGGGGCCATTTGCACATTCTGCGACCATTCTGGCTTTGATGTTGTGGACGTTCTTTTCCGTGATCTGACCTTCCAGTGCGGCTGGAATCAGGATATCTACATCCAGTTCCAGGACTTTTTCTGCCGGGGTCAATTCTTCACAGTCAGATACAGTGTCGAAACCGGCCAGTGTTCCGTTTTCGGCAACGTATTCAATGGCTTTTGCCACGTCAATGCCGCTTTCACTATGGAAAGCTCCGCCTACGTCGGAAATCCCGACAATCTTGCAGCCGTCTTCCGCCATCAATCGTGCGGCATTGGAGCCGGCATTGCCGAATCCCTGAACCGCTACAGTTGCGTTTTCCAGTTTGAGGCCCAGATGCTTGGCAGCTTCCCGGATGGTGTAACGGGCGCCTCTTGCAGTGGCATCGCCCCGGCCTTCGGAACCGCCGATTGCGATGGGTTTGCCGGTAATGACGCCGGGTGCGTAGTAACCGCGAATTTTGGAGAATTCATCCGCCATCCACGCCATGATCTGGGGGTTGGTGTACACATCGGGTGCCGGAACATCAATTTCCGGTCCGATATAACGGCCGATAGCCTGCATGTAGCCCCTGCTCAACCTTTCCAGCTCCGCTTGCGTCATGTCTTTGGGGTCGCAGATCACGCCACCCTTGCCGCCGCCAAGGGGAATGTTTACGACTGCGCACTTCCATGTCATCCAGGCAGACAGAGCGCGAACCGTATCGACTGTTTCACCCGGATGGAAGCGGATACCGCCCTTAGCCGGGCCTCTTGCGTCATTATATTACGGAACCCTTTGGAAACTTTAAGCGTTCCATTGTCCATTCGCACGGGGATTGATACATGAAATTCCCGCATCGGTTCCCTCAGGATGGCATGAATATCCTCGTCGAGGTTCATGAGTTCTGCCGCAGTACTTAACTGCGCTTGCGCCATCTTGAAGGGATTCAGGGTTTCAGACATTTGGGAGCCTCCTCGAAAAAAGTGGTGCTGGTTTTACAGCGCCCCAATTATAGATGAAAAAAAACAAATGCAAAGGGAAAAATTCAGGAACTTTTACCAGATAATATGGACATCCTGCAATTCATCTTCGAGCTATCTTTGGTCGCAGCTCAATCCCAGAATCCTCGACGTAGTGACACTGCGCCTGTGGTTCTGCTCAATCGCCGCAACCAAATCAAACCCAAATCTGAGCGCAATTTTGCCCATCTTATCTTGTGACAGTCCCTTATGAAGCTGCAAAATTCAATTCCACCGGGTCTGTTTCCACCAGAATATCGTCTTTATATTTCAGAAAAACTTTCACAACACCTGAAAATTCGCCGACAACACGGCCGTTTGCACTGTATTCATAAGCGTGAGCAGGGGCATAGGCGCCTGCCTCACCATCATGATCCTTGTCCTGGTATTCATCTTCTTTGAAACCGTCGAGATACACGCCCTTGGGCAGAGCATTTAAATAGGCCTGGAAAGTGTCCGCTTCATCCTTTTTGAAGAAATGAGCCTTGAAATCAAATCCGGCTGATTCAATGTGTTGAACAGATTTGACCTCCATCCCCAGCTTTTCATAAGTGTGTTCAATACCCTTTCCAAGACGTTTGGAAAACTTTTCTTCAACGCAAAGATGCACGATATTTTCAAACCCCAGCCATTCCTTGAACGCGCCGCTAAGGGTTTCGGTCCGAATACCGGTCCGTTTGCTGAAGAAGTAGAGAGGTTGTACCTCACTTCCTTCAATCAGCCCCATGAGAAAGCCCTTCACAAGAATGAACGGGGCGCTGATGACCATTTCTACAAAATTTTTACTCATTCTGACCTCCGAATATGTATTTTCTTTCATTTGAATCCAGAATTTTCATCACATATACATTCCTCCGGTTACATTCATCACTTCCCCGGTCACGTAAGCGGCCAGATCCGATGCCAGGAACAGCACCGCGTTGGCCACGTCTTCGGTGGAGCCGAATCGGCCAAGGGCGATGGATGCCGCCATTTCTTTCTGTACGGTTTCGGGAAGCTCTGCCGTCATGTCTGTTTCAATGAATCCCGGCGCAACTACGTTGACGGTGATATTCCGGGAACCCACTTCACGGGCAAGGGATTTTGTGAATCCGATAATTCCGGCCTTGGAAGCGGCATAATTGCTCTGCCCGGAGTTTCCCATGAGCCCGATAACGGAGCTGATGTTGATAATCCGGCCCTTTCGCTGCTTCATCATGGGTCTCAGAACATTTTTTGAGGTAAAGAATATGGATTTCAGGTTCACGTCCAGCACTCGCTGAATGTCTTCTTCTTTCAGCCGCAAAAGCAGGTTGTCCCGGGTAATGCCCGCATTGTTTACCAGAATATCTATTTTCCCTTTTTCCTGAATAATCTTTCTGAATCCGACCTGGACCTCATCTGCTGATGATACGTCCATGGGCATCACCATTGCGCCACCCATGGCGTTTGAGGTTTCTTTCAGCAAAGCCTGGTTTCGCGCCACCAGTACCACATCGGCACCGGCACTGTGCAGTTTCTCTGCAATGGCCCGTCCGATTCCACGGGATGCCCCTGTTACAACGGCAACCTGTCCTGTCAAATCAATCATTTTCTTTCTCCGTTTCCGAAAGGGACTGCAAAAATGAGGAAAATGTCCCGGAATCTGAAATATTTTGTACCGACACGCTTCGGTCGATCTTTCGTACCAGGCCGGAGAGCACCCGTCCGGCGCCCACTTCAACAAACCGGGTAATTCCATCGGCAATCATATTGCGAATCAGCTCTTCCCAGCGAACCGGATGGGTCATCTGTTCTTTTAATTTTTCCTTGATATCTTCCGAATCAGTCAACATGCCCGCTGTTACATTGCTGTAAAACCGCATGGACGGGTCATCAAATTCCGTTGCGTCAATCTCCGGTGAGAGGCGGTCCCGGGCCGGTTGCATCAGGGCTGAGTGGAAGGGTGCGCTTACTGGCAGCATCACCACCCGTCTGGCGCCTGCATCCTTTAATAATGGAAGGACGGAATTCACCGCATCGGCATGGCCGGCAATGACGATTTGTCCCGGACAGTTCAGATTGGCAACCGACAACACCTGGTCATCGGTTCGGGCATTTTCCAAAGTTTCTGTTACCGTATTGCTGTCAAGTCCCATAATCGCAGCCATGGCGCCGACACCAACGGGAACCGCATCCTGCATGTACTCACCCCTATGCCGAACCAGTTTTACCGCAGCTTCAAAGGGAATCACACCTGCCGCCACCAGCGCGCTGTACTCCCCGAGGGAGTGTCCCGCGCAGGCCTCAGGCCGGATTCCCTCATCCTGCAACAATTCCCATAAAGCCACGCTTAGTGTTAAAAGGGCGGGCTGCGTGTTTGCAGTCAATTTCAGCTCCTCTTCCGAGCCATGAAAACAGATACGGGAAAGGGGAAAGTCCAGCGTTTTATCTGTGGTATAGAATATTTCCCGGGCCCTTTCATGCTGGTCACAGATATCCATCCCCATCCCGGTGTATTGCGAGCCCTGCCCCGGAAATATGACCGCCGTGTGCTTCAGAACCTTCATCTTCTCCTCCAGATCATTCTTCTTTGTGTTCTCCAGCGCTGAGTGTCTTGAACAGTGAGAATTGTAGCATGGAGGCAATTCTCCATAAAGGAAAAGATTTTTTAAGGCTTTACTTGCCCATTTGCAAGCTGTGGACTATAATATCTTTTACTTTGTGTGCCTGTAGCTCAGCTGGATAGAGCGTTGGCCTCCGGAGCCAAAGGCCGTGGGTTCGAATCCCGCCAGGCATACCATTTTTTTTGAGACAAGTTGAGACAAGTTGAGACAAGTTGAGGAGTCTTAGCTTGGGTGAAAGATCAGAAACAGAACAGCCCTTTTTAACACCTTCATACTATCATTATTCATATACACAGTTTCTTTCTTGAAAAACCGGCCGTTTTCCCTTAGAGTGAGAAGGATTAAATTTTATCCGAGAGGGGAGAATACAGAACATGGCAGATCAACCGAAAGGGCTACCAGCCAATGCGTACAAGCCGCTGACTCAGGGAGAAAAGTATATTCCATTTATTCCGGCTGACCAGTCTGTGCCGGAAATCACGGTACGGAGCGTCGTCACCGGTGTCATTATGGCGGTGCTGTTCACTTTTGCAACCGCTTATTCCGGTCTGAAGGCCGGGCAGGTGTTTGAGGCCGCTATTCCCATTGCCATTCTCGCGGTGGGGTTGGGCAAGGTATTTGCGAGAAAGAACACGATCCTGGAAAACGTAATTATCCAATCCATCGGTGCCGCATCCGGTGCTGTTGTGGCCGGGGCGATTTTTACGCTGCCGGCACTTTACATGTTGAATCTGGACCCGAAGTTCAGCACGATTTTTTTCGCGGCGTTACTGGGTGGTTTCCTGGGGGTTTTGTTTCTGATTCCCCTTCGTCGCTATTTTGTGGCAGATCAGCACGGTATGTTGCCTTTCCCGGAAGCGACAGCTACAACGGAAATCCTGGTGTCCGGCGAGTCTGCAGGGAATCAGGCGAAAACGTTGATTACTGGTGTGCTGGTAGGTGGGACGCTGGATTTTATGTCTGATGTCCTTCACATCTGGGGCGTTCATTTCAATTCCACCATGCTGGGAAGTGCACTTCAGAAATTTACCGTGAAAACCAAGATGATTTTCAAGATGGAAACGACTGCTTTTTTTGTAGGTCTGGGCTACATTGTGGGGCTGAAGTATGCTGCCGTGATTGCCGGGGGTTCGTTTCTGGCCTGGTTTGTACTGGTTCCGCTGTTTGCCCATGGCCAGTTGATTGCCGGTATGAATATGGCGGGTGTGGACCCGGGGACCATTTTTGCGAATTATGTTCGCCCGGTGGGCATCGGCGCCATTGCCGCCGCAGGTCTCATGGGGATTATCAAGAACGGGAAGATCATTGTGTCGTCGTTTTCCGTGGGGTTCAGGCAGATTTTCGGTCATCATGAGAGTGCCGGTTCGGAACGTACCGACCGGGACATTTCCATGAAATCCGTAATCACCCTTCTGGGTGTTTCCCTTGTATTTACTTTCATCTTTTTTTACATTATCACCGGCACTTTCGGCTACGGATTTCTGACACTGGTGATTACTTTTGTCATTTCTTTTCTCTTCACAACCGTAGCGGCACGGGCCATTGCCATTGTTGGTACCAACCCGGTTTCCGGCATGACGCTGGTCACGCTGATTATCGGTTCCGTTATCCTGGTGAAAGCCGGGCTGTCCGGTGATGCCGGTATGACCATTGCGCTGATTATGGGGTCGGTGGTCTGCACCGCGTTGTCGGTGGCAGGGGCATTTATTACCGACCTGAAGATTGGTTACTGGATTGGTTCCACCCCCATGTATCAGGAACGGTTCAAGTTTCTGGGCATTCTGGTTGCGGCCGCTTCCGTGGGGCTGGTAATGTACGTGTTGAATACCGGATTCGGGTTCACCGTTCTGGATGCAGCCGGTAACGCGATACCCAACCCGGCATTGCCGGCACCTCAGGCCAATGTCATGAAGACGATTATCATTACCTTGATGGATCCCAAGGCAAATATTCCGTGGATCCTGTACGGAATCGGCTGTATCGTCGCTTTACTGATGGATATGCTGGGCGTTCCGGCACTGGCATTTGCACTGGGCATGTATCTGCCTCAGGAACTGAACACGCCGCTTCTCGTGGGTGGCGGCATGGCGGCTCTTTTGAAAAAGAGTTCTGATGATGAAAAGGTGTCCAACGCGCGGTTCCAGAAAGGCACATTGATTGCGTCCGGCCTGCTGGCAGGCTCTGCCTTGTTCGGGGTACTTGGCGCTGTGCTGGCAAGTATCGGGACCGGCACTGTGGTGGCCGGGAAACCGGTTTCAGCTCTTGACTGGCTTCGTCAGGCCATGGGACTGGGTGCCGACCGTCATTACGTTATTATGCAAAGCGTCAGTGGGGCCACCATTGTCGGCCTCATTATCATGGCATTGATCTGTGTCTATCTCTACTTCAGCGCGAAAAATGCAGATCAGGAAGTATGATGAAAAAGCTGATAATTGCTGTTCTGGCGTTTTTTCTGCTGGTATCCTGCGGGCAGGGGGAGAAAAAGGAGAAAAACATCACTGTGACTGAAAAACAACAGATTGCCGCGCTGCAGGGTGAACTGGACAAATTTGCCCGGGTTTTGCTGGAAATTGATCCGGCGTCCCTGACGGAAAAACAGAAGATGACATTGCGGAAACTGATAGCAGCTTCAGACGTGATGAACGAGATTTATCTGCGGCAGGTTTATGGAAAGAACCTATCTATCCGTACCAGGCTTGAAACAAGCGTTGACCCTCTTGATAAGGCAAAACTGGCGCTTTTCAACCTGTACAAAGGGCCGTTTAACCGTCTGGACCATGATCGCCCGTTCATTGGGACCATGCAAAAGCCCGCCGGTGCGAATTTTTATCCGAAAGATATGACAAAGAGGGAGTTCGAGTCCTTTGTAAAATCCCATCCAAAACAGGCAAAGGCATTTGAAAGCCCGGTGACGGTAATTCACAGAAAAGATGGAAAGTTGACCGCCATTCCCTACTCGGTTGAGTATCGGGAGTTGCTGGAAAAAGCAGCCGGATTTCTCCGGGATGCGGCAGCGTTATCTGAAAACAAGACGGTGAAACTTTACCTGCTGAAACGGGCAGATGCTTTTCTCTCCAATGACTATTTTGACAGTGACATGGCATGGATGGACATAAAGGACAATACGGTGGAGACTGTAATCGGCCCCTACGAGGTTTACGAGGACGGATTGCTTGGCTGTAAAGCCAGTTTTGAATCCTTCGTGGCGGTTCGGGACGCTGCAGAGAGCGAAAAACTGAAAATGGTGGCCCATTACCTTGTGGAAATGGAGAAAAATTTGCCCATTCCGGATCAGTACAAAAATTTCAGTCGGGGGAGCTCATCCCCAATTGTTGTGGCCAACGAAGTGTACTGCGCGGGAGATGCCGCGTCCGGCGTGCAGACCACCGCGTTCAATTTGCCCAATGATGAAAGGGTTCGCGAAGCGAAGGGCTCCAAAAAGGTTCTGCTGAAAAACGTGGCACGGGCTAAATACGAAAAATGCTGGATACCCATCACTAACCGGGTGATGGACCCGGAAACCCTGAAATATGTTTCTTTTGATGCCTACTTCACCCACATCCTTCTCCATGAAATATCCCATGGGCTGGGGCCGGGAAATATTACAAAAGACGGTAAAAAAACTACTGTAAACCGAGAACTGAAAGAATTCTACTCCACAATAGAAGAGGCCAAGGCCGATGTCCTCGGCGTGTACAACGGCTACTTCCTTGCCGATAAAGGTGAGTTTCAGAAAGGCTTCGGGGACGAACTTGCCGCTACATTTATCAGCGGAATCTTCCGTTCCGTCCGCTTCGGAATCAACGAGGCGCACGGTGGCGGCAACGTCATTATTTTCAACTATCTGACAGATATGGGAGTAATTTCCTGCGATAGAAATACTGGCAAGTTTCGCGTGGAGCTTGGCAAGGCACGGGACGGTATCACCCGGTTGGCCACTGCGCTTCTGACCATGCAGGCCACCGGGGATTATGCCAGAACGAAACAGTTTGTGCAGACCTACCGGGTCATCCGCCCTGAAATGAAACAGGCGCTGGAATCTCTGAAAGACATTCCTGTGGATATCCGACCGATCTTCCCTGAAATCTAAGGCAGAAAGAAGGCAAGATTGAGGTTGGAGATTGCGCACTGAATGATAGATTTGAAAACAGAAGGGTCGAGATGATTATGTGACCCTTCTGTTCTTTTTCCTCTCAACATGTTTTTTGAATGAGAACTTCCTGTATTTAATGTGTTTATATCCCATCCTGTG
>JAADJC010000100.1 GCA_013151025.1 Acidobacteriota bacterium
TTCCCTTGTCTGTCGAAAGTATGTCTTTCTGCCTTTCTTCATAGAATCTCCGGAAGCGTTCGCTTCTTCTCATTGCCTGTTACTCACTTAGATTGCATTGTACCTGAACAGCCGAAGGGAGTAAAGACAGAGAAGTGATGGGTGAAACCGCCCGCCCGGGCGGGTCAAACGTCCTCCCAGTTTACCCGGCCGGTGAATTGCATGACGGTGAACAATGTGATAATCAGAGCAATGGTAATCACAAGACCGGTGAATCCCTCGAAGAAGAAACAGTAGGAAAACAGGACCAGAAAGACAAGCTGTGACAAACCGATTTCAAGGAAGGCAAACTTCAGACCCACCACGAGTCGCATGTACGAAATCACAAGAAAGATGGAGACCAGCGAGCAGATGGTAAAAGCCATGCGAACGCTGATATGGTCTACGAGATAAGACATCAGCAGATGGAAACTGAAGAAGGCCGATACAATGAAGAAGTAGTTCATCGGGTGAATTTTAATACCACGGACTGTGGTAATGATGAACATCAGGAAGAGAAAAAAGAACAGGGAAATCGGCGCAAAAAACGTCACTTTCGCCACAAAGGGCCCGGGGTTCAGCTTCTGCGGCATGTCCATACCCAGTTGGACATCGGAAATCAGGTTCCGGTACTTCCATTCAAGCTGCCAACCGTTGGATGTTTTCGTTTTTCCGGTGGGTGAAACGCTGTTTTCCGGGAAATTGACGTCGTCAAAATTAGTAGTCAGATTCAGTTTGAAGTTACGGACCCGGGACACAGACTCTCCAAGTTTGTACCACCACTGGTCCAGTCCCTGGGAATTGTACCGAACAGTAACATGGCGTATTTCACCGGCTTTCACGAAGACAGGGCGTGAGATTTCCTGCAATGTGGGCTCAATCTCTTTAATTTCTTTTCCGTCCACCTGGAATCTGAAATTGTCATACAGTGCCTTTTTGGATGGAAACTTGTAGACAAACCAGATGTCCCGATCCTCGCCCGTGGTATTCTGGATGGTATAGGTGCCGTCAAATTGAACCTTGTAGGTGGCATACCAGAGCAATCCTTTCTTTCGGTGCTTCAAATGGATATCCACATTCACAGCACTACCGGAGATCGGAAGGCGGTGTGTGGTCCATCTCTGTTTCTGGATTGTCACATTGTGGCCGTTTCGAATTTCATTTTCCTCAACTGTTTTTTTTGTCTTGTAACAGAGATGCGGCGCAAGCTGGGTCTGCGGCGTACCCCAGAGCTTTCCCACCGAGTGTCTCAATTTCCTGTCCTGCTGGCTGGTTCGCGTACTCACTACACCGGCAAGTATCATCCACGCAAATGTCGCGCAGACAAAAATACCCGCAAGGATTAAGATTCTTTTGATCATCTTGACCTCCATGAAAGAAATTGTTCCCGATGGAACTCTTTCTAATATGGACACGTACTATGAAAAAAAAGTGGATTCAAAGTGAAATCGACGTGAAGTGGTATTTTTTTCGGGGAAAAAGGCTCAGTTCGTCTGCAGCGGCAATCGAAGCGTGGCAATAACGCCACCGTCGGGCCTGTTTTCCAGTGCAATGGATCCCTGGTGAAGCAATGCGACTTCCCGAACCAGCGCCAGCCCGAGACCGGAACTCTTTTGCCCTGTATCCGGCCGTGGCAGGGAATAGAAACGTTCAAATATCCTTTCTGTCGCATAGTCGGGAATTCCAGTACCCTCATCCGACACCTGGATCACTCCATGTGAGTCTTCCCGGCTCACCGCTACAGTAACGGTACTGCCCCCTTGTGAAAATTCAATTGCGTTTTGAATGAGATTTTCAATCGCCTGCTGCAGCAGAAAACGGTCTCCCTGAACGGAAAGCGAACGATCACCATCAGCGGAACAGGATATTGAGCGCGTAGAATGCAAGACAGCAAGCGTGTCTATCGTCTCTTTCACGAGATCGAAAACGTTTACCAACGTCACATTTTCCAGTTTTTTATTTTTCTCGACCATAGCCAGCTTCAGCATTCGATCCACAATCTTCCGAATGCGTTCACCCTCACGGGAAATGTTATTCAGGAATTGACGCCGTGCCTCAACGTCCATATCCTCACTCAACAGTTCAGCCGCACCATGAATGGCAGACAGCGGGCCTTTCAACTGGTGGGTCAGGGCTTGAACGGTTTCTTCGACATACCGTTTTCCTTCCAATTCTGTCTGCATGTCAGCCAATGCTTCCCCCAGTATTTTCATTTCCCCGCTTCCCAGTTCAGGAAGCGGCTTTCTCGGTGCACTTCCAACAGATCTGGCATACACTGTCAACCGCTTGATAGGCCCAGTAATCCACATGGAAATAAGGTAACTGACTAAGAGGACCATTAGGAAAGCGGTAGCGGCAAAAACAAAAATCTTCTTTCGGGAGTTTTGAATAAAGAGATTCAGATTCGCCACCGGGCTGGCCACCGTGATCACGCCGACAATCTTTCCTTCATAATGGATGGGCGCGGCGACATAATAAATGGATGTCAATGGGTCCTTCGGATCTTTCCGAGTGGCCCGGGCACCATATTTGCCCTGTAATGTGGAAAAAACGTCGTTTTTCTTCGAAAAATCGGCCCCTTCCGCGCGGCCTTCATCCGAATCGAATATCACTATTCCCTGTTTGTCGGTTACGTAAACGCGAATCTCAACTTTTGACTTTGTGAGCTCGTAAATCTTTGCGGAAAATCTACGGCTTTTATTTCCGTTGAAAACTGAAGTCAATCGGGCAATTGCAGGTTGGGGCGATGCCATGTCCGTCTCTACGAAACCGGCCAGGATGTTGGCCATGTCTACCATGGACACTTCGGTGGCCTTCGCCAGTTGAAACCGCACGTCGCCAGCGACAAATCGAACCAGAAAGAAAAATCCGGCACCGAGCAAAACTGCAAACCCGAGAAAAATTCGCCATTGAATCTTCACGAGTCTTCCTCAAGGGAATACCCGAAACCCCGGTGGGTGCGGATCGGATCACTATCCGATCGTATTTCTCTCAGCTTATGGCGAATGGTCTTGATATGGGTGTCTACTGTTCTGAGACCGCTTATATCGGGAACATCCCACGCCAGTTCCATCAACACCTCCCGCTTGAACACCATTCCGGGACGTCGAATCAACGCACGTAGAATCCTATACTCGTAACGGGACAACTCAAGCGCAGTTCCAAAGAACGCAATCCGTTTGCGGTCTTCATCAACCTGGAATCTACTTGACGAGGTCTTTGACGCGTCTTTGCCACCACTAATACGCCTTAACACAGCTTTTACCCTTGC
Source organism: Acidobacteriota bacterium (assembly GCA_013151025.1). GTDB lineage: Bacteria > Acidobacteriota > Holophagae > Thermotomaculales > Thermotomaculaceae > UM-FILTER-49-7. Next base: position 3,290 of record JAADJC010000100.1, read on the forward strand.
GGTTACCTCTCGCGGACTGAAGGGTTTGGTTACGTAGTCGTCGCCACCCAATTCAAGGCCCAGCACGCGGTCCACTTCTTCCGATCTTGCTGTCAGAAATATCACCGGTACGCTGTGCTTGCCCCGAATCTCGCGGAAGAACTCAAAGCCATTTCCATCCGGAAGCCCAATGTCAAGAATAACAAGATCAATCCCCTGTTCATCCAGCGCCTTCAACCCTTCGGATCCGGTATCACACCATATTGGTTGAAACCCCTCCGTCTTTAACGCATAAAGGAGAGTGTCCGCGACACCCGGTTCATCTTCGATGATCAGTATTTTTCTCGTCATTCTCTCACCTTCCGTTCTTGCAGAACATTTCCCCGTGGGCGTTGTGAGTGGGCGTGGACGTCAGAACAGGAGACAAGATCGGAAAGTGGTTCTCTGGTTTTCTTTCCGGACTCAACCTCAACCTTATTCCTACTTGTCCCTACTGGCCCTCCGGGCCTTTGTAAACAATTCGGCCGTTTTCCAGGTCGAACCGGCCTCCGGGAGGGCATTCCGGCAATTCCATACCTGCCGCCCTGAGGGCGTCCATTGTCACCGGTTCACCGGGATGCATGGCCCGATACTGGTTGACAAATGCGTTGAGGACTGACAGGTTGGCCTTTACCGCCACCCGCTCGGTGCGTTGTTTCGCGCCCATAAGGTTTTTTCCCTTGTCTCCGGTGAAGTCCTTCATCCCGTTCATTGCAAGCCAGGCAATGATAGCCAGCGCCGCTACCAGCGACAGTAATCCGAAAATCCCTTTCATTTAAGACCTCCCATGACGTTTCAATATGACATAAATATCTTCCCGAAGCTGAAACTGCCGCCAGTACCGCTTGGGAATTACTTTGGACAACTCATCCATCAATTCCGGAATGGCCCGTTTTCTGTTACTGACCATACCCTGATGCGCACCGGTGGGAATTGCTCGAATCAGTGCGTCAGAAGCAAGAAGTTCTTCGAGAATTAATCCGGATTCAGAACTGATTCGAACAGCTTCATTCAACTGATACACAGCATTTTCCCCGTTGCCTTCCGTATTGTATAGAACGATACCCATAGTTCTGTGGAAAGCGGATTTCAAAGACGGATCTTTTACTTTTTTAAAAAGAGGCACGGCCTCATCCAGTAGTTCGCGGGAACGCTCCCATTTTCCCCCTTTTACAAGGAAGGAAACACGAAGCAGTCTGGCTGATAACTGGTCGTCAACTCCCCCAACGGTGCGATATCCTTCTTCGGTGGATTTGGCCATGTGGTAACCCTGCTGCAACTGTCCCTTAAACAGCATGATTCGCGCGTTCTGCAGGTCAATGTGAACCTGTTCCCGCTTGAATTCAGACTCTGACGCAAGGATTTCTGCCAGCATGAGTGTATTTTCCGCTTCAATGAGTTCCCCCATTTCAATGAGAAAAGCTGATTTTTCGGTGTGAAAGAATATTTTGCCCCAACTGTCCCGGATCAGGTCGAGGTACTTGATACCCCTCTCCAGAGAACGCCAGGCTTCCCCGTATCGCCCCTGTTTGCGCCAGCTTCGGGACATGTAGCCAAATGAAAGCACCAATTGGAAGTAGTTTCCGACTTTATTCTGAATCTGAACCGCAGTTTCAAACGCTTTCCTGGCTCCTTCCCAGTCCCCTTCTTTCATCGCCACTTTTCCAAGGTTGTTGTGCATAGCGGAAAGTCCCGGCAGAAAAGAAGCTTTGCTGTATGTACGATTCACAATTTCCAGATGTTCCCTTGCGGCATCCAGATTCCCCCTCACCAACATGGTGGTAGCCAGCAACTGGTTCAAATTTCCCAGCATGACGTCATCTGCGCCTTCTTCATGGATAAAACCGGAGGCCAGGTTGAGGTAGAGTTCTGCCCCGTCCATATCCCCTTCTTTAACGAATAACTGGCCCAAAGAAAGATACAGACGCCCCAGATAGGGCCCCCCCTCCAGGGCTTCACGGTTTTCCAGAAAAAAGTCCAGCAGCCATTCCCGGGCTGCTTTGACTTTGCCCTGTCTGTTGAACCAGTCCACCCGGAAATAGTTATATCGCACTTTGTGTTCAAAATTGGCCACAAACTGATCCCGATAAGTGGCAATATAAGTTTCCGCTTTTCGCGTGTCTCCGGCATAGAGGCAGGTCCGAATGGCTTCTTCCAGATATTGCCGCTTGTTTTCCAGGCTATCTGTCAATTGGTAGAGAGTTTCGGCAATTTCCAGCACTTTTTCATTTCGAAAGAGATTCCGATAGGAACGATAGGCGCGATCGTAAAATTCCAGTGCTTTGTCCCGTCTTTTGCCCAGTACGTAGAAGCGAGCTGTTTCTTCGAACCGAAATTCCTGAAGTTCAGCATTGATGTCAGCTAATTTCCGGTGGATTTCCGGTAATTTGTCCGGATCCATGAAGCGAAGAACCGTTTGCCTTAACCGCCCATGGGCGACCATGTAGCGGCTGTCAAATTCGTGCAGCATCCGATTTTCTACCAGTCCGGCTACCACGGATTCAATCTCGGCCACATCACTGAAAAGTTTTCGTATAAATCGAAATGAGGTCGGTTCCTGGATCAACGCAAGGGATGTCATCACATTACGTTCTACAAGAGAAAGTGATAACACCCGGAATTGCAGCACGTTTTCCAGAAGGGATATCAGTGCAAGGTTCTCAGATGGCTCAGCCGCCGCTTTCCAGACTCCATTCACCACTCGGAGATCACCAATTGAAATCATGGACTTGAGCAATTCGGATATAAGCTGGGGATTTCCGCCGCTCTGTTCAAAGATAAAGTCTTCGAATGCCGTGGTCAGTACTCCGTTGGGAAAAGTTGTCCGAAGCAGTTCCACTACATCCTGTCTTGAAAGTGCCCGGAGAAATACCGTTTCCACATGATCCGCTTCTTCCAGTTCCGCAATAAAGTTTTTCACGTATCGGGGCAAATCCACATCAGAACTCACCGAAATAAACCAGAGTACCCGGCTTGTCTTTTGGACAAAAGGTTTCAGGAATTGAAGGGACATTTCGTCCATGAGGTGAATGTCGTGAACGTAGAATACCGGTTCTTTGACAGGATCTTCTTCTATCAGGTCTTCAAACAGGTTGACCAACTGATAAAAATAGCCGGAAACTACGGTCTCATTCATCCCCTGCTCAACCGGCAGCCTGGTGATATCTACCGTCTTATCGTAAACCAGAGTCTTAAACATTCGGGCAAAATCTTCTCCGTAGCGAACTCCAACAGATTCATCATAGGTCGGCATCAACTGACTGAACAACTGCCTCGCTACTCCGAAATTGTCGCCGGGAGTGGTACACCAGGCTTCTCTGACCTTATATCCGGTGAGCTGGGCATAGATACGGACTTCCTGCATCAACCGTGTTTTCCCGATCCCCGACTCACCCCGGATCAGGACAAAGGAGGTCTGGAAGGTCTGGATATTGGAAGATACAAATAGTACTTTCAAATAGTTAAGTTCATTGTTCCGCCCAACGAATCTCGGTTCGAAGAACATTCGGGAAGCATCTTCTTTGGGGACCAACTCATCTTCACGCCTGTAGAGAGTGCGAATGTCTTCCAGTACATGATATGCATTTCGGTACCGATCATCCGGATTCCGTTTAACCAATCGAGAAACAAGGGCCAGAAGGGATTGCTCCCGGATTGATTCCAGCTGTTCTTTGGTCAATTTCTCGAAATCCACATACTTTGAGTTCTGTTCAATATGGTTCCGCGCCAGAATAATTTTCAGATACACCACACCGAGAGAATATAGATCCAGCCTGTGATCCCGGGGCGCTTTGGAAAACAATTCCGGTGCCATATACTGCAAAGTTCCACGTACAGAGGAGGTTTTAATCTGGGACTTGGGCATGAATAATCCGAAATCCAGCAGCTTGATTACAAATTTGCCATCGTGCTCTATGATGCCAAAATTCTCCGGCTTGATGTCAAAGTGAATGATGTCATGGGAATGAATAAAATTTAACGCCCGCAGCACCTGGACCATAACATCCACCATCCTCCGTTCCGTCGCCTCCATAAGAAAAGACATGAGGTTGGTGCGCCTGCAATATTCCATTGTGTAATAGACAGACTGAGAATCCGGCTGAAATCCAATGTCATACACCCGGACCAGGTTCTGGTGCTTCAATGAATGGAGAAGAAGAAATTCATCCTGCAGACGAATAATGTTTTTTCTATTCAATTTAATGGATTTGATGACTTTCAGAGCAACCTTCTGCCCGGTGTACTGATCTTCCACAAGATAAACTGTTGAGAAGCCACCGGTTCCGAGAACTCTTATCTCCCGGTAGCGGTGGCGATCAAAAGACATTGTTAAGTCGGCTTGCCCCGATTTCAACCTTAGGATCTTCGATCTGTCCATCCCGACACATGGACAGAATTTCATTGATTTCATGGAACTCAATAACATTCAGGCTCTCGTTCACACTGCCGTCTCCGATGGCATCCACGATCTCCGCCTGGCTTACATCCACAGCAAAAAGATGAATTTTTTCCGTAGACTGTCCATGGGAAGGGAAAAAACTCCCGCCAAGTGAAATCAGATCTTTATCGTTCACACGGAAACCGGCTTCTTCCGCCAGTTCCAGAGAGGCCCGCTTGCGTATCCCTTTCTCCCCCGTATCACCGGGTTCGAGAGAACCTGCCACCGATTCGTAAATCCATGTGTATGTCTTCTCCGGCATCGGAAGCTTTTTCTGTGAACGGAAATAGACAGCGGGACGAAAAGCCCGTAAAATTCCAATTTCCAGATGTCCGCTTATCTTACGGTAGGGGAAAATTGCGACACAGTCCAAGCCTTTCCGATCAAAAAACTCATTTCGGTAGGGCCGGGACAGGGAACCATCCAAATACTCATTTTGCAACAGATAGGCATGATGCGTAAAAAAACCTTTTTCCCATATTCGACAGGTGTGATGATCCAGAATATGAACTTTTTTTATTTTCAAGGGGCACCCCTTTCATTGGTGGTTCCGGCTCGTAATCCTGAGAACAATTGACGATGAAAAAGCAATGCTATTGTACCACCCGTTGCATCTGCGACCAAATCCAGAATGTCGCAAACCCTTCCCGGGACAAAATACTGGTGAATTTCATCTGACATGCCGTAAAAAACAATAAAGGCCAGAAGCAGCCGAAAAGAAGCAAAAGGTGCCGCTCTTCGTACTAGAATTCCCAGAACAAAATAGGCGGCAGCATGCTCTAACAGATCCTGCCATGAAAAATATTGGGGTAAGGGGAGAGTGGACTGAGCGGAAAGATAGAAGAGAAAGGCGCAATACGCGACAGTCAATACTGTGTAGTTTCGGTTAAAAATACGGGTTTCTAGGAAATTCATACATAATCCAGCCCAGCACAAACGCGGCCCCGATCAGAATACCAAACCATTTAAGAAAATGGCGAATCCTATCCCTTTTCGTATCCTGGTAAAGCACTGCAAAAAAAAGAGAAATACAAGAGGCAAATAACAGCAGGTTCAAAACATGACTCTTCATTCCACCTCCGTAAATAAAATCGGCCGCAACAGGTTAACCCGCTGCGGCCGATTGTTTACTTTATTCAGCCTTTTGGTCATTCACTACCGGATTAATTTTTTCTTTTGCCTTCTTTTTCGGCTTCTCAGCCGGCTTCTTCGTTGGCTTCTCAGCCTTCACTTTGGCCTCGGCTGCCGCCTTCTCAGTCTTTTTTGTCGGCTCTTCAGCTTTCGTCTCGTTTTCGGTCGTTTTGGACTCAGTTTTCGTCTCCACAGGGGTTTCAATTTTCGCCGGTTTCGCCTCTGCTTTTTTTGCCTTCTTTGCAGGCTTTTCTGCCTTCGTTTCAGGCTTCTCTGTCTTCTCTGTCTCCACTTCCACTTCTGCTTCAACCGGTGCACTCAGAATCAATGAGATGCGCGCCATTTCAGCCGCATCGCCTGCCCGGTTGGCCAGGAGATGAATTCGCGTATAACCGCCCTGACGGTTCACGAACTCGTCTTTATACTCATCAAAGAGTTTTTTTACTGCTTCCTTGCTCTGAAGCTTCTTGAATACCAGGCGACGGGCATGGGCTTCATCTTCCTTCTTCACTTTCGTAATGATGCGCTCAACATAAGAACGAAGTTGCTTCGCCCTTGCTTTTGTAGTGACAATTGCCCCATGCTCCAGGAGCGAAATCGTCAGGCCCTTCAGCAGCGCTTTACGCTGATTGGTTGTGAGCCCCAGTTTGCTATATTTTTTTCTGTGTCTCATTTCGATTCCCCTTCTGACTTAGTTACCCAGGATTGACTTAACGTCCATGCCGAACGTCAGGCCCATTTCCTCGAGAACCTTCTTCAGCTCAGTCAACGTAATCTTTCCAAAGTTCTTGATTTTCAGCACTTCCGGTTCAGTTTTGTCTACAAGATCTCCGATGGTCCGAATATCCGCATTCCGCAGACAATTGTGGGCCCGTACCGTCAATTCAAGTTCTTCAATGGTTGTATTCAATTTCTCTGCAAGGGTACTGTTTTCCACTTCCACTTCCGGATAGGTCAGCTCTACTTCATCTTCCTCAAAATTGATGAACAACGATAATTGATCCTTGATCAACTTGGCCGCATACGCCAGGGCATCTTCAGGGGTGATCGCCCCGTTGGTCCAGACTTCCAGTACAAGTTTGTCATAATCCGTCCGCATACCCACACGGGCAGGCAGGATTTCATAATTTACTTTCTTCACCGGTGAATGGGAAGAGTCCATAATGATGTATTCCACTCCGACTTCGTCCTGGTTCAATTCCGCCGGCACGTAGCCACGGTTTTTCTTCACCAGGATTTCCATTTCCAGTGCCACATTCTTGTCCAACGTGGCGATATGCACGTCGTTATCCAGTATCTCAATATTGGCATCAGTGAGGATGTCACCGGAAGTCACAATCTTCTCGCCTTTGACGGAGAGGTGCATTGTCCGTGGCTCATTACCGGCCATACGGATCGGTATCTGTTTCATATTCAAAAGGATATCCGTCACATCTTCCGTTACGCCGGGAATGGTCATGAATTCATGAGGCACACCGGTAATTTTGACTGCGGTAATGGCTGCACCCTCAACAGAAGAGAGTAGTGTACGCCGCAGAGCATGGCCAATTGTGGTCCCGAATCCGCGTTCAAAGGGCTGCGCTTCAAATTTCCCGTAGAAATCTGACGCACCTTCTTTCACGGGAACAACCCGTTTTGGCATTTGAAAGCCTTTCAAAAATTCCATCGGTCACCTCAACTTACTTTGAGTAAAGCTCGATAATCAGCTGTTCCTGAATATCCATTGCAATGTCACTGCGTTTCGGCATTGCTTTTACCACACCCTTGAATTCTTCGGGGTTCAGTTCCAACCATTCCGGCAATCCACGGCCCTTTGCCGTTTTTATTGACTCTTCAATGAACGCGTTCTTCCGGCTCTTTTCCCGAACCTGAATCTCCTGGCCTTCTCTTACCTGAAAAGAAGCAATATCTACCTTACGGCTATCCACCTTAATGTGTCCATGGTTTACCAGCTGCCGAGCCTGGCGCCTGGAAGATGCAAATCCAAGACGGTACACCACGTTATCCAGTCTCCGTTCCAGCATGCCCAGCAGGATTTCACCTGTAACACCTTTTTTCCGGGAAGCGATTTCGTAGTATTTACGAAACTGGCGCTCCAACACTCCGTAGATTCTTTTTACCTTTTCCTTTTCCCGAAGCTGAGCGGCATAGCCGATAGGTGGGCGAGACCGCTGCCCATGCTGGCCTGGCGGGAACGGGCGACGTTCCATCGCACATTTATCTTTGAAGCAGCGCTCACCCTTAAGGTACAGCTTCATTCCTTCTCTTCTGCACAGCTTGCAGGCTGCATTTGTATATCTTGCCACGTTAATTCCTCCTCAACATCTGTTCAGACTCTTCTGCGTTTCGGCGGCCGACACCCATTGTGAGGGATCGGTGTCACGTCTTTAATTGACTTGACTGAAAGGCCGACGGCCTGCAGCGCCCGAATCGCAGATTCACGTCCGACACCCGGACCTTTTACCCGAACATCAATACTTTTCATGCCGTAGTCAAGAGCCTCCGTGGCAGCTTCCGTTGCCGTAATCTGGGCTGCGTACGGTGTATTTTTTCTTGAACCCTTAAACTTGTTCCGACCGGTCGAAGACCAGCACAGTACATTGCCCTTCGGGTCACTGATGGTCACCAGCGTGTTGTTAAACGTACACTTAATGCTGGCCAGGCCATGGGGCACCTGGATTTTGACCTTGCGTTTGCTCGATTTTGTTTGTTTTCTTTTTGCCATCTTTCAGTCCCTTACTTTTTTCTCTTTTTGCCAATGGCAACCGAACGCTTACCCCGAGCTGTTCGGGCATTGGTGTGTGTGCGTTGCCCACGGCAGGGGAGTCTGCGTTTGTGGCGAATACCTCGATAGCAATTGATTTCCATCAACCGCTTCACGTTCATCTGGACCTGCTTCCGCAAGTCCCCTTCCACAACATACCTGTCCTGAATAATCTTTGAAATCGCGGAAACCTCATCCATTGTCAGATCTTTCATCCGCTGGCCCTTATCTACGCCAGCCTCATCCAGAATTTTGTTGGAAAAGGTTCGACCGATTCCAAAAATATAGGTCAATGCAATTTCGGCCCGCTTATTGTCCGGCAGGTCTATACCAGCGATTCTAACCAATTGGAACCTCCATTATCCCTGTC
>JAADJC010000059.1 GCA_013151025.1 Acidobacteriota bacterium
TTTTGCAGTAATAACCGCTTGGCGGTATAAGAACGTGTTTTCATTATCCCGATCAAATTTATTGACCAAGTAGCGGTGATAGCTTTCAAATTCAAATCTCCTTTTTTTCCCTTAAATCCAGTTTAAAACCGAATTCTGCTGGCGTCAAGTAGAAAAACAATATTTTTTACTTTATTTTCTTTGAATTGTGTATATTTTTTAGAAAATTGCCCCGAAACCTGCCATCTCTCCTTCCTCCGGGCTGCAAAGCAGGCGGGAGCGGGAAAAGTTCACAGGTTTTATTTTTCTGCCGCTGAATTATGCTGTCTATTCGTTGCCGTGGGGGATTCGACGTAATCTCAGATACAACTGAATCAGGTTCGGGCCTTTGATAGGAATTCCGATTTCCTCTCCGGAACGGAGCACAAGTTGAATCTTGAACCCACCGAAGTTGCCTTTCTCGGTAGACGACAAAACCATTTTTACATCCCTGATGTCCTGTTCGGAAACTGTAGAAACCGACCGGCCTTCATGAATTTGAATAACACCATCCTTGATGGCAACTCCCCTGAACCCTTTCAACCGCTGAAGGATCAATGTCAACGGAAATATTAAAATCAGGATGAGACCGAGCAAAAGTCTCCCGTCCACCCCAATTACTGTGAAGCCACCAACTGCACACGCTCCGACAATCAACCACCGCACCGCCATCGGCTCATGGTGCTGAAACCAGGTCAGGGTTGAATCTTCCTGCGCGTACATGGAAATTTTTTCAAGGATGCAATTCACCAAATCCCGGAAGTTGTCCAGTGCCGCAACCAACTTAATCCGTTTTCCGGATCTGTCTGTCAATTGCAGCTCCTTTCGGATTTCACAGAAATCTACGGATTCAAGTTCAGCCCAATTGATTCGGCTTTCACCTGACATGGAGTGCAAAACAATGCCAGCTTCATCAACTGCAACATATGCCTTCGTCCAGAACAGTGCCCGTGCCAGAAGAAAAACACCGGATAACAGCGTCGCAAAAGCAAGCAGATACACAATGGATCCAAACAGATGAAAAAGCCTGGGTTCAAAGATAATAACCCCACAAAGAATAGCAGGCCCGGCCAAAACCCATTCAAAACCCATTTCCCACATGGAAAATAGCCGCTTTGCCGGAACCTTTATCTTTTCTTCAAACTGACAGTTGTTCATTTAAATTTCCTCCGTTTTTTCCGATTAACAATCCATTGGAAATTATACTCAGAATTTTGTATTTTGGGAAAATTTCCAACTTCTTTCACAAATTGCATTATTGAACCGAAATACACAAATTGAACACAAATCAATTTCCCTTCTCCGTTTTTCTGATCAACGGAATTATACCAAGCAGTTTAAATGCACACCTCCATTTCAGTGTGGCTTTCATTTATCCTTCCACAGGCAACCGCCCCCCAAATCAGCTTTTATCTGTTTTACAGCTTTCCCTTTATGTAGACGGTTTTCAGGAGTTTGGATTTGAAGAGCTGGACCGGGGCAATGACCGGTTCGTCGGCAGGGAATGTTGTACCGAAGCGTTCTTTCAGTTTTTTTCGGACAGCGGGCTTGCTGAAATCAAAATCCTTGAATTTTGCGGGAGCCGCAAGCTCAATTCCCAATACCCGTTTATACAGTTTCCACACGTATTCAGAGCAATACATCCGCCTGTCCGACCACTGAAATTTCAAGTCGTAAGGGGTTCCAAACCAGGCTTTAGCCGCTTTTCTGAGTTTTTCCATTTTAGCTTCCGAGACCGGATTTTTCAGGCGCTTGACCACATAGTGGCCGTTCTTTCCGTGCCGTTGCCATTTTTTCAGCGCCGTCATTCTTACCGGCTGGGCCGCTTCGTACACAACCCATTTTCCTTTCCGATTGAACAATATCCCCACATGGGTATACGGAGACCCGGTTGCCAGCCGCAATGCCTTACTCTGAGAAGACAAAGATTCCTGAAAAATAATATCCCCGTTGTGAAACGCCGCCCTCCGGCCGCATGATGCCGTCATAATCAAAAGAAAAATCATCACCACTTTCAGAACCCGAAAGTTATTCGTCCCCTGTTCCATCCTGCTCCCGCCTCCCTGAATCATAATGATAAAAAAGTATAACATAACAGAAAGTTAGCCCCAAAAGTTTGTATCAGTCCCGCTCCCGCACAGCACAAATGGGAATCCAGAAAAGCAGGCGCCTTGACAATACACACTAAATATGTATAATATATTTATGAAGAGTGCCGATGTTATCAAGAGGCTCAAGAAAGAAGGATGGATATTGCACAACACGGTGGGAAGCCATCAGCAATACAAAAACCCTGAAACCGGGGTTAAAATTACTGTTCCCCATCCAAAGAAAGATTTGCCAATCGGAACTCTGAAAAGTATTTACAAACAGGCCGGATGGAAATGGAGGGCGCCATGCAGGTAAAATTTGAAAACTACGTCGTTACATATCCCGTCGTAATTCATAAAGACGATGATTCCACTTACGGTGTCACCGTCCCGGATTTACCGGGATGTTTTTCTGCCGGATCCACGATGGAGGAGGCGCTGGCAAACGCAAAAGAAGCAATTGAATGTCACATCAAAGGCTTCGTTATGGACGATGAAGAGGTGCCGGAACCGCTATCAATCGACACACATATCAAAAACCCGGACTATAAAAACGGCATATGGGCACTTGTAGATTTTGACTACGGCAAAATTGACGCCCCGATGAAGATAAAATACAAAAGAATCAATGTGACAATTCCTTCGCACCTGCTAAAACACATAGACCAGTATGCAAAAAATAAGCACCTTTCCCGATCGGCATTCATTACCCAGGCCACTGTCAACGCCATGACCGACACCAAGTAAAGCCCAAACCTTTCCAATTCGGGGAGGAAGTACGCAGTCTGGTGCATACACACCGACCAGCAAGCCCGCGATTTCGAAAAACGAAGTTTTTTGAAATAGGCGCTTTTTCCAAACGAGTCATTGAGCTTGCTCAAAATGAGTCGTTTGGGAAAAGTATCGTGCTGCTGCCGTCAGCCGACAGTGCGGGTTCTACCAAGCTACTTACACCACAACACTCCGCGCCGTGTCTCGCTCTGCTATAATGACAACGAAATGAAACGATGGAGGCAGCTATGCATTCACATAAAGCAATTCTCGTAATCATGGACGGCCACGGCATCGCCCCGGCAGGGCCGGGGAACGCGGT
>JAADJC010000096.1 GCA_013151025.1 Acidobacteriota bacterium
AAGAAAGTTCCGCACTGCCGACTTTCGTCGGCAGTGCGGGTTCCAAGACCTGCTTACAGTTCTTCAATCGGGACGGTGAAGAGTTTCAGGCCTTCGTCGGGGAATTCTTTCTCCATTTTTTTCAGTTCATCAGCCAGTACGGCGATTTTTTCAGCGTCTTCGATGATAAACAGCATGTTGTTCAGGTCGGGGTACACGGAGGTTCCGAGATGAAATCCGGTTCGGGGCCCCTTCCCTTTCACGTTTTCCAGTTCGGTAAACCCACAGACATTCATTTCATCCAGCACTTCCCGGACAGCATTGTCCAGGATGCTGCTGTACACCAAAATCAGCATTCGGTCCCTCATGCCATCTCCTCCTTTTTCCGTTCAAACAGGTAATAAACCGTGGGCACCAGCACCAGCGTAATCAGAGTGGACACCGTCAGACCGCCGATTACGGTTATTCCCAACTGGTTCCACATTCCCGCCCCCTGGGAGCGGCTCAGCGCCATGGGAACCGTGCCCCCGATGGTGGTGATGGTGGTCATGAGCACCGGCCGAAGCCGACTGTGCCCCGCTTCCACCACAGCATCCACCAGTTTTTCGCCCCTTGCCCTGAGAAGGTTGACATAGTCAATGAGTACGATGGCATTGTTCACCACAATTCCCATGAGCATCACCACCCCGATGAAGGAAATCAGAGACAAGGGGGTATTCGTCAATAAGAAAGCGAGAATGACTCCGGTAAAGGTAAAGGGAATGGAAAACATGATAATAAATGGCTGTTTCAAGGATTCAAATTGTGCCGCCATCACCATATACACCAGGAAAATGCCCAGAATCAACAGCAGCGTCAGGGTGTGGAATGCCTTTGCCTGCTCTTCCACATCCCCACCGAATTTGTAGTGGTAGCCGGGCGGCATATCATAGCGTGCCAGCTTTTTTAGGAGTATCGCCGTTGCCTGCCCCAGGGAGGTATGAAAGAGAGATGCTTCTACTTTCACAACGCGCTCCCGGTTGATTCGTTCAATTTTCACCGGTCCGCCCCGATCACTGAAAGTTACCAGGTCTGACAGCGTAATATTCCGCCCGTCCGGGGTTGGGATCTTAATCCGCTGTAAATCTTCATACCGGGTGCGGAATTCCGGTTTCAGTCGAACAAATATATCAAAATCTTTCCCACTGTCCCGGAATTTGGAAGCTTTGTACCCGTAAAAACCGGCCCGAAGCACAGTGGCCACATCTGCGGCTGAAAGCCCGGCCACTGCAAGCTTTTCCCGGTCCAGCCGGAGCCATATTTCCGGTCGGGGCTTTTCCATCGTCGTGGTGACATCGACCAGGCCCGGTACTTTTTCCATGATTTTCTGTATATCTCCTGAGATTTTCCCCAGCCGTCCCAGGTCATCCCCATATATTTCCAAGGTTACCGGTTTTCCCTGGGAGGAAAAGAATATTTTTTGATACGCGCTCATGGCACTGACCGAAAGTTTCTCAATGCCGGGAATTTTTTTCATTGCCCGGCGTAAAACATTTGCAATCTCCTTGGCGGAACGTTTCCGTTTTGTTTTGTCCACCAGTTTGGCTCCAGACTGAATAATGTAGGTTCCTTCTTCAAATCCCAGGGCGTTCCCTTCACCTTTTTCCGTTCGCCCGGCGAAAACATAGGCATGTTTTCGTTCCGGCACCAGTTTTGCGTACAGGTCCATAACTTTTTTCGCGATTCTGGCCGATTCTTCCAGTCTTACTTTCTGATTCAGTTCAATATTAACGGAAAGTTCCCCGTTGTCCGCCTCAGGCAGAAACTGGGTTCCCACCATGGGTAGCAAAAACAGGGTTCCAACAAAAATAACGACGGCAATCGTAACAGTCCGCCAGGGATGGCCCACACCCTTGCCAAGCAGCCGGCCGTAAGCATCCTCCACCCGTCCGTAAAAACGGTCTACCATATCTTGAAACCGATGACGCCCCTCCCCTGCCAGGGAGAGAAAACGAGAGTTGAGCATCGGTGTCAGTGACAATGATGTCAACAGGGACGCCATCAGCGTCACGGTAACAATAACAGCCAACTGGCCAAAGATGATTTTTGTAATCCCGGTGGTAAAAATCATCGGCAAGAATACGATTACAGTGGTCAGAGTGGAAGCCGAAATTGCCATTCCCATCTCCGATGCACCGTTGATGGCTGCTTTTCCCCGAAATCTGGCACCCTTTTCCAGTTTTTTCATGGTGTTTTCCACAATAACTATGGCATTATCCACAACCATGCCAATGGCAATAACAAGGGACATCAGGGAAATGACGTTTATGGTGTAGCCCAGCAAATACATAGCGGCAATGGCAATAATCAGGGAAAATGGAATGGTCAATGACACAATCAGCGATGAACGGAAACTTCCCAGAAACAGGAATGTCACCAGAATAACCAACAGGCCACCGTAAAGCAGGCTGGTCCGTAAATTGGAAATCATGTTTTTGATACTGTCTTTTGTGTTGATAATAGGCTGAATTCCCACGTCCGAAGGCAATCGTTTCTTCACCTCCGCCAGCTTCTTTTCCACCGCCTCCACCACTTCCACAGTATTGGCCCCGGACTGCTTCTGTACGTACATGACCAGGGAGCGGTCTCCATCGGCATACCCCTGGCCAATTGCTTCCTTGAATCCGTCCGTCACCGTCGCCACGTCCCGCATGTACACCGGCTTTCCTTTGAAAACCGTTATCGGGATGTCGGCAATTTCTTCCGCAGACTTGAACCTCGCCGGAAGCCGCAATTCATACTCGGAAATACCGGACTTGATGCTCCCCAGCGGCAGGTTCAGATTCTCTTCCTTAATTCGTTTAATTAACCGGATAGGCGTCAGATGATAGGCTGCCAACTTTTCCGGGTCAAATTCCACGTTAATCTGTCGTTTACGATCCCCTTCAATAATGACGGCTCCGACACCGGGGACCTTTTTCAGGTTGTCTGCCACCACATCGCGGGCGAGGCGGCTGAGCTGAGGATAACTCTCCCTTGCGGTCATCGTCATAATCAGGACCGGCGCCATTGCGGAATTGAACTTAAAAATCATGGGGGCATCAATGTCTTTGGGCAAGTCCCGTTTGGCAAGGTCTATCTTATCCCGAACATCACTGGATGCCACATCCAGATTAACCCCCCAGTCAAATTTGCATGTAATCACGGAAATATTGTCCCTGGACGTGGATATAATTTTGTCCAGGTTGTTGACTGAGCTGAGTTTATCTTCCAGGATTTTGGTAACGTCATTCTCCACATCGGTGGCATTGGTACCGGGATAGACTGTTATGATGCTGATGGCCGGAGGATCAATTTTGGGCAGCAGATCCACCGGAAGCTGGAAGTAGGACACCACCCCTAGAAGCAGCAGTGCCAGAAAAAACATGGTGACCGTTACCGGCCGCCGGACACTGATTTCAGGTAGTTTCATTCCGGCCTCCTATTTCTGAACAGCAACCGGTGTTCCGGTTTTTAACAGCCCCTGCCCCCGTACGACAACACGATCCCCTGGAATAAGCCCTTTCAATACTTCCTGCACATTTCCCTGAATCCTGCCCAGCTTCAGTATCCGTTTCACTGCCCGGTTGTCTTTCCCCACAACAAAGCAGTAGTAGACACCGGTGGCAGGGAGCCGCAGCAAGCCGTCCCGATCCACCCCCGGCGCCTCGGAAGAACCGGCCACTACCCGCACCTTACAGAACATTCCGGGACGAATGGCGTGGCCCTTGTTTTCCAGTATCATTTTTCCACCCGGCCACTACGGGTCACCGGGTCCACAGAAGAAGAAATCAAACTCACTGTTGATTCCAGAGTCCGGTTCAACGGGGGAACGGACACCACAGCCCTTGCCCCTTTCTTTGTCAAAGGCAGCAACTTTTCCCCCACAGAGGACACCACTTTTACCCGGTTCAAATTGTCCACCACAAACAGGGGATGCCCGCCCCCGGCAACAGAACCCTCATCCAGCGTACGCCTGAAAATTTCCCCGTTGATGGGAGATTTGACAAAATAATCCGCCAACCTTGCTTTCAGCGCATTGTACTGTCCTTCCAGTTGTTTCTTTGTCTCCCTTGTGGCCTTCAACTCCGCCTGCATGGCTTCCAGGCGGTGGCGGGACACCGCGTCCTGTTCAAAAAGACGTTGGAACCGGGATTCATCCGCCTTCAGAAGGGTCAGTTTCGCATCTACTGACCCGACAGCCCCCTTCAGGGAAGCCAGTTGCTGGTCCACCGCCCGGTGATCCACTTCCGCCAGTACCTGTCCCTTTGCAACAGAATCTCCAATATCCGCCCGGATTTTCGTAATCACTCCTGTCACGGTAGGCACCACAATAGCCCTGATTTCCGGAACTATTTCCCCTGTCCGCTCCTCGCTGATATCAAAAACCATCATCTTCACCGTCACAACTGAAACCGGTACCGCCTCCTGCTTCTCTATCTTTGCCTGTTGCTTTCCGCAGGCAATCGACATCAGAATCAATGCTACGCCCAACCATTTCATTCCACTCAATTTGCCAGCCATGAATCTGCCTCCTCCATGTTTTCAGAAAGTAACAGCAACCGTAAACCGGAAGCCCGCCATTCATCCTCCGCACTGTGAAACCCCGCCTGTGCATCAGCCCGAAGGGAAATGGCATCGGCTAAATCCACTGAGGATATCAGGTGCTCATTAAACTGAAGCTGAGCCACGCGATAGTTTTCTTCAGCCGATTTCAACCGCCGTTTCAACGCAGTCACCTTGTCGGCCAACGCGGCAAACCGATCCGTTTCACTTGCCACCTGAAGCTTGACCAATGCTTTCGCATCCCGTTGCTTAAATCTTGCCTGTTCCGCCAGCAGAATCTCGCTTCTACGCTGATAATGGCGCTGGAAGCCATCAAACAAACTGAATTTTACCCCCAACAGAAAAGATGTATTGGACTGGTTGTACACAAAATCGTCCGTCGTGTCTGAATATTGAACCCGGACAAAAAATTGAGGAAGAAACTGGGAACGAATCTTTGTTGCATTCAGCTTATGAATCGTCTCGGAAACGCCCAGCAATCTTAATTCCTCTCTGTTTGCCAGCGCTTTTTCTTCGGCATTTTCCACATCCGTCGGCTCCGGCAGCGATGCCAGATTCTCCGGATCCACTGTCGTTCCGGTCAGTCGCCCAAGCGCCCTGCCGGCAGTTTTCAACCCCGCCTGCGCCATCGCCAGCTTCGCGTCCAGGTTCGCCACCAGCGCCTCCAGCCTGAACACATCCGAAGCCGCTACCAGTCCCTCCCGGTGGAACGCCCGAACCTGATTCAGATGTTCCGCTGAGGCCCTTCGGGCAGTATCCAGAGCGTGTATCTGTTCCTGCACCTCTTGAGCGCCTTCGTAGGCGTCCAATAGATTCAGACCTGTCTGGCGAATGGTGGAACGCAGCTTCAAATCCGCTGCGGTATCCCCCGCCCCGGCAGACTTCATCACAGACCTTCTCCCACCAAAATCAAAGAGGAGATAATCCAACGTAATACTTCCCTTGCTAAAAGTCTTTTCCGTAAGGGGAAATATCATGGCTTGCGGTGAAAAAGTACCGGCGGGAATAAAACTTGCCACCGGCTTGTCAAAGCCGATTCTAGCCGCCTCTGCATCAATCTGAGGCAGATATACTGCCCGAGCCGCCTTCACAAGTGACTCTGCAGCAGCCTTTCCCGAACGGCTTGCCTGCACCTGCAGGTTATTGTCCACCGATTGACGGAAAAGCGCTCCGAAATCCGTGCCACGTGCAGAACCGATTCCAGCAACCCACAACAGAACAATCAGAAAAGCTGTCTTTTTCATTGAAACGCCTCCACACCATGGAAGTAGAAAGAATAAAGCAGATTCGCATCCCGATCTATGTCCAGCTCACGACCAAATAACATATTGAATGACATTACATTTTCCAGGGATTGATGGAAGAGATAGGCAAGAAGACGCCGCTCCCGCTTTATTCCCATACCTGCCAGAAGCTGCTCAAAGCGACTCACAAACCAGTCCAGGTGCTCCCGGAGAAAGCGCCCATGGGCTGTTGCGGAAGAAGGAAATTTGCAATCCGCAATCTTCACCTCATTGGCATATACAATTAACAAATCCACATTGTCCCGATAAAATTCCAATCCCTGGCGAATCATGCTGCGTAGTTTTTCCTCCGCATCTTGTGCTCCACCGAGGATTTCGTCCACCTCCCGATGGATCTCCACTACCCTGTCTTCCACCACTTTCACCATGAGATCTTCCTTGTTGTCAAAGTAGTTGTAAAGTGTTCCCTTGGCGATGCCGCAGAATTTCGCAAGCTTACTCATGGTAAAATTACTGAACCCATTGGCACTGATCCATTCCCGGGCCTTCCCCAGTATGGCCTGTCGTTTCTGTTTCTCCATGTTCAACACCATATCCCATCCTCCTGCAGATTATTTCTAAAACAAACATCTCACATTTTGACTCACGGGGTCAGTATAATGACCTAACGGTCATTATACTGACCATCCGGTCATTGTCAATATAATTTTGGAGACAGCTTGAGTTTGAGTTTAAGTTCGGATCAGATTCGGAAAAGGCAGGGAACCCTCAACTCCCGATCTATTTCTATCGCCTGTGCCTTGTTTTGCTGTAAATTTTCTTTAACATGACCGGGGTATGGTAAATTTTTGTTACATAAAGATAATTTGCTATCTGCTTCTTTTTCATACTGTTCCATAGTTGGCAAGGAGTTTGCAAAGACAATCTGCATCTTTTGAATGTGGAGGTTGACATGACATTAACAGAAGTACTGGTCGTCGTAGGCATTTCTTCCATTGTAACCATCTCCGGCACCGGCCTGGTCCTTCATCCGAGAAAAGTCAGGATGGAAGCGGCTGCCATGGAGCTTTACGGCATGATGAACCGATCCCGCTGTACCGCCATGACCACCAGCCGTTATGCCGGGGTTTTCATGGAAGAAGATCAAAATACCAGGGAAACTGTTTTCTGGCGGGTGGTGGACGGCAACAGTAACGGGCTCAGAAAACGGGAAATCCTGGCAGGAATTGACAGAAAAATCGGCAAAGAGTTCATATTGGAAAAAGACTACCCCGGTGTAAGTGTCCGGCGATCCGGGTTCACAAGCGGTATTATTTCCTTCTCCCCATCCTTAAAATCTTCCACCGGATCGGTTTTCTTTTCCACTGAAGAGCCGACGGAAGGGGCAATACGGGTCAAGCTTTATGGTTTGTCCACTTTAACCCGGCCCGTACGGGTATTCCCCAATGGCAGTGAGGAACCGCTGTGATCATGGACTGGGTTTCTCTGCATCGGGCATCCGGCTGTTCCCTTCGTGCGAAAAAAACCGCTCTCCTTGAAAATGGTGGAAATCCTGTTGCAGCCCTGGATTTTCTCAAGGGAAGAGGCGTTCGAAGTGATGAGAAAAAAGATAAAATCATCATGAAACAGGTAAAGACATTGGGGGGATGGATTATGACTTTCGGAGAAGCGGATTATCCGGATCTTCTGAAGGAAATTGCAGACCCACCCCTTTGCCTCTTTGGTGTGGGAAACAGGAATGCGCTCTCCAGACCGGCTATTGCATTTGTGGGAACCCGCCGCGCCACCCAGTACGGCTTCAATGCCTGCATAAAGCTCATCCGGGAACTGTCTCCCGCCAACCCGGTAATTGTCAGTGGAATGGCCTCCGGAATTGATACGCGTGCCCACGTCTCGGCATTGGAAAACAATCTACAGACAGTGGCAGTAATGGGCACCGGACTCAACGTAATTTACCCCAGAGAAAACCGGAAATTATTCCAGAGTATTGTAAACCAGGGCGCAGTCATCTCAGAATGTGACCCGGATACAAAACCGGAGCCCTTTCGTTTCCCTGTAAGAAACCGGATTATCAGCGGAATCAGCACCGGCGTCGTTATTGTGGAGGCCAGGGAAAAAAGCGGCACATTGATTACACTCCGCCTTGCACTGGAACAGAACCGGGAGGTTTTTGCCGTTCCGGGACGACTCTTCGACCGCGCCTCCACATCCACCAATCGCGCCATCAAGAAAGGGGAAGCCAAGCTAATCACATGTGCGAACGATATCCTGGATGAATTGATTGCGTTTGACATCCCCGGAAAATCTGATACAGTCGTTTCCGAATCCGCGCCGGGGCTGCTGTGTTACCTGGGTGAAACAGCCAGGAGCATTGATGACCTTGAGGCGTTGAGCGGCCTTTCCAGAAACCAGGTACTCATGGAAGTTACTGTCCTGGAAATGGACGGCCGCATCGAAAAAAACGGTGCTAACCAGTTCAGAAAGAGAGTGTAATGGCAAAAAAACTGCTGATTGTAGAGTCTCCCGCAAAGTCCCGAACCATCTCAAAATACTTGGGGAAAGATTTCCAGGTTGAAGCCAC
Organism: Acidobacteriota bacterium; assembly: GCA_013151025.1. Classification (GTDB taxonomy): domain Bacteria; phylum Acidobacteriota; class Holophagae; order Thermotomaculales; family Thermotomaculaceae; genus UM-FILTER-49-7. Next base: position 8,389 of record JAADJC010000096.1, read on the forward strand.
CATGGGCCACATTATCGACCTGCCCAAGTCCAAGCTGGGCGTGGATACTGACAACGACTTTGAGCCTCAGTATGTCGTAATCCCGGAAAAACAGAAGGTTGTGACTTCATTGAAAAGGAAAGCGGCATCAGCAGACGAAATTTTTCTCGCAGCTGACCCGGATCGTGAAGGAGAAGCCATATGCTGGCATCTCCAAAATATTCTGAAAAAGAAGGGCCGGGTTATTCATCGGGTCCTCTTCAATGAAATCACAAAAGCCAGTATTAAGAAAGCGGTTGAAAATCCCGGAAAAATTGATCTGGACAAGTTCAACGCTCAGCAGACCCGCCGCATTGTAGATAGACTGGTCGGTTACAAAGTATCCCCTCTTCTCTGGGAAAAAGTCAAACGCGGCCTCTCTGCAGGCCGGGTACAAACTGTAGCATTGAGAATCATCTGTGAACGGGAAAAAAAGATCCGCGCATTCAATAAAGAAGAATACTGGTCCATTACCGGTCATTTTATCACCGAAAAGGGAGAGGAAATTGTTGCAAAACTGGGCCGTGTTAAAGGCAAAAAAGTCCGGTCCGGTAACGCAAAAAGCGCTTTCATCATCTCCTCAAAAGAACAGGCCGATGAAATCCTTTCTCATCTGGAATCCGGGGTATTCACCATTGCCTCACTGGATAAAAAGGAAAAAAAACGGCGACCACTTCCCCCCTTCATCACCAGCAAAATGCAACAGGAAGCTTCCCGGGCATTGGGCTTTTCCGTCAAGAAAACCATGACTACCGCTCAACACCTCTACGAGGGGAAAGATATTGGGCAACAAGGCCTGGTCGGTCTTATCACTTACATGAGAACCGATTCCACCCGGATCGCCGCTCAGGCTATAGATGAGGCGCGAACTTTTATCAGTGAAACAATGGGAAAAGACATGATTCCGGCACGGCCCAATATCTTTGCGGCCAAATCCGGCGCCCAGGACGCCCACGAAGCAATACGACCGACTATGGTTCACCTGCATCCGGATAAATTAAAAAAGCACCTGAGCCGTGATGAACTGGCGCTGTACACCCTCATCTGGAAACGCTTTGTCGCCTCCCAGATGATTCCCGCAATTCTCCATGAAACCATCGTTACAATTCGCTCCGGTATTTATGACTTCATTGCCAATGGTACCACTCTTGTACAACCGGGGTTTTCTCAGGTTTACAACCCGGGAATCGCCAAAGATAAACTGTTGCCCCTCGTTTCCGAAAACGAAAAAGTTCAAGGAAAAAAATTGATTCCTGAACAGAATTTCACTTCACCCCCGGCTCGTTTCACCGAAGCCACACTGGTAAAAGAATTGGAAAGCAACGGTATTGGCAGACCCAGCACCTACGCATCCATTATCTCGGTTATTCAAAACCGGGAATACGCCGAACAGCAGGAAAAGAAATTCCACCCCACCGCCCTGGGAGAACTGGTCAATGACATTCTGATCAAGGCTTTTCCCGACATCTTTGAAGTCAGCTATACCGCTGAGCTTGAAAATCAACTGGACAGCATCGGCCAGGGCACCATGGACTGGCAGACTCTTCTGAAAACTTTTTATCAACGGTTTTCCGATGAGCTCAAGAACGCCTCAGAAACCATCGCAAATATCAAGCGTGACGGAATTTCCACTGATGAAAAGTGTGGGAAATGCGGTGCTCCCATGGTTATCAAGGTCGGGCGCTACGGTCTTTTCATGGCCTGCAGCAACTACCCCGATTGCAAGAATACCCGCGATCTGAGCAATGGAAACGAAGATGACCAGACAGAAGAGATCTGTCCGAAGTGCGGCAAATCTCTTGTTCTGAAATCCGGTCGCTATGGGAAATATTTTCAATGCAGTGACTATCCGAAATGTGACTACCGGAAATCGAAAAAAAATGGAGAGGTAAAAGAGCTTGACCGAAACTGCCCCAAATGTGGAAAACCCCTTGTGGAACGGAAAGGGCGGTACGGAACTTTTGTTTCCTGCTCCGGATATCCGGAATGCCGATACATTGAAAACGGCAAAAAGGAACTGAACATCCCTTGCCCGAAGTGTAAAGATGGAAAGGTTGTTCAACGACACACCCGAAAGGGGAAAACATTTTACGGCTGTTCCCGTTATCCCGATTGCGACTACGTATCGTGGACACGGCCCGGTTCTGAAAAAAAAGCGGGTAAAAAGAAAAAAGCAGAAAAAACCGCCTCATCGGAATCAGATTAAAAAGTTCTTTGCAATGCAGGGTTGTTGCATTATAATGTGAACCCTGAGTGGATATTTAAGGAGGATTGTGCAATGAAAAAGGACATTCACCCGGAATATAATGAAGTGACCGTCACCTGTGCCTGTGGCAACACATTCAAGACCCGGTCAACCCAAAAGGAAATTTCGGTGGAAATATGCTCGGCTTGTCATCCCTTTTTTACAGGGAAACAGAAACTCATTGATGCCGCCGGCCGCGTTGAGAAATTCAACCGCCGCTATGGGAACAAGGGGAAAAACTGAGCACCGCAAATGTTTGATAAACTTGCGGACATTGAAAGTGAATTTATTATTGACACGAAAAATGAATGATCCTGACGTGGCTCAGGATCATTCTCTTTTTCGGGAAATTTCCAAACAACATTCCGAACTTGAACCTCTCGTTTCCGCCTATCGGAACTACCACCGGATAAATAACCAGATAAGCGATACACACGAAATTCTTTCCGACTCCGAAAGCGACCGGGAAATGAAGCTATTGGCCGAAGAAGAACTCACTTCTTTGAAGGAAGAACTATCAGAGGTCAAAGAACAGTTGAAAATTCTACTCCTGCCCAAAGACCCCAACGACGAACGAAATGTCGTACTGGAAATACGCGCAGGTACCGGTGGGGATGAAGCCGCCCTCTTTGCTGCGGAGATCTTTCGCATGTACAGCCGCTATGCGGAAAAACACAAGTGGAAACTTGAAATCATGGACATCAACCAGATTGGTGTCGGTGGATTGAAGGAAGTGGTCGCTGTCATTGAAGGACGATATGCATACTCCAGACTGAAGTATGAAAGCGGTGTCCATCGGGTACAGCGGGTTCCACAAACCGAGTCAGGGGGGCGCATCCACACATCGGCTATCACAGTAGCAGTATTGCCGGAAGTGGATGCGGTGGAAGTCAAAATCAGTGAAAAAGACCTGCGCATTGACCGGTATTGTTCTTCCGGCCCCGGCGGCCAATCGGTAAACACCACATATTCCGCTATTCGCATTACCCACATTCCCACAGGCCTTGTAGTCACATGCCAGGATGAAAAATCCCAGATCAAGAACAAAGAAAAGGCCATGCGGGTGCTTCGTTCCCGTCTCTATGAGATGGAACAGGAAAAACAACACGCAGAAATCGCAAAAGACCGAAAAAGCCAGGTTGGAACAGGGGACCGAAGTGAGAAAATCCGTACTTACAATTTCCCCCAGAGCCGTATTACAGATCACCGCATCGGGAAAACAATTCACCAGCTGACGGCATTTCTGGACGGTGAACTGGATGAAGTTATCGACGCCCTCATTACTCATTACCAGACAATCGCCATGAAGGAAGCGTCCACTGCCCGGAGTTGACCCGAAAAATGGACAGTAACGAATCTACACGTATTCACCTTCAACGTGCCATAAAGAAGCTTCAAGGTGCCCAAAATTCTACTCCTCAACAGGATATTACCGCCATTTTATCCGGCCTGTTCCGCATTCCCCGATATCGGGCTGTAACAGGTGATTTTACCCTCGTTCCCGAAGAGTGGAAACATTTTCATGAGCTTATTAAAAAGCGAACTGGCCACGAACCCCTTCAATACATCCTCGGCAAATGCAATTTCTGGAAATCTGAATTCTTTGTGACGCCTGATGTATTGATTCCCCGCCCGGAGACAGAACACCTTGTAGAAACCGCACTGGAACACCTGCCTTCTGATGCGGAAAGAACAGTCGTGGATTGCTGCACCGGCTCCGGATGTGTGGCCGTTTCCCTCGCATTGGAACGTCCGATGTCCCAAGTCATAGGCTGCGATATTTCCCCCGCTGCACTGAGAACAGCAGAAAAAAACAGAAGATATCTTCTTGCCGCCAATTGCCATTTCCTCGCATCAGATATGCTGGCATCCTTTTCGTCATCATCTGTGAACCTCATCACGGCTAACCCGCCCTATGTCGCTGTTAAAGAAACACCCTCCCTTCAGCCGGAGCTCTCCTTTGAACCCCGTGAAGCACTGTTTTCCGAAGATGACGGACTTGCCCATATTCGTTCCCTCCTGGAACAAGCCCCTGCCATCCTTAAAAAAAATGGGTGCCTTGCCTTCGAGTTCGGGTATAATCAGGGGGAAGCTATACCGAGACTGGTGGAAAGCACCGCTTCCAGAACCATCCGCCAGTTTAAAATAATAAAGGACTTAGGCGGCCATGAGCGAATTGGACTTATACAGTATGCTTGATAAGTTAGTAATTCAGGGAGGAAATCCCCTGACAGGTGAAGTACACATTTCCGGGGCAAAGAACGCTACATTGCCCCTGATTGCCGCATCCATCCTCTCCGAAGACGGCCTTGAACTGGAAAATGTGCCGGATGTAATGGATGTCCGAACCCTCCTGAAAGCAATGGAACGTCTGGGAGCAATCGTCGATTTTCAGGCGGAAACAGGGAAATTGCTCCTGAATACATCAAAGGTTCGCCCGGATGAAATTCCCTACGATATTGTGAGAAAAATGCGGGCCTCCGTCCTCCTGATGGGGCCACTCCTGGGGCGTTTCCGGGAAGCCCATGTGTACACGCCAGGGGGATGTGCAATCGGTTCCCGGCCCATAGACGAGCATATCCACGCATTCCAGAAATTGGGTGCGGATCACAGAATTGAATCCGGCTTCGCCATCCTTCGGGCTCCTAAAATAAAGGGGACCCGAATTCTGTTTGACCGTGTGACAGTAACAGGAACGGAAAATACCGTCATGGCTGCCGTACTGGCTGAAGGAGAAACCGTTATTGATCACGCAGCCAATGAACCTGAAGTCGCCGACTTATGTGATTGTTTAAAAAACATGGGGGCAAAAATTGATGGAATCGGAACAGGCCGCATTAGCATTGAAGGCGTCCCTACCCTTCACCGAACCACCCACAAGGTAATTCCCGATCGGATTGAAGCCGGTACCTACATGATGGCAATAGCGGCCAGTGGAGGCAATGGCACATTAACTGCGGTGAATCCCGAACACCTCCGTATTCCCATTGAAAAATTGGTGGAAGCCGGTGTCACCGTGGTGACAGGGAAAGATACAATTTCAGTGGAGGCGCCCCACGGCGTTCACCCGGTGGATGTGGAAACTTCCCCCTACCCTGGCTTTCCCACAGACCTGCAGGCCCAGTTCATGGCATTGCTGACACAGGCGGAAGGCGTGTCATTTATTAAAGAAACTATTTTTGAAAATCGGTTTCAGCATGTTCAGGAATTAAATCGCCTGGGCGCCAGGCTGAAAATTGACGGCAATCGTGTCATTGTGCGGGGCGGAACCACACTCCAGGGAGCGGAAGTGATGGCCACTGACCTCCGCGCCAGCGCTTCACTGGTTATTGCCGGACTCACCGCATCCGGCACGACAACGATCCATCGCATCTACCACCTTGACCGAGGCTATCACAATTTCGAGGCAAAACTTCGGAGCCTCGGTGCCGACATCTCCCGGGTATCAGACTGAGAAAAGAAAGTGATGGGTGATGCCGTGCCTTCGGCACTGTGATGAGTGATGAGTGGGAACAAAGAAAGATTACTGCCCATTTGCAACTCCTTAATCTTCCACCCTTCCCCTGTCATTCACATGCACTTTCACTCGCACTTATATCCGGAGGCCGCAACGGAGTCCATCAGCTTTTTCCAGCTTTTCAATTCCTGCTTCAACCCAAGAGTATTGAGATGGGATGCTACGTGGCGCATTGCAAGGGGAACAGATTCCCTAAACCACGTCTTCCCCTGCTTGTAGCCGAACCACGCGAATGTCCCCAACGCCTTCAGATTCCGCTGCAATGCGACCCAGCGAAAAATTGGGGTGTTCATCCGCAGCTCGACTTCCGATGCCATTTCCGTAAGATTCAGATAATTGTCAAAAAGCAATGAAACGTTGTCGTAAAATACCGGCGCCATCCGGGTGTCCTGAAAATCAATGACGCAGATTTTGCCGTTTAGAACCAGAATGTTACGAAAATGATAGTCCCGATGGGCCAGTTTCCAATCTCCGCCCTTCAATATTCGGACAATCTCAGCGCAAAGTGGTTGCAACCAGGAAATATCAAGATTCTTAAAAATCGTGTCCCCGGCGTGGTCCAGAAAAAAGTTCAGTTCCCACTCCACATCAATCCCTTTTTCCGCTCTTCCCGGATTTCTTTGTTCAAGTGATTGAATCAACGGAATCAACCGGTATACGGATCGGACAAAGGCAACTTTTTCATTGAACGTATCTAATTGATGAAACCAGGCAACGCCGTCGGCATCTCCCCAGTCTTCCAGGCTCATTTCCATTCGGTCCCGGTTCACATCCAGAATTTCCGGAACCTGGATTCCCCCGGCCCGGTAGCGCTTCGTCCACAACAGATAATTGTCGAAAGATTCGGCTCCATCGGCGGGATATTTTACAAGGATATGCCCCCGGCCCCGATAATACGTCCGGCTGGAGGCGTCTCCTTTCAATGGAACGTAATCAGATGGAATCCCTGAAAACTGCGACTTCATATCAACCTCCCAGTTCGCCCCGTTCAGCCAGGGAAACAAAACCCACATGGGAAAAAATAAGATGGTCCTGGAGGTTCAGTTCAATCAATCGGCATGCCTGATTCAGTTTTTTTGTAATCTGCAGGTCTTCCCTGCTGGGGGCAAGATTTCCGGAAGGATGGTTGTGGGCCACAATAATGGCGGCCGCTTCCAGCTTCAATGCTTTTTTAAGAATTTCAGATACGAAAACCGGAGCCGCACTGTGGTTTCCACGAAACATCTGCTCAAATTCGATTAACGCACCCTGTGAATCGAGAAACAACACGTAAAACCGTTCGCTTCCATCATGGGACACCCGACTTTTCAAAAAACTGTGGACATCTTCCGGAGAGGAAAATCGGTTTTCCCGATTAATAAGCAGGCTGTCATAGTAGCGACGTGCCAACTCCATAACAGCTACCAATGTGGCGACCTTTGCTTTTCCAAGCCCTTTTACTGCAAGAAGTTCGTCAATGGTGCGATCGAACAGCACGGAAAGGCCGCCACCCCCTGACAACAGCTCATCCGATAATTCCACAACCCCCTTCCCCGACACACCGGTTCTAAGCAAAATGGCAACCAGCTCTCCATCCGTCAATGCTTTTGGCCCCAATTCCAACAGCCTTTCCCTGGGTTTCATGCCAATATTTCTCCTTCCACTGTGACACCCGGCTCTATTTCTCCCCTGAACAGGATGCTGTCATTCAGAATCGCTCCCGCCCAGACAATCCCTTCACCGTAAACGACACTGTTTTGAATAATTGCCCCGGGCTCCACTCTGGCCCCCGGATAAATAAATCCGTCCTGTCCCGCTACGTACCGGTGCACAGCGAGTAGTCCACTTCTCGTCCCACAGTCAAACCAGTTTCCATGAAACATTTCCGCGCCTAATTTACCCGCCTTAATCAATTCCCGGTACACCGGCACAATGGACGGGCCTTTTACCATGGACACAATCTCAGGAGATACTATCTGGCAACCTGTAAAAAAGAAATCACCCGAACCAAGGCCAATAACCTGTCCGTTTTCCGCATCTATTCCGGTTGCGTCAAGAGAATCAGGTCGGCGCATCAGCACAAGGGTAATGAGATTATGGCTATTTCGGTGACGGTGAACCAGTCGGCCGGCGAATTCCCCGTCATCAAAAAACAGAGCATCGCCGTTTACAACCAGCATTTCCTCATCGAAAAATGCCCCCAAACCCAAGAGGTACCCCCCCGTGCCGAGAATCTCCGGTTCTTCAAATACAACCAGGCTTTTTGATTTTCCGAAAGTTCGAATCTGAGATGTAAGATGATGGGCATTGATACCAATCTCCGTCGCCCCAGCCCCGTAAAGAAGCCCAAGCCCATAATCCGCAAGCACCCTGTCCATAAGGGGCACCAGTGCCTTCGGTACATGACGAGTCATCGGCAGTAAACGGGTACCCAGCCCGGCGGCAAGGAGAAACCCTTTCATGGCTGATAGAATAGGAGTTGGGGTAAGACGGGGAAGTGATGGGTGATGGGTGATGAGTGACGAGTTGGAAAAAGAAACGAATGGCTCACTTCCTGGTTCTTCTGTCCTTGGCTTCCCCCTCCAGTGTGAAAATCAGAGAACAATTTCTTCACCGTCTGCCAGTACATGCACATCTAATCCCTTGATTTCCTCACGAATCTGATCCGAAAACTGAGGTTTCAGATGATAAATGAAGATATCGGCCCCACTTCCAAGCTTTTTCAGTTCCCCTTCCAGCATGGAACCGGAGAGGTGGTGGCTGATCACTGCCAGGTTTTCCATGGAAGCCGGAAAAGAACACTCAGTCACAAGCGCTTTCAAGGCAGACTGTCTGCTCAACCAATCCCAGACCTCATCTGTCTCCCCGGTGTCCGAGGTGTACGCAAACCCTATATCCCCTTTCTGAATGTAGCACCCCGCACTGCCGTCAATATGGTTGACAGGCAATGGGGTCAGACGATATTCCCCTACTTTGATTTCCTGATAATAATCAATCTCTCTGTACACAAGTGCCGGATTGTCAACAGATGGGATACCCTCAAAGTCTGGCCAGATGATTCCATTGAATACATGATTCCTGAGATGACAAATCGTCGTTTCAGTCGCATAAACAGTTACAGATTTTCCATACAGTGCCTTGTTGTCCACAAGCAGAGGCAACTCCCCGATATGATCCATATGCACATGAGAAATAAATATATCTTTAATCTCAAGTTGCTCAGATAATCCCAGCCCGGTACACACGGAACCACAATCCAGAGCCAGCACCCGGTCTACGACAAAGGTAGTCAGCAGATTCCGGATAGTTTTTCCACCGGAGGTGCCCACCGCCCTAATCTTCATGGATTTCCTCCCGCTGAATCCTCCTGAGAAAAGCATCCACCATTTCCGGGTCAAATTGACTTCCAGACATCCTTTTTAATTCACCGATCGCCGCCTCAGTGTCCAATCCTCTCCTGTAAGGCCGATCCGTTGTCATGGCATCATAGGTATCGGCAACCGCTATAATCCTGGCAAACAGTGGAATCTCATACCCCTTCAAGCCCTTGGGATATCCATTTCCGTCCATTTTTTCATGGTGATAGAGAATTCCTCCCACCACATTACTCAGAGAGTGTATTTTTTCCACGATTTCAGCTCCGAAAACAGTGTGCTGTTTCATGGTTTCAAATTCTCCACTGCCGAGAGGGCCATTCTTATTCAGAATGTTGTCCCGAATCCCAATCTTCCCAATGTCGTGCAGAATCCCGGAAAGTGCCAGCCATTTTTTCTCAGCACCGGGAAGCTTGATTTCCTCTGCAATCCACATTGCATATCGAGTTACCCGCCGGGTATGCCCCGCAGTATATCTATCTCGCTTTTCAATCGCATCCGCCAGTGCCAGTGCTGTTTCCATAAAAGTCTGCTCCAGCTCCTTGAACAGCTTCGCGTTTACCAACGCCGTAGCAATGGGAATACACATCATTTCCACTGAGCGCATATCACGACCCGTAAACACACCACCGTTCTTCTTGTTTACCAGCTGAACTACCCCCACCACCTTCTCTCGAAACAATAGTGGAACAGAGAGAATAGATTTTGTCTGAAAATGGGTTCTTTCATCCACCTTAACAGACCAGAGCTGAGAGTTTTCAGCATCTTCAATGATAACAGAGGCCGCTGTTTTTGCAGTGTGACCTACGACACCTTCTCCGACTTTCAGGCGAATTTCTTCCACACTTTTCTGCTCGCCCCCACTGAATACCCGAAAAAAGAGCTCTTTTTTCTGCTCATCCAATTCCCAGATAGAACTCCTCTCCGCTTCCAGCGTTTCTTCCAGATAGGACATGGCATTGAGAAGAATAAAATCCAGCTCCAGAGAAGCATTCAACTTTTCCCAGATGGTCAACAATCTTTCATAAAAATTCGGGTCTGGACCCTCAATCTTCATAATCGCGGTACCAACCAGGCAACGCACCGGAACTGCGGGCCTCTTCCAACAGTTTTTCCTTATCCTCTTTTATCTTCTGAAGGCTCAATTTTGCCTTATCAATCAACTTCTGCAACTCCTGAATCTTGCCTGTCAGGCTTCTTTTCTCCAGTTCACTATCTGTTTGAATCCGTCTGGAAGTCATTGCGTTCATCTTGAACTGCATCTTTTTCAGGTCCTTGAGAACCCCTGCCTGAAGTTCCATATTCTCCTGAAATTTTCCACGCCAAAACTCTTCTGACCGCCCCTTATCATCTACAGGGCCTGGTGATTCGTTATTTCCCTCAACAGTGAAGGCGTTGGCGGTTCGATCCTTTTCCTGCCGTAAGTCTTCTGCGGCTTTTGATTCCATCTCTTCATCGGCCACCACTCCCATGACCCCTTTCTTCACTGTCTCATTGGTAATTACCAGCGGCACCTTATGCTTTCCAGTTTTCGGTACTGGAATTACCGGTATGACTTTACGGACAGTATCCGATACAACTTGTCGAACCGGAATACCCTGCTTTTTCGGAATCAATTTTTTCCGGTTTGCCACTTCAGTCGCATTCCGATCCACAAAACGAACAGAGAAAATGATCTTCTTCCCTTTTACCGTCTCCGCAGTCACCTGTTTACCGGAAAGGTCCGGCTTTTTTGCCAATTCCAATACCGCACCATTTTTCAGAACCAGTTTATACGCGCCAAAGGCCGGTACCATCATGCAAAACATCAAGAAAACAACCAATTGTTTCATCGTCTCCCTCCTGAAAATGAACAGCAATAACAACTGTCCCCCATTCAATTATTCTGCAATTATTGTACCATACTCCTGACCTGTACACGCTTTCCACCTCTCCCATCTGAAACTTTCAATGGGAATACTCGTATTATTTATCATAAAAAGTCTGGGGGGATTTTCATGAAAAAACTGCTACTTATCCTGATGGCGGTCAGCTTGCCGGTATTGGCACTGGATTACAACATTTCCATCACACTGGATCCCAAAGGAAAAAAGATTTCCGGTACCGAAACCATTGTCTGGCAAAACACCAGCAATGCCACTACCGAAATTTTACCGCTCCACCTCTACATGAACGCCTTTTCCAACAATCGTTCTGTTTTTGCTGTAGAGTCCGGTGGAAAACACCGGGGAGGGGAAACCGCATGGACACGAAAGAAACAAAGGGATTCGGATACTGCAAAATTACCGGGTTGACACTGAACGGGGAAAATGCGATGGGAAAATTCCATTACATCTCTGATGTTCCAAATCCTGAATCCTTTGGCATTTTCTGGAAGGATGAGGTTTCTAAAGATGTACGGCCAGACAGAACCATCGGCCTTATCCAACTTCCCGAGCCATTGAACCCTGGTGAAAGTATCATACTGAAAATCGAATTTGAAACCAAATTTCCCCGGGTTTTTGCCAGAACTGGATACTGGCAGACATTTTTCATGGCAGGCCAGTGGTTTCCGAAAATGGCTGTTTTTCAAGGAGAAAAGGGATGGAATTGTCATTTGTTCCACTACCGAAGTGAATTTTTTGCAGATTTCGCCCACTACAAAGTCGCTTTGACTGTTCCGAAAGATTATGTGGTCGGTTCGACCGGCTACCTGAAAAATGAAACCACAACCGGCAATACAAAGACTCTGACTTTTGAAGTAGACAATGTCCATGATTTTGCATGGACGGCATGGAACCACTGGAAAGTGGCCACGGATCAGTGGAAGCACGTCAAATTATTTCTCCTCTATCCCCCGGGACATGAAAAAACCGTGCATCGCCAGTTTGAAGCACTGAAAGCCGCTTTTTCCGGTTACGCGGAACTCTGTGGAGAAGACTACCCCTACAAGAAATTCACCCTGGTGGATCCGCCGATGCAGGCATCCGGTGCCGGTGGTATGGAATACCCCATGCTGGTCACCGGAATGTTCCCTTCCACACTGACTCCCGCAGGGATTCGCATTCCGGAAACAGTCATTGTGCATGAATTTGGACATAATTATTTCTACGGTATGCTGGCATCCAATGAGTTTGAGGATGCCTGGATGGACGAAGGCATGAACTCATTCGGTACCGCCTACGCCATGAATCGCCATTACAAGTATGATCTGGATTTTCCTTTTCTTAAAATGGACGGTTTTGACGAAGCAAGGATGGGATTTGGCACCTACAAGGGCCCGGATTTCCCCGGAAAAGCCGCTTGGGAGTTCTCCCCCGGCGGCGGATACAGCAATTTGAGCTACAACAAACCCACCATCTACTTTCGTACACTGGAGAATATGCTGGGAAAAGAAAAGTTCCTTCAGATATTTCACACCTACTTTGCCAGATTCAAATTCAAGCATCCCGCCCCGGAAGATTTCCTGGGAATCGTGAAAGAGGTCGGTGGGGATCAGGCGGAAGATTTTATTCGCAGAATGCTTTATACCCGTGACAAGATTGATTACGCAGTCACAGAAGCCACCTCCGGGAAAATACCCCGTTTTGTCGGATTGAAAGCCTTTCAACCGGTTCCGGACGCGAAAAAGAATAAGAAAAAAGACAAAACCAGATATCAGAACACAATCACGGTGGAAAACAGGGGAAATTTCCAATTCCCCGTTACTGTAGTCGCCACACTGAAAGACGGCTCAAAACAGGAATTCAAATGGGACGGCAAAAACGGATGGCATCGTTTTGAATTTGAAAGCGCATCCCCGATGACCGTGGCGATTGTGGATCCGGATCGGATATATGCCTGTGATGTTTCCCTCAAAAACAACGCAGTCACACTGGAGCCACGAACCGGCGGCAGCATGAACAAACTGGCACTGACCATCTCTCAGATAATTCAGATGGTTTTCAACGTCACTTCTCTGGCCATTTAGGAGGCACCCATGAATGCATTGAAATCTGTCCTGAGAAAACACAAGCTCGTCACCATACTATATCTTCAGGAACTGGCCCTTTTCTTTATCATCTTCATTCCGCTAACCATCTGGTTTCATTCTCAAACCTCCCGCAACTATTTCGGTACTACTTTTACTGTGGATATTTTCCCGGAAGTCCTTGCAAAAGGCGGTGCGCCAGTTGTTGCCGCAATCTTTATTATACTGACTTTCCTTCTCTTTATTTTATTCAGAATTTATCTCATGGGAGGAATTTTTGACAGCCTCATGGGGAAATATAGCGGATTCCCCCATCTGATGTCCGAAAGCGCCAGACATTTCCCCCGATTTCTGTTACTGTTCTTTGTTTACGGCATACCGTTACTGATACTTTCCGCAATATTTTCCAAACTTACCGGATCTGTGGCCAGCCACTCACCCGACCAGAGCATGCCGGTAACCATGATGATCATTAATCGCGTAATCGCCCTTCTCCTCTCAATCCTGTTCTCCTTCTGGCACACATGTGCCCGGTTCAAAACCATCATAAGCGGCAAAACAAAAATCAGTTTCTGCATAAAGGGAAAGCATTTTCTGTGGTTTGCCGGTTACCAGATTGTTTCAGTAATTTTCCTCTTTGTCTTTGCGGGTCTCAGCGTGATTCTGCTGACAAAATCCGGTACAGGTCTCATGATTGCCGGCTTCCTGTCCATGCAAATTGGACTTTACGGGCGGAACCTGTTCAAACTGGCATCATATAAAGTGGTAAGCTGAAAAAAGAAAAGGCTGAGTGTCAGGCAAGAGTCAGAATATCCCGGAAGGGACTGATTCTTTTTCTAACACCCACTCGCACTTTCACTTGCACGCCCCGAAAGAGAAACACGAAGGGGAAAAGAGGTTGACAAAGTGTCGAACCGACACTATTATAGGTATCAGGTAGAAATACCTCCTTGCAATTGGCAGGTTTAACCTGCCTTTTTTTTATAAAAGGGGTCATATGAATCTTTTAAACGCATTGACAGAACAAGAAAAGTCTTATTTTCTGCTACTTAACTCCATGCGCAAACAGGATCCCAATGAAAAAGAATTCTCTTTTGTCCAGACCATCGTCCAGTTCTCATCCTCCCCCATTTTGCTTTCGCTTATCGTTTCCTGTCCCAAGTGGTATCACACTATAGAAATAAAAGAAGCGCTCAGCGAAAATGATGTTATCCCAGCAAACTTCGGAAGCTATCTCCGTAAGGTTCTGGGTGTGGTCGACATGTTCCGCGAACTGAGCGCAACAGACAACGCCGCCAAGACCCAACTGATGGAAGAAGCACGGACCGAAATTACCGGCCTTCGGGAAACAGACCGTGAGTTTCTTAAGAAGCTCCTTTCCGAAAAGGTGGAATATGGCCCCTGTGACGAACCGGATGAAGCCTTTGAGCTGCGGGTAGAGCGTACCCATCAGGAACTTTTCCTCACTGACCAATCCTTTTCCTTCACGGCAATGACAGCAGAAGAAAAAATATTGAAAGCACAAAACTCTACAGACTCCAAAGAACTCCAAGCTCTGCTTTGGGATGGACATCCTGAAGTTTGTGAGGCTGCAATTAAGAACCGTTACCTGGCCGATGGTGAACTTCTAACCACCGCGATTCAACTGGAAAACCCTGAAACACTGAAAGCCGTCTATAATTTCCCCCGTTGGTTTTTCAAAGATGATGCGCGTCTTCAACTTCTCGAAAATCCCGCATTACCGGACAATATCAGGACTGCAATTTCCACAAGCCGGGAAATTGTTCAACTTTTCGAGAAACTCTCAAAACTCAAACACAATGTCGGAGAACGGAACAGCACCGCCATTGAAATTGCTGAAAAATTGAAACAAGTGCCGGAGTTGGAACTTCAGTACATCACAATTTCGGTCAAACGCAGATGGCCGTCATTGCTCAGTATCATCAAAGCCTTTTACCACTTCACACAGAAGCGTTCCGCATCCGGAAAACCTGCCTCAATGGTATTTGAAGAGACAGAAAAACTCTCTTCAAGCACTATGGGACAACTGATTCAAATCGCCGCAAGCACTGAAGATGAAAAAGAAATCACGATATTGTTACAACATCAGAACCTCAACATTTTCCGAAACCTGCTGCAGAATCCCGCAATGACTGAAGCCCTGCTGGGAAGCGTCATTCATACCATGAGCGCCGAAAAACTGATAATCCTGGATCACAGCCGCTGGGCAAAACTTCATGGCATCCGGAACCGTATGATTCACAATCCCAATCTGCCCGGAAACAAGGCATTGGCTATCACATCTCAACTGGAAACGATGAAAGACCTCCTTGACGTTCTCAGGGATAAAAAAATAAAATCAGTTGAGGTCAAGAACCAGGCGTTCTCCCAATTGAGCCATCAATTTTCGCAGTTGTCGGTGGATAGCAAAATATCAATCATCCTGGATACAAATGGAGAAATCTTCAGAGAGCTCTGGGGCATCATCTTCCGTGACGAAGATCTGCTGAAAGGCCTGGTGGAAAACAAATCCGCATCTCCGGAAATCCTCTCCCGCATCATTCATTCCCGCTTGACTCCTTTGCCCATAATCAACCGAATCATTGAATTAAAACTCTGTCTTGATAATACCGGAGTGGTACTGGAATTTTTCAACAACCCGAAGGTGACCCCGGAAATTCTGCAAGCTCTCACAGAGTCTGTGGATGATGCCACCCGTGAACACCTGAGGTCCCGTGGCCTGATTCAGGATTCTTAAAGATGAAGTCGCCTGACCTTCATCCCGTATTGAACCGGAGTTTTCACAGCAATGACAGCTAAACAAAAGAAAATACAAAAACAGACAATAAAGCATAAGACACCCTGGATATTCAAACCAGCCCTTCTCCTTCTGGTAATGTTTGCACTGGGCCTTGTGGCGTACGCGCCGGAATTGAAGGGCGATTTCATCCTTGATGATTTTCATTATGTACAACACAACCCCAATTTGAAAAATCTTTCCACTCTGACCCGTTGGGATCGGTTTCGCCACAGCCGCCCCCTCTACTGGTTCTCATTTTTTATGGAAAAGAAGCTCTGGGGGAACAACCCGGCCGGCTACAAAATAATCAATCTTGCCTTCCACGTCCTCACTGCCTTTATCCTTTTTTACTTCCTTCTCCACCTCCTGGAATTGAAAGGCATCTACGACCGATGGTTCGCACTGGTTACATCCATACTTTTTCTTCTGTCCCCCCTTGCCACAGAGGCTGTTTCCTACATCTCAGGGAGAAACAATGGCATCGGCGGGTTCTTCTTCATTCTGGGATGTTTTCTCTACCTGAAAACCCTTGACTCAACGAACCGGAAAAGAAAACTCATCTTTTTTTCCAGGTCTTTTGTAAGTTTCATTGCGGCCTTTCTGTTCAAGGAAGTGTACATTGTTTTTGTGCTTTTCTATCCTTTACTCTACCTGTGGATTCGGCCATTTAAGAAAAAATACCTGTTATTGGGAGCTGGCGGCATCATCGCTCTCTTCATAGCTGTGCTGGTTCTTTCTTTCAGGGTGAATATTTCTCCATTTACACAGATTCACTCCGTCATCGTTCAAAACAGGCGCAATTTCAACAGCCGGCCTCTTGCCACCAACCTTTATGCCGTCGCGTATTCGTTTCGCTTATCCGCATTCCCGGACAAACTCAACATTGACCACGACCTCCCGGTTCTGAACAGCCTTGCAAGCCCAAAGGCCCTTGCTGCTGTCGGGATTCTTCTTGGAATCGGACTCCTGCTTTTCCTCTTCAGAAAGAAACTTCCCCTGTCCTTCCCTGCCTACATCGCGTATCTTTTTCTCATCGCACCCACAAATTCCTTCATCCTCCGCCACGGTCAGTGGATGATTGACCCTTTAAGTGAACGAAATCTCTATGCCTGCGCCATATTCTTTTCCATCATTGCCGTAGAGCTTCTAACTGTGCTGATACCAAAACCCAAAGCCCGGCACATCGTATTCGCCATTTTGCTGCTGGCATCTGGAACAAGAACATTCAGCCGAAACATGGACTTCAGCAACGACATTTCGCTCTGGAAGTCCTCAGTCCGCTATTCACCCGACAGAGCCCGTCCTTACTATAATCTGGCAGTCGCGTTAAAAGATGCCGACCGTGTAGACGAAGCCATTCCATTCGCGCGAAAGGCCCTGCACCTCAGCCCCCAGAGCCAGTGCTACGGGTTGCTCTCAAGCCTGCTCATGAAGAACGGACAGCAGAAAGAAGCCGAAAGCACTTTGCGCGAAGGCATCCGCACCGTTGAGGAGAATCAGGCTATTTTATTGAACCAATTGGGACAGTTCTACTACACTCAGGGACAATTCGCCAAAGCCAGAAACTATCTGGAACAAGCCCTTGAACGAAACAAGCGCAACCTGCAGGCAAGGCTGACCCTGATGCTCATTCAACTGGACGACGGGAACCTTATCGCGGCACAGAAGAATATCACGGATACAGAATCCTTTATTCGCTATACTTCGAAAACATTCCAAGCCGAACAACTGGTTACAGATGATACGTGGGCAATGCTGGCATTCGGCAAAGGCCTTCTGAATTTTCAAAGCGGTCAACCACAGGCCGGTATCCGCCTCTGCGAAAGGGCAATTGAATTGAACCCTCAATTTACAGAGCCCATGATCAAACTTGGAGAATATTACTACTCCAGAAGAGAATATAAAGAATCATGGTCTTATTTCCTGAAAGCCTACCAAACCCCCGGATTCAAACGCTACAGCGCCGGAATTGCCCCCTACATGAGAAACTTACAGAAACTACTGGAAAATCCGAAACTGGACCCCGGGCTCTGATGCAACCTGCCGCGCCGCGTGGATGGTGAATGGCGGGCTTGACAGAAAGGGACAAGAAAAGGAATTGGCTATTCTTCGTCTTTTCAAGTCACTAATCACAAATTACAAGTCACAGTGCCGCAACGCGTGCGGCATCTCCCTTCACTCTGTTCCATGTGTCAGAGTTGGCGGAATGATTTCACAGTACACCTCATCCGGGTCTTCGTAAATTACGTACGGCACCACAAAGGAACCCGTATAAAGTTCAATAGATGTGATAGTTGCAAGTTCTTCTGGTGTGAAAATATCTTTTAAGTTTGTCTTTTTCAGTTCAAAAGCATTCAGATTTACCCGTTTAGTCGTTCCCACCTGCAGTCCGTTCACATCATAGGCAACAATCGGCAGTTCATTACGGGCATACGGTTTCTGATTATAGAGCACCGCAACAGTCTCCAGTCCGTCCCGCTGAACCACCGGAAACAGTTCATCTGCAGCCTCAAAATACCTCAAAAACGGAAAAGAAACCAATGTTCCCTTATTGTGATCCCCGCTCATATAAAAACCGGTGATCGGACCGCTCTGGACAGTAACACCGATTCGCGCCAGATGGGTCAAATCCACTCCCTCCGGCACAAGATCTTCTATCACGCCCACCCACTTCTGGTGCTTTCCGATCCAGAGACTGCTTGTCACAGACGTATTATCATCCATCAGCCATTTAAAATTAAGCACCACTGATACTGCGTCATCGTCCGGAGCCACAAAAACCGCTCCATTCCAGCCGTCTTCCCCGTAGTTGAGAGGATTATAGGGAATGAAAAAAGACTGTTCTGCCTGTCCGGCATGCTCTATGGAAGCCTGAGTAATCCAGCCGGTACGGCCCAGTGCCGGAACATAACTCAATTCCCGATGATTTAATGTCCCGTACAAAGCAGATGCCGTTATCGGCTCATTGGATTTGAAACGGATATAGGATACGTCTTCCTGGGAAACCCCGGGAAAGAAAGAATCAAACAATCCCACCTTCTTCTCATAGGGATTCAGATCAATTTCCACGACAGCCAGTTCATCTCCATCGTTTCCATATAGCGTAGCAGCCACTGCCGCCGGGTAAAACCGGGATGGATTTACCAGAACCATGCCGTACCACCAATATGCCACTTCCGGTGGTACATGGGAAAGAACCAGCTCAGTATCCGGGGCTTCCGCTTTCATAAAAGACATGGACCCTTCGCCTTCAGAAAGATAAAAGCTATACACCGGGTATTCATCCGTCATAGAATTAAGCTTGATCCACTCCGGTATGCTGCTCCCCCCGCTGAGGGGCACATCCCGAAAAGATGGCCCGATGATGCTTACAGGCCCTGTGTCCAATGCAAACCCCGTTCCCTCAGAAACACCCACAACCCGATATTCACTTTCCGTACGAATAACTTTGTCCTCCGTAACCGGCCAGAATCCCGCCATGACGAAGTTATCCCAGTAGTCGTCTTCCGGGATGGTGTGGGAAATCACGGACGTATGACTCTGCATCTCAACTCCGAACTGGTAATTTTCATCATAAAAATAATTTGCATTCGGTGTAATCTTCAAAAATTCAGAAATGAATTCTGTGCCGGTAAAAGTTTTCAAAGGATATGGATAAATCAAATAACCCATGTCTTCCAGATACGTTCCGGATTCATCATACAACTCAGTTTCAAACGCGTGATTAGACGGCCCGCTGGTCCGGCTGTTGCAGTAGAGTCGAAGGGTAAACTTCTCTTCCGGTTCAATGTTAAAACCATACCAGTCATCATTAAGTATCCGGCCTATAAATCCGCCCGTCAGTAAAACTGCTTCATTAAACGCATCGTTGGGTTCATTTTCATCATCCACCGTGTTGTTGTATTCACCCTGAGCAAGCAATGCAACCTTATCATATTCAATATATGGATTTACAGAGGACTTCCCGGCCACAACCTCTTCAGGGTACCAGCAGAAAGCCGGGTGATCGGCCACCGAATCCCCTGTCCATTCCCCTGACACCGGCTCACCACCCGACAAGGTAAGGTCATAGGTGTAGTCAAAACTTTCATAATTGGAATTGACATCATCCGGACTGACTCCATCCGTCGATGTCCAGACATTGAGGATGACATGGCGGATATCACCATCATCCGTCCAATCCATGGTATAGCTGTAAATGGGCCATGTCCATACTTCTTCCGTGGGGTCAGAATCCATAAGCAGTGGGATTCCATTGTCTCTGAGATATTCCTGCAGCACTGTCTGGAATGTCAGCGGATCCATGCTTTCGCCGCCGGAACCCAGATAGACAGTTCCGGTAGCTGCCTGGTAGTACATGGTCCAGAGCCCCTTCAAATCCCCGATATAGAAGGTATAGCCCTCATCATTCACCGTCGCTGTGGGTTCCACCTCCGACACGGATGCTGCAGCCCAACCGTTGCAATGGCCGTGCCATGCGGGGCCATCGGGGTTAAAGTGATGGGCCAGTTCCCAGGTGGTGGTTTTCCCACCCAAAACAAAGCGGGCATCATATTTATTTAATGTAGATGGATAGCCCCGGTAGCCCTTTCCATTGATCAACGCTCCTTCTACCATGGGCCACCAGTATCCATTCCATGGCTTTGCAAGCATGACTTCTTCATGACCGGCAAATGCAAATGGATGCAAAATCAGAACCAACAGAACAACAAAAATTATATGTCTCACTTTATCGCTCTCCGTTCAATCTGAAACTCCCCTGTACTCATCTTTGTAAAATAGGTTCCCCTGGTTTCTAAATTCAGCATCGCGGAAAATGGATAAAAACCGGATCTCAATTCCAGACGAATCTGAAGGGGGTCTGACAGCTTGATCCATTTGTCTCTCCCGGCATAACGAACCCGTTTCTGTATTTTCACAACCTTTCCGTCCTTCAGAATCATTTCCGCTTTAAGTTGCTTATCCAAATAGAACGAAAAACGGTTATTTTCCTGTCGAACCTGCCATAAAAGAGAAATACGGGTTCCGTCCGGTGTTAAACTTTCTCCCCTGACCTGAAAAAGAGTCTCTGCAGCAAACAGGGATACAGCAAGGAAAAATTGAACAATAAACAAACCCCAATACAGTATTTTCCTCATTGCCAACTCCGGAACGGGCTACGCTGTGGATTGTACAGCAACACCCACTTCCCACTCTCAATAATCCATTCCTGCCTGGTTCTCACAGCCCGCAATTTCGCAATCTGGAAGGTTGTATCAAAACGGATTGTTACCGTTGCCTTTTGTCCATCTTTATCATACTCAATCCCGTCAATCCGGGAATTGGTCACTTTCAAATTTATTTGTCCATAGTACTGCTGTTGGGTCACGGCCTTCTTTGTCTCATTCGAAAGAAAATCGTCATACAAATCCACCTGTTTACCATTGTATTTGAAGGCATAGGTTCCTGCCTCCCGGGCGTGCCAGAAAGCGGTAACCCTCTTTTCCAATACCTTCGGACCGGTCTGAACCACGCACCCTGCCACAGCCATGAGGGTGAGAATTCCTGCCATCATCAGCCATTTACCAAGCCATCTTCCGGTCATATTCTTTCTCCTGGTTGAAGTTCAGTTCAGCACTTAAACAAAAAGAGGGGGCAAATGCCCCCTCCCTCTGTTTTAAGGTTAATAGATAATTATTTTTTGTTAAAAATGTTCCCGCTGGTCCACCATGAGTACGGTGTATCAATGCGGGGCAGCGTACCCTGGCCCTGGTTGCCGTCACCGAGCATGCCAAAGCCGTCTATTGCCATCCAAGTGTTGGCAATGGTCGGGGTAGCTTCCGCGATTACCCAGAAGGGCTCGTCGCCGAAGGTGGTATCTGTCCCGGTAACCAGTGTCGGGGCAAATGCCGGGTCAGACAGCAGGGTTACCAGAATACCGGATTTCGGCAGGGTACCAACGTTGGCCATGTATACGTCACCATCTGCCTCAATGAGATAGAGAACAACATCTGCATCCTGATCCGTAGTATTCAAAATAGGCAGGAAATTATCATTGAAGTAGGTCACGTTGGTTACGGCAAGACCTGCCCACCACTCTGCGTTCAGAGCGGGGAAGTATGTGAAGTACTCGTATGCAGGCCAGTACTCATCTGGCTCAACGGACTCAGGCGGGCAAACAACGAAATTCAGCGGGTAGTCAAGGATGACTGCGTTGCCGGTTCCACAGGGGAAAGGCGCCCATGCAATCTTCACATACGCCGTAATGGGAGCTTCTGCAGTGAAACGACCCATCCTCACATCGCCCACGTTGATCTGCGCAGCGTTGACAGTGCTGGGATTCGTTACCTGCCAGCTGAAAGATTCGTACAGGTTGTAATTGTCTAAACATGAGTCCTTACCGCTTTGGTCACAAATGCCATCGATGGGCACATAACCAGAATAGTTCAAGTCTGAATATTCATCAATACCGGCAAGATCAACAGAAGCGCCAGCTGTAGCAGAACCCAGAGTCAGTGTGGTGGCAGGAGTACCATTCACGGTCAGGGATGCACTGTTGAGGTACACGCCGTCGGTTGCGGTCAGTGTGCTCAGCGGGTTACCTGATCCATCCACGATGGTCATGGTAATGACAGAAGACATCGGCAACATGCCGGCTTCGTCTTCAGTCAGGTAAACACGACAGTTTCCGTCGTCAGTGAGATCCAGCGTACCCAGACGATACAGGTCATAGCAGTCATAGACATATGCCTGATCGACCAGCTCACTCGTGTAGCACTTGCAGAGGAGGACATCGGGAGTGTACAGTCCAGAATTCTTGTCGCAAGTAGAGTCCACGGTAAAGTTGTGGGTGCTGCCCTCACCGCCGTAAGCGATGGCCGGGTTGGCAGGACTGTAAGACACACCAAGCTGGGTGCCGTTAATGCCGCCGTCCCATGTTGTCAGGGAGATGACGTTGAACGCGTTCTGCGGGAACTGATCCACTCCACCCGGATGATCCGTGTAGTTTACACAGACAGGAACACCCTGGGTCTTAGAGCCGACTTGCTGAAAATTGTCATCATACAGTATCGGGCTGAATGCGCCTCCATTGATCAGAACCGTGGAACCGAGACGGAACCATGCCTGAGCTGTAGGGTTAGGAAGTCCGCCGCGTTGGGATTGTCACGAATAATAACTTCAATGTAGTTGGATCCATGAACCCCACGGGCCATCACGTCACCAGACTGCCACATCACACCGTCCACTTCCAGCTCAACCCAGCGGTTGAACCCGTCATTGTCATTGCCATCCAGATCGTGGCAGAGAACTGCAGCATCAGTCAGCTCAATCTTCACCACGATGGGTGAAGTCGTAGACGCAGACTGATAGTCCTGGTCGTTGGTTACAACGAAACGCATGGAACCCACGCGCTCACAAGCTCCGTCGTGATTGACGGAAGGCGTTTCAGTTTCAACGTTCACGGTTGCGAACACGGAAACTGTCAGCACAGCCATAAAGATGGTTGTTAAAAGTTTTTTCATCAAACATTACCTCCATATAAAATTTTCCGAAACGCTTCTTTACAAAAGAAATTGGGCTTTCCTGACCTCCTACCACCTCCCTTTTCCATAGTTCATTACGTGTTAATTACCATAAATTTCCCAGATTTTCCGTTTCCTTAATCAATTCCATCATAACTGGATTCAATATAATCCATTGATTTCAGACTGTCAACAAAAAACTTTTATTTTTGCATGATTATTGTCCCCGAGGTGACAAGAATCACTTTTTTGCCCTTTTTCTTTAATAAAAACATAACTTATTTTACCAGATGTTCCGGATTTTTCATATATTTTTTCTTTTTTGCCGGAAATTTTCTAATTTTTTCAACCGAATCTTGAAAAATCTCATGATTCTACCGGTGAGTCATGTCACATATTTCCTTTTTCGCTGGTTGATGCAGGCTTTTTGCTATATATTAGAGGATGGACGGAACACGATAAGTTCAGGAGGTACGTATGCACAAGATAGCCAAAAACATCATCGTATTATTAATCGCTCTGCTGACACCAATTGCCCTACGGGCCGATTCCTATACGCCACTGACCCAGACCCGGTACACTTTTTCAGGAAGCCAGACTACCGCATTTTATTACCATGGCTTAAACTATACAACACCTGCTCTTGGAGATTTTGACGGCGATGGAGATCTGGATCTGATTGTCGGGAACCTGAATGACTACCTGACCTACTTTAGAAACGACGGTTCCGCAAGCAATATGGATCCGGGTGCTATTTCTCCCACCATTATCAAGATTCCCGGTGAAACCCGGCTCACTCCCTATCCGGGAGACCTGGATGGAGACGGGGATATGGATCTTGTGGTGGGTACCGCAAGCGGAAAAATATATTTTGTGGAAAACACCGGCGTCACAAGCGGCATGCCGGATTTCGTGCTGGATACGACACCCATAGCGACTGCAATCTCCTATTGTCACCCGGCTCTGGACGACGCGGACGGGGATAGCGATCTGGACCTGTTCGTGGGTCAGGGAACCGCTGTCGCTTTTTATCGAAATACCGGGTCCGCAACAGCTCCCAGTTTCAGCCTGGAACAGAGTAATGTGGTATCCACAACTTCAATAGATCACCTCACGCCGTGTTTGGTTGATATTGACGGAGATGGAGACGCCGAAATGTTCTGCGGCGAGAGCAATGGAGAAATCGCTTACTATGATAAAGTGGTCAATGGCTCAGATTTTTCCTACAACCTGGTCACATCTGCCTATGGTGGCATATCCATCGGCCAATACAGTACTTGTTTTTTCGCAGACACAAACAATGACGGAAATGCAGATATTGCATGTGGGAACAGAATGGGGAAATCAAGCCTTTACCTTTCCTCAGGCGGCGCTTCACCCACTTATACCGTAACCACGGATAATTTCGGATATTTTGATATCGGTACCGCAAGTTCATACAAACTCATTGATATGGATGGAGACGGGGACCTGGACATGCTGGCAACCGTGAACAATGTAATTGAATATTTTCGAAATAACGGGCCTGACCCGGCAAACCCTGACTGGGAACTTGTCAGCGCAAACCTTCTAACTACCACGTACAGAAACCTTTCATTAGAGACATGGGATTATGACAGAGATGGCGACCTTGATATTATTTTTGGAAACGATTCCGGCGGAATTGGGCTTCTAAAGAATACTGGCACCGCTTCTGCCCCTGTATTCACTGAAATCTATGTCGGTTACCGTTACAACACATCTAAACTTTTTGATGGGATGAAGGTAGAAGCTCCCTACTCTTCAATAAGAATGGTAGACGTAGATGGAGACGGCGACAAAGATGCCGTCATCGTCTCCGGATGGGGGACTTCAGCTTACTATAGAAATGACGACATTAACGTCAATCAAGGAGGAACAGATGAAACACTGGATCCATGGCAACCGGATAATTTTGTTCTGGTACGTTATGGAGCCTCAATTTCTTCCAGTTATTTCCCCTTCGGAACAGGCACAAACGGACGAATTGCCGCCTGGGATATAGACGGAGACGGGGACACTGATTTTCTGAACACATCCATTCTCACAACAATTTCATTGATTCGAAATACCGGAACACTCACAAGCGCATCGTATACCAGAGAAACAATTAATTATGCCAATATCTCATTCAATACTGACAGTACTGAATCTCAGAATGTCACCATTGATATGGCGGATATGGACGGAGACGGCTGGCCCGACCTGGTCCTTGGCGGGGCCAGCGGCGGGCTGAAAATTTACCTCAATGACGCGGCGGATGACACGATGGCACCGGCTGCACCGGCTAATTTTACCGCTACCGCAGCCCGCCATGACCGGGTCATGCTGAGATGGGACCGGGTCACAGATGTCGGCGGTACCGGTGTGGCAAAGTATGTAATCAAGCGAAATGGTTCAGTCGTCCATGAGATACCGACGCC
>JAADJC010000057.1 GCA_013151025.1 Acidobacteriota bacterium
TGGGACACCATGAAAAATTTGTTCCGTCCCCACTCCGGCGAAACTGATACCGGCGTTAGCAAACGCAAAAACCGGCAGAATAAAAAACGCCACAACAGAATGCAGGTCATGTTCCATGCTCTTCAGCGGTGAGTAATTTGTGTTTCTTTTCGACTTCATCGGGATAAACATAGCCAGAATAACACCAGCCAATGTCGCATGAACGCCAGACTTCAACATTGCCACCCACATAATGACGCCTACCAGCACATACAGGCTTTTCGATTCGGTATTCCGCCTGTTTAAGAAAACTAGAATCAGAATGCAGCCCACAACAACTACAAGTGCTGCAAGAGATATTTTTGTCGTGTAAAAAGCAGCTATGATCACAATTGCCCCGATGTCGTCGAAAATCGCCAGAGACGTAAGAAATATCTTTATGGACGCAGGTACCCGTGAACCCAGCAGGGATAATACCCCCAATGCAAAAGCGATATCGGTTGCTGACGGAATCGCCCAACCCGTCATGGCCGTAGCGTCACCAGTATTAAAATAGATATAGACGATTGCCGGAAGTGCCATGCCGCCGATTGCCCCAATGCCGGGTAAAATTATATTTCGTTTATCTGAAAGCTCACCTTCAATAAGCTCCCGTTTCAACTCCAGGCCGACGAGAAAAAAGAATACTGCCATTAATCCGTCGTTGATCCAGAGCAATAAGGGTTTCGCGATCTCAAAAGCGCCGATGCGAATTTCAACCGGGGTTTCAAGAAGCAACGTATAATAGGATTGCAAAGGGGTATTCGCACACACAACGGCAAAAACAGCGGCCAACATGAGAATGATGCCGCCGGCAGATTCAAGCTTGAAAAAACCCGATATGAATGATTCCTGAGTATTATTCATTAATTCTCCCATTCTAACAAGGCGGCGGCAATGGAGCGCTTTGTCAAATTTCTTTTCCGATAGCTAAATATTTGTCATTTTATTGCTTCATCAGGGTGAATTATAGCTGATATTCCCGATGTATGTCCATCATAAAGGTTACGGAATTCGGTTGTTTTACATTCTAACCAAAAATGGAAAGAGAAACCGCTATTTACCGGGCAGACTGGCTGTTACGCTTATGCTGCCATCAGGAAGGCGGTGCAACAAGGCAAGTTTATGATTCAACTGACTGGTAATTTCTTCTATCTGGCCGGCAAAGCGGGTACGCTTTTTCTTCGGCAACTTCGCGGCGGCAATCATCCGAACGGACAAGGGGTTCAACCACCTTCCCCTCGGTGATTTGATGCCGAAATGAAGATGCGCCGCTGTTACCCGGCCGGTTCTCCCGGACAATCCAATTTTCTGGTGGGCTTTGACAAGTTGTCCTTTCCCCACCAGGATACGGCTCAAATGAAGGTAATACGTTCTCGTACCGTCCAGATGCTTCAATTCAACCAGATTTCCATCCAGTTTCCGGTACCCGGCCCGAATCACCCGGCCCTTTGCCACAGCGAAAACCGGTGTTCCCACCCGCGCCCGGAAGTCCACACCATGATGAAAAGAATGTTTCCCCGTTACCGGGTGACGCCGCCAGCCAAAGGTCGAGGTAACATGAATCCGATTCAACGGATATCGCAGCGACGAATGTACCAGCGCCCGGCCCTTTCGGTCATAATGGCCTGTCCAGATAGACCCCTCTTTCCCGTCGTCGTACCGGAAAGCCTCATGAAAACCCGTCCGTTTTCCACTGTATGAAACATAGAAAACCTTGCTGGGCGGCACAATTTCCCCCTGGTAAATCCTGTCCGCCACCAACATCTGGTACTGATCTCCCTTTCGGGCATGCCGGCGAAAATTGACCAGACATTCCAGCACCCCGTTGGCAATGTTGCGTACATGGTTGGAAACATTTCCCTTCTCTTTCAATGCCTGATTCAGTGTGGTTTCAATTTTTCCTTCAATCAGCCGAACCTTTTTTTTTGTCGGGAATACCGTCAACCGGTAATCGTAGTTTTTCTTTTCTTCATTCCACACAAGGCTGTGGCGGGGAATTAAATTCGGCTGAAAGACAAACTTCACGATTCGTTTCCCGTCCGGAGAGAGAAGCAGCCGGAAACGCTGCCCCGCTTTCAGGCGCCTGAAATCTACCTCACCCCGGAGGGCATTGACAATTCCCATCGCCTGGCGCAGCCCGAAGCCGTCCACCGCGAGGATGGAGTCTTCAAATCCTTTCCCCGGTAGAATCTCACCTTCCAGCCATTTTTCACCCTCTGATTCGCCGGAACAGGGTGGTTTTTCCAGGAGTCTTTTCAAAGGGGGCGGTTTCGGTACGGTAATAAACAGAGACGGGATTACGAGGGATAGAACCAATACGCCGACACCCACAATCTGCCATATCTTCAACCTCATTCAAACTCCCCCTTACTCACATCCTGTCCACAAGAAAACTATCGCATCTATCTCTATAAATCAAGTAGGGGTAGGTAGGAGTAGGGGATTATAAAAATCAGGGAGCAGAAATGGTTACAGCCGGTTCTTTCCCAACCTACTCGTGCTTATGNNTCATCCAGACCGTATTTCCTGCTCAATTCATTCAGTACTTCACCAAGTTTCACACTCCGATAGCCATATGCCTTGAGATCAATTTGAACCGGTCCAGCCCTTTTAGCATTTAATTTTCTCCAATAAATTCAAAAGTGCCAACTCAATGCGCTCATCTCTGATATCTCACAGGCTTAACGGTGTCCCCTATTTCTTGTCCAGACCTTGCGGATAATGCCCATCGTCATTCCCCGCAGTTTCTTCTGTACTTTCTTTTTCATTTTTCCTTTCGTTCTCTTTTGTTTTGTCTCTCTCAGGACAATTTTCTGTCTATTTGATTATCAGTTGCTTACTATTTTTTCGCCCCGCATTAGTGACAGATTATCAATGATATTTTTTTTGAAGGAATTACCGGCTGAAATTATCGGAGAGGGTTATCCACGTTTTAAAAGGCGTTGGATCCATGGATGTGCTTTCAGGTGATTTTGTCAAGGGTCGTGCCATATGGCGCACGTATGAACGCTTAGTGGCTGATTAAAAATAGGATTAAGAGGGGAACCCGGATACCGTTCTCCCCGCCCACTCTGAAATGCGGGAAAGGTCGTCCGGAACCAGTGGAACAGATGCGGCTTTCGCGTTTTCGGCTGCCTGGGCCGGAGTCCTGGCGGCGGCAATGACGCCGGAAACGCCGGGCTGATTCAATGTCCATGACAGCACCAGTGCCGGGATAGAGATGTCGTATTGTTTTGCCATTGGTGCAAGAGAAGTCAGTTTCCGGTTGATATCCGCCACTTTTTCCGGTTTCCAGTATTTCCTGTCGTCTTCCGGCTCAAATATGCGTTGGGTGGAGGCGTTTCCGGTCAGCAGGCCCCGACCCAGCGGGGAATACGCGAGGAAACGGATGTTGTGTTTGCGGCAGTAGGGAATCAGGCTCTTTTCCGGTTTCCGGTTTAATAAACTGTATTGGAACTGCAGAGAAGCCGGTTTTAACCCGGCGCTAACCAACAAGTGCAATGTTCCTGTATTGAGGTTGCAGACCCCCCACTCCCGGATTTTCCCTTCTTCTTTCAACCGTACCAGAACCCCCGCCATGTCCACAAAGATCGTCCGGTCATCATTCCAGTGCAGTTGGTAAAGGTCAATGCTGTCCACTTTAAGGCGTTTCAGCGAGGCCTCGCATTCGTTACGGATGCTTTCGGGGGAAAGGTTCCGAACCACTGTTCGTTTCTGTCCATTGAAAGTGGTTTCAAAAAACGGAACACCATCCGTATCCCAGCGAAGGCCGAACTTTGTCATGATGTAAACCGGAGAATCAATACTTTTCAATGCCCGCCCAAGCCGCTCTTCTCCCATGCCGAAGCCATAAACCGGGGCGGTATCAAACCAGGTTATTCCCGCTTCCGCAGCCACAATCGCCGCCCGGATTACAGTTTTTTCATCTACGTTGCTCCAGTGCCAGCCGCCCATGGGCCAGCCGCCGAATATCAGCCCTTCCGGAAGCATTATTCTTCCTTCTGACGGCGCCGTGAGATAAACAGGCCGCAGAAAAGCAATGCGCCAATCCAAGGCATCCAGTTATGAATACGCTGAAACAGAGTGGTTTGATTAAGAAGCCGTATGTTCACTTCAAGGAAGCCGGGCTTTCCCTCCGGCAGGTCTTTCACGACCTGTCCCCGCTCATTGACTACAACGGTGTAGCCGGTATTGGTGGCACGGATCAGGTACCGGCGATTTTCAATGGCTTTCAAGCGAACCTGGGCAAAATGAAGATGGGTGGCACGGGTAGTACCAAACCATTCGTCGTCGGTTGGATTGACAATAAGATTAGCCGGCTTCGCCAGGGTGGCCACATAGCCCGGATAGATACATTCCAGACAGATGGGCGTCGCAATAATAAGGGAACAGTTTCTCAATACTCCGTGTTCCGGCCCCGGGCTGAAATTGGCAAATCCCGCCGCATAGATGGGCAAACGGCGAAAAAGAGAATAAAAGGGAAACCGTTCCCCAAACCACATGAGTTTCTGCTTGTCATAACGGGAAAAGGATCCGTCAATCCGCAACAGAAACTCGGAATTGGTCAGGCACCCGTCCCTGAGAACAACGCTGTTAAACAGCAGTGCGGACGCATGCAGGGAATGGCGGATTTCCCCCATCACGTCCATGAAATCCTGCCGTGCCACAATGCTGTCCGGCAGTGCCGATTCCGGGATAATAACCAGTTTCCCGGTGGATACTTCCCTGATTTTACCAATAGAACTGAAGAGCTTTTTCACCTTTACCGATTCGCTGTCCCCGTCCCGGACGCAGGGCTGTATCACCACAGCCGAGATGGCCTTGGCCCCCGTGCTTCGCTTCTCTGAAACCGCCGTGGCCCACAAGCCATGAATCAGCATCAGCGCCACAACAGATACGGCTGCCATTGCGAATCGCCTGTCCCGGCGTTGCCATGCGGTCAACAAAAGGACATTGACCAGTACAATCAGGGCATCCAGCCCCCATTCCCCCCACCAGGATGCCGTCTGCGCCAGCACCGGCATCAGGGACAGGGTGGAGGAAATGGAATAGGGGAAAATCAACGGCAGGCTCCCTGTGAGGAAGGGAAACAGAAGCACCGGCAGAAACATGTTTTTCCTGAAAAGGTATGGGAAAAAAACAAACCAAAGGGTAAAGGGCAGCATCTGGTACACCATCAACGGAAAGAACAGGAGAACGGAAACCGGGTAACTCATTCGGCCATAGTAATGAATGGGTACAACTGTCCAGTAGAAGTTGAAGAGAAAAATCAATGCCCCCCAGAATACACCCATCAGAAAACGACGTTTCCAACTTTTCTCCCTCAATGCAACCCATGCGGCCGGCACGAGAAAGAAAAATATGGGCAGAGAAGCGGTCCACGGCAGAAAAGCCAATGTGATGAGCAGTGCGGAAGCCGTCAGGAGCAAGATTTTTTTCATTTAATCTCCATCACATGGAGCAAATTGGTTGTACCGGTCTGCCCGAACGGCAGTCCCATGGTCACCGCGACCTGGTCACCGGCTTTTGCACCGCCGATTTCCTTTAACCGGCTACCCACCAGTTGAAACAGTTGGTCCGTATTGTCCACCCTTTGAATCAATACCGGGATTACGCCGCGATACATGGTCAGCCGCCTGGCACAATCGGGATGGGAAGTCAGGCCGAATACAGGAACCATCGGTTTCTGCTTGGAAATCATCAATGCGGTATGGCCGGATTCGGTAAACGCGGCAATTCCCACCATGTCGGACAGCTCTGAGATTACAGTGGCGGAAATAGCAATGGCCCGATCCACCCGGCCATCCCTTGTGGCATTTTTCAGTTCATCCATTACCACCGGTTCCACCATCTTCTCAGCTGCCTTCGCCACCTTTGCCATTGTTTCCACTGCTTTTACCGGATAGCGTCCGACAGCGGTTTCACCGGAAAGCATAATGGCATCGGAACCGTCCAGAATTGCTGTTGAAATGTCGGTTACCTCCGCCCGGGTCGGGGACGGCGAATGAATCATGGATTCCAACATCTGGGTGGCGGTAATGACAAAGCGGCCCCGGTCGTTTGCCAGGGTTATCATCCGTTTCTGCTGATATGGAACATCTTCCAGGGGAATTT
Organism: Acidobacteriota bacterium; assembly: GCA_013151025.1. Lineage (GTDB taxonomy): Bacteria > Acidobacteriota > Holophagae > Thermotomaculales > Thermotomaculaceae > UM-FILTER-49-7. Next base: position 6,136 of record JAADJC010000057.1, read on the forward strand.
CAATGCCGAGGTCCCCCCTTGCCACCATTATTCCGTCCGCCGCTTCCACAATCTTTTCAATGTGATCCAGCGCCTCCGGCCGTTCAATTTTGGCAATCAGCGGCACTTTCTTTTCCCCCATCGCCTCCCGTGCCATCCGTACATCCTCGGGGTGACGCACAAAGGAAATCGCGATAAAATCCACCCCTTCGGCCAGCGCGAATGCCATGTCTCCCCTATCCTTCTCTGTCAGCGACGGCGTAGATAACGCCACGCCGGGAAGATTGATTCCCTTGTGGGGCTTCAACTCCCCGTCGTTCAACGCCACGCAATCCACCGTATCATCCTCTTTTGTGATCACCTCAAACCGCAGCTTCCCATCGTCAATCAGCACAATGTCACCACGTGAAACATCCTGAACAAAAGCGGGATAGCTGGTCGAAACTGTTTTGCCATCTCCCACCAGTTTCCGTGTGGTAATCCGAAGCGATTGCCCGGCCACAACCGGATAGGCAGTGTCTTTCAGCTCACCGATCCGGATCTTCGGTCCCTGCAGGTCAGCGAGGATGCCCACAGGCCGTCCTGCCTGCAGAGCCGCTTTTTGAACTGCCCCAATTCTCGCCCGGTGCTCTTCGTGTGTGCCGTGGGAAAAATTCATCCGCGCCACACTCATCCCGGCGCCAATCATTGAGGTCAGCGTGTCCACGCTGTCGCAACCGGGCCCGATTGTACAAACAATTTTCGTCCGGGGCAGTGACTGCATCTTCTCCTCCTGGAAATCGAACGTCTCCATTCAAGAATACCGGACAATCTCGGAAGAGACAAGTAAAGATAATGTTAGCTTTAAGAGCAGTTAAATAGCATGAAATTACAGTTTTCTAAAATTGAAAACCAGTCCCAATAATTTATCCAAAATGACAGATGATCGGCGCTTTCAATCAGGCAGCGATCAGGAGCAATCGGGACAATTTCCGTTGGCATCCAGTTTCAAAAGATAAACGCCCCGGCTGTCATCCTGTGCAGTGGTCGTTCCCTCAAAATCCCGGTAATAGCCTACCACCAGGATTCCCCCATCATTGGAAATACTGATAGCGGTCGGCTCAATTGCGTCAAATAAATCGGTAAACTTCCGCTGCCATAGCATATTACCCTGGGCGTCCAATCTGGCCACATTGAGATCAATATAGAAGTCCCACGCAGTTCCCTCCAATTGCCCTGTACGCCAGGTCGGCCACGCAATCACAGAAGACCCGTCCGACAACATCACTGCATTGCAACGGTTGGAGGACGCACTCGTTGAGAAGTTCCAGATGGGATCACCTTCCGCATCAACCATTAAAAAAACCGCAGCATGGGAATCGTTTGTAACGTCATCCATTCCGTACACAATCAACATGGTGCCATCCGGTTTCAACAGCAACCGTTTTGCCTGCCATATCAAGTTTTCTTCCGCAGGATAAAATGCGCGCGCCCACGACACAGAACCGGCCGGTTCAACTCTCAACAAAGCAATGCCACGAATCAATTTGATGCCATTTGACTTTACCACGCTGGCGAGGGCAACATAGGAAGCATCCGAATCATTGGCCACGTCAACTGCGGATCGGATCGTCAGCGTTTCTCCTTCAACAAGATCCGGATCCCATTCACTTTGATAGGCTCTTTGCCATTGAACAGAAAGATCCATTCCGGTAAATATGAACCGGGCAGTTCCCTCGTCGTCGCCGAACAAAAGCAAATTATCCGAGCCCAAAGAAGCTGTACTGATTGTCGACAGTGAATCAACGTATGCCTCAGATTGAACCGTTCCGTTCTCAGAAATCAGCGCAGTGTAGCCTTCGGGTCCCGAAGCACCCGGCCGCCCTCCGGTCACCAGATATCCATTGGACAACCGTTCCAAGTGGAAGGCAAAAAAATCCGGAAAATCCGTCCGGGTGGTCGCCGACGTACCACTCATCTGGACCCGAACCAGACTGGCTGATCCTGTACAGGGATTATCCGATGGCAGTTGTGAACATTGCTCCGACCCCGTCAGGAACACATAAGCATCACCTGCGTCAAAGATTCGATCCGGCAGGGGTGATACAATATCAGAACCACTGGGAACGAACGCACGGACCAAACCGGTTGCAATGCCCGTTGGGCTATCATTATTACCAGAAGAATTGGAAGAACTGGAAGAATTGGAAGAACTACAGGCAATAAATAGCAGAACCATTGTAATGGCCACGATGATAGCTGTCATCTTCTTCATATTACCTCCACAACCCAATACAAAAACTTTACTGTATTATATACAGTCAATTCAAACAAGACAACCAAAAACTTGACAACTGTAGAGGCATTCTTATCCGCTATCTGATTCGATAGAACTGATACCCGAGAATAACAGGGGCAGTCACCTGATTTTTAGCGCTTATTTTATTGATATATCAATCTATTAGGCAATTTCACCTTTCTCCGGCTTCGTTTGTCAATGCCGTAAAGCGGGGGACAGGTACCGGGGACGTTACCAGTCCCCGTTTTGCTCACTCCCTGATTCTTCCCTGTCTTTTTCCCGGCAATCTAACATCTAACACCTATCATCTAACATCCGGCGCGAAGCGCTGCTTCGCTCTTCAAACTCAGACTTGCCTCAACCTGTCCCTGCCGTATAATGAATGCAGAAAACAGGAGACGGAGGCGGCATGGAACATATTTTATGGAAGAACGATGAACTGATTCTGATGGATCAACGGAAGCTGCCCGGGGAAACTGCTTTTGTCACCTGTAAAACGCCGGACGATGTCGCAGCTGCCATCCGGAACATGGTGGTCAGGGGTGCCCCGGCCATCGGCATTACCGCCGCGTACGGCCTCGCCATGTCGGCTATTTTGAAACGGGATTTTGATGCGGATTGCCAGCTTCTCCTGGACAGCCGTCCCACCGCTGTAAATCTTCGATGGGCGGTGGAGCGGATGCGGGATTGCCGGAACAAAAACCACGGAAAATCCGATTTTTTTGTGGCGGAAGCGATAGAGATTCACCGGGAAGATATTGAGATGAACCGGCGGATGGGGGAGTTCGGCGCTTCACTTTTCAGTAAACCGGTTACAATTTTGACCCATTGTAACGCAGGTGCTCTTGCCACGGGGGGCTATGGTACGGCACTTGGCGTAATCCGCTCCCTGTTCAACCATGGTAAGTTGAAAGAAGTATTCGCGGATGAGACGAGACCCTATCTCCAGGGAGCCCGGCTCACCGCTTTTGAACTTGCCAAGGCAGGGATTCCCCACCGGGTAATTACTGACAACAGCGCCGGGTATTTCATGGCGAAGGGAGAAATTGACGCGGTGATTACCGGGGCTGACCGCGTCGCCGCAAACGGGGATACTGCCAACAAGATCGGAACGATGATGCTGGCAGTCCTTGCCCGTCATTTTGAGATACCATTTTATATTGCGGCACCATGGTCCACCTTCGACCTTTCCCTGGCGTCCGGCGTTGGCATTCCAATTGAAGAACGGGGCAGGGATGAGGTGGCGTTTATCAACGGCAAATCCATTGTGCCGGACAACAGCCCTGTTGCCCACATCGGTTTTGACGTGACACCGGGGAATCTCATTTCCGGATTTGTCACCGAAAAGGGCATTCTCCATCCGCCTTTTCGGACTGATTCTGACTGATATAGCTTAACTGAGTGCTAAAAACGACAAAAAAGTCCATTTTGCAGAACTTGTTTTGTTTGACAAGACCCGTGAAATTGCTATAATGACCACGTTTTGACTAAACATGGAGGTCATGTAGCATGCAGATCACAGAGGTCAATGTAACACCCATCAACAATGAGAAGAAACTGAAGGGATTTGCTTCCATCGTCTTTGACAATTGCTTCATCGTCAGTGACATCAAGATTATTGAAACTGCACGGGGGGCCTTCCTGTCCATGCCCAGCAAAAAGGCTGCAAATGGAAAATTCAGAGATGTTGCACATCCCCTGAACGGTGAAACCCGTAAAATGATTGAAGAACGGGTTTTCGAAATGTACGAAACCGTTACCGGACACCGGCTTGGCACAGACTTTGCCGAGGATGTCCGGACGGAAGAACTACCGGACACTCAGGAACTGGAACCAATTGGAGGCACATCGGAACCGAGATTGGAACCGGCATTGGAATCGGAAACGGAACTGGAACCGGAAGAAAAGACAGATAAGGAATCGGCGGAAACTTCCACCCTTCTGTCTGTCAAGGAATTCGGATACTGATTAAAACTTGGGGAGTAGCCAAGAGGTAAGGCAGCGGGTTTTGGTTCCGCTATACGCAGGTTCGATTCCTGCCTCCCCAGCCATTCTGATTTTAGGAAGGGTTGAATGATGAAAAATCATCCTCTCAAAATATTTTCCGGAAATGCAAACCCGGAAATTGCAAGGGAAATCGTAGACTATCTGGGGATTGAACTTTCTCACATTGATCTTGGCCGTTTCAGTGACGGCGAAATCTCCTGTTATATCCCGGATAATGTTCGCGGATCAGACGTATTTTTCATTCAATCCACCTGTGCCCCTGCCAATGAAAATCTCATGGAGCTACTCATTGTCATTGACACACTGAAACGTTCCAGTGCCACTCGAATTACAGCTGTTATCCCCTATTTCGGGTATGCAAGACAGGATCGGAAACAAAAGCCCCGTGTTCCGATTACGGCAAAACTTGTGGCCGACCTCCTGGAACGGGCAGGTGTATCGAGAATCTTGACAATGGATCTTCACGCAAACCAGATCCAGGGCTTTTTTGATGTCCCGGTGGATCATCTGTACAGTTCCGCAATTTTTATTGGCTTTATTCGCTCGCTGAATATCCCGAATCTCTGCGTTGTCGCTCCGGATGTGGGCGGAGCAGAAAGAGCCCGCGCATATTCAAAGCGCCTGGATGCCCCTTTGGCTATTGTAGACAAACGCAGGGAACAGGCCAACGAGTCAGAAGTGATGAACGTAGTCGGAAATGTGAAAGACAAAAATGTATTGATTATTGATGACATCATTGATACTGCGGGCACCCTCGTCAAAACAGCCAAAGCACTGGCGGAAAAAGGCGCGAAAACGGTCCGGACCGCAATCACCCACGGGGTATTGTCCGGCCCCGCAATGGAACGTATCAACAAGTCCCATATCGAGAAGGTATACATTACCAATACCATCCCGTTCAATAAAAAGAATGACCCGAAGGACCGGGTCCAGGTACTGTCCGTTGCCAACCTCTTCGGTGAAGCAATCAAACGGACCCATGAAGAAACGTCAATCAGTTCACTATTCATCTAATTTGGAGGAACACAATGAAAGAGTATATTGAAGTTGAGCCAAGAGAACTAACGGGGAAAGGCCCCAACAGACGGCTCAGAAAGTTGGGAATGATTCCCGGCGTGGTATATGGCGGCGATAGAAAACCGTTATCTATTTCCATTTCAGAAAAGGAAGTCTGGCAAATGCTCCATGCTGAAACCGGTCTAAACACCGTTCGTACATTGAAACTTGCCGGGACAGAACAGATCGGCAACGCACCGTTATGATCAAGGATTATCAGTCGGATGCTATCACCCGACGCATTCTTCACGCGGATTTTCTGCGGGTCAACCCCGACCAGGAAATTGAAGTTTCGGTACCTGTTAAATTGAACGGAACTTCTTTCGGAGTCAAAACCGAGGGCGGCATGATGGATTTCGTTGCCCGTACCCTGAAACTTGTCGCAAAAGTTGCCGAAATTCCCGCCATTATTGAAGTGGATGTAACTGAGATGCGCATCGGAGACACGATCCGGGTAAAAGATCTTGATATTGAAAACGTCAGCTTTACTGAACAGGAAGATACCGTTATCGTAAAAGTAGATGTCATGAGAATCTCTGAGGAACCAGTCGAGGAAGCAGAAGAATTGCTGGAAGAGGGAGAAGAAGAAGCCGCAACAGCCGAAACGGCAGCAGCAGCAACCGAAACCAAAAGCGAAGAAAAATAATATTATATGTATCTTATTGTGGGATTGGGAAATCCGGGACGGCGGTATCAATTTACCCGCCACAATCTCGGATTTCTTTTTTTGGACTACATTTGCAGAGAACAGGGAGAGTCGGTTCGGTTCAAAGACAAACTGAATTTTTCTTTTATCAGAACCGAACTTTTTGGAGAAGATGTGGTCCTTGCAAAACCATCCACATTCATGAATTTGAGTGGGAATGGTGTCAAAGATGCGCTGAATTATTTCAAGATCGATACCAACAGACTGATTGTCTGCTATGACGACTTGGACCTCCCTGCAGGGAACATTCGAATTCGGGAACGTGGCGCTTCCGGAGGGCACAAAGGACTGGCACACGTCATCAACGTTTTGGCAACAAATGAGTTTCTCCGCATTCGCTTTGGGATTGATTCCCCACTTCGGGGCGACCGTCCCGGAGTTGACTATGTCCTTTCAAAGATCCCGAAAGGGGAACAGGAATTATTTGAAAATGCGCTTAAAAGCGCATATAATGCTCTTCATATATTTCTGGAGGAGCATGACTTGAAAAAGGTAATGCAGCTTTACAATAAACGAGTCTAAGGAGGGTTGGAATTTTGTCTATACAAACAATCATTTACCTGATACCAATTGGAGGAGTACTGGCTCTCCTGTTCGCATTATGGAAATCGATGTGGGTCGCAAAGCAGGACGAAGGTAATGACACAATGAAAGAAATTGCCTCCCATATTCGGGAAGGCGCAATGGCATTTCTCTCCCGTGAATATCGGGTGTTGGCTATTTTTGTCATCGTGGTTGCCATTCTACTGGTCATCGGAAATTACGGCAACAGCGCCAGCAGCCCGCTGGTAGCCCTTTCTTTCGTGATTGGGGCATCGTGTTCAGCACTGGCCGGTTTCTTCGGTATGAAGGTCGCCACTCTTTCCAATGTACGTACCACCAACGCAGCTAAGGAAAAAGGTCTTGTTTCCGCACTGATGGTTGCTTTTTCCGGCGGCTCGGTTATGGGAATGGCTGTGGTTGGACTGGGTGTGCTGGGCCTTGGAACACTGTTTATAGTGTATTTGAAGGTATTCCAGTTTGATTTCCAGAACCTCAGTGTCCTGAACCGAATCCTGGCTGTTCTCAGTGGATTCTCCCTGGGCGCCAGCTCCATTGCGCTCTTTGCCCGTGTCGGCGGTGGCATTTACACAAAGGCCGCAGATGTCGGAGCGGATCTGGTGGGGAAAGTAGAAGCCGGCATCCCTGAGGATGATCCCCGGAATCCGGCCGTTATTGCCGACAATGTCGGAGACAATGTCGGGGACGTCGCGGGAATGGGCGCCGATCTCTTCGAATCCTATGTCGGTGCCATTATCGGGTCCATGATCCTTGGAACTACCATGCAACCGGCACCACTCAACTACGTGATCATGCCCCTGGCATTGGCTGCAGTGGGTATCGTCGTATCCATTCTCGGCACTTTTTTCGTCAGAACTAAAGAAGGTGGAAATCCACAATCTGCTTTGAATATCGGGACCTTTGGTGCAGGCATACTCATGACGATAGCATCCTATTTCATCATCGGGTATTTTGCCCCTGAAAATACACTGCATATCTTCATAGCAGTTGTCACCGGACTGGTCGCCGGTATCCTCATCGGGCTCATCACGGAATATTACACATCAGAATCTAAAAGTCATGCCCGTAACATCGCCAAAGATTCCCAGACCGGTGCTGCCACAAATATCATCAGCGGCCTGGCAGTGGGGATGCGATCCACTGCGGCGCCGATTATCGTACTTGCAGTCGCAATTGTAACGGCTTTCCATTTTGCCGGTCTTTACGGAATTGCGCTGGCAGCCGTTGGTATGCTGGCTACGACCGGTATCCAGCTTGCAGTGGACGCCTATGGCCCCATTGCCGACAATGCCGGTGGAATTGCTGAAATGGCACACCTTGGCCCGGAAGTGCGGGAAATTACGGATAAACTGGACGCAGTGGGCAACACCACAGCAGCTATCGGCAAGGGATTTGCCATCGGCTCCGCAGCACTGACAGCACTTGCATTGTTCAGCGCATTCAAACACACTGCCCACGTCGGCCCCATCGTTGTGGATAACCCCTACGTGATGGCCGGATTGTTCATCGGCGGCATGCTGCCCTTCCTGTTCTCTTCTCTTGCCATGCAGGCGGTTGGAGAAGCCGCCTTTGAAATGATTGAAGAAGTAAGAAGACAGTTCCGGGAAATTCCCGGACTGCTGGAGGGAAAAGCAAAAGCGGATTTCGCCCGTTGTGTGGATATTTCCACTGCTGCTGCTATTAAACGAATGGTGTTACCTGGCCTGATAGCCATTGTCACACCAGTCGTTTTCGGTTTCGTCAACAAGGAAATGCTCGGTGGTTTGCTGGTCGGAGTCACTGTCAGTGGCGTGCTCATGGCCATTTTCATGGCCAATGCCGGTGGTGCCTGGGATAATGCAAAAAAACATATTGAAACAGGCGCATTCGGTGGAAAAGGCTCCGATGCGCACAAGGCGGCCGTAGTAGGCGACACTGTTGGCGACCCATTTAAGGATACAGCCGGCCCTTCCCTGAACATCCTGATCAAATTAATGTCAGTAGTTGCCCTTGTTATCGCGCCATTGCTCTGATATACTCTCGCAGTCCTTGGGAGCGGGAGGAACCCGCTCCCTGTTAAAGCCATAAGGAGGTTTTAGAAATGAGTTTTTATGAAACATTGATCCTCACTGTGCCTCATCTAACCGATGAAGAACAGGATCAGATAGCGGCCGACTATACCGCCGTTATCGAGGGTCAGAAAGGAACGATCCGAAACGTGGACAAATGGGGTAAGCGTGTTCTGGCTTATCCCATCAACAAAATCAATGAAGGCGTGTACACCCTCATCGAATTCACCGGCGACGGAAAAGTTGTTCTTGAACTGGATCGTAAGTTGAAAATCAACGAAAACGTCATGCGCCACATCGTGGTCAACCAGGATCATGATATTAAACTGAGAGAAAGGGCAGAGGCAAAAGCCAAGAAGAAACAGCGCCCTGTAAAAGTTGAAGTCGAAGCCCCCACAGTAGAATCCACCCCGGCTCCTGAAACAAAAGAGGAGGCATAAGATGGCTATGCAGCAAAGACCGAGACGCCCGAGGGGTGGAAAGCGCAATTTTTTCTATAAAAAGAAAAAATATTGTAAATTCTGCGCCGGGAATATTGATGTAATCGATTACAAAGACATCAACCTTCTGAGAAATTACGTGCTGGAAGGCTCCATGATCGCACCGCGCCGGGCAACCGGCACCTGTGCCAAGCACCAGCGCAAACTGCAGACTGCCATCAAACGTGCCCGAGTAATGGCGCTTCTGCCCTATGTATCGGAGTAATGCAGCCTGAACTGAAATCTTTTCTCCTATTGACCGCTTTTTTGTTTGCATTGAATTTTCTGGGACCGCTTGCATTGTTGCTGCCGGTCCCATTTATTTTCTACTACGAACGTGTACCCGCGTTGTATCGTGCTGTTTCAGCCGGTATTGTGGCCGTACTTTTACTGATACTGGTTCAGGAACCCCTTGCTCAGTTTGTCGTCATCTTTCAGTTCGCCTCATTGATTGCCCCTTTCCTACTCTTTCTCAGCATGCAGGAAAAAGGCCACAGCATCGACATCAGCATCCCTGCCGCCCTACTGCTTACATTTATTCTGGTAGCAGCAGGATCATTGGCTTACCCTTTTTTCTTTCACATGCCAATCGCGGAACAACTTAGCGCAGTACTCAAGGAATCCGGCTTTCAACCCAGTCCTGACCTGAATCAGGCGCTGACATCCTTCATCCATATCCTGCCCGGCATCATATTCCTGTCTGAAGGGATAATCCTGCTGTTAAACTTAATGATATTCTCCAAAATTACCCGCGAGTCCCTTCATTTTCAATCTTTTCGTCTCCCAGATTCCCTCATCATTGCCTTTGTAATACTGGCTGTTCTGTTCATTTTCACTTCCATTGTTCCTGTGATCCATTCCGACACACTTCGGCATATGACCACCAATACCCTGATTGCCATTGCATTTGCCTATTTTGCCCAGGGCTTGGCGGTGGCTGTATTCTTCATTAACAAAATGAAAATCCCTCCTCTCCTGCGTCTCGTCTTCTTTGTCTTCATCTTCATCCAACCGGGGCCCCTTCTCGTCGTCGGAATCGGTTTTGCTGACATCTGGGTTGAATTTCGAAAACGTTCCTTTATAATCAATAAAAAGTAAAGGAGTGTACCTGTTGTACAAAGACAAGACCATTACCGTCGTCATCCCATGCCTCAACGAAGAAGAGGCTATCGGAAAAGTCCTCAATGATGTTCCGGATTTTGTGGAAAACGTCATCGTTGTGGACAACAACTCCACCGACCGAACACCGGAAATTGCCAGAGAAAAGGGTGCCACCGTTATTCAGGAAACGATCCGGGGATACGGCCGAGCATACAAAACCGGGTTTTCCAAAGCCACCGGGGACGTCATTGTTACACTGGATGGGGACCATTCTTACCCGGTTCACGACCTGAAACGACTTCTTGACATCTTCTTCCAGTACAATGTAGACTTCCTCTCCTGCTGCCGTTTTCCGGTAATGGATGCCGACGCCATGTCGTTTAAACACTGGATCGGCAACCAGGTTCTGTCGCTGGTCATGTCCGTGTTGTACAAAACTCCCATCGAAGACTCTCAATCCGGTATGTGGGTATTTTACCGTAACATTCTGGGCAAAATTCGACTCAGAAGTGACGGCATGCCCTTGTCTGAAGAAATTAAAATAGAAGCCATCCGCAACCCGGAGATCCGTTTTAAGGAAGAGCATATCAAATACTCTGCCCGAAGCGGTGAAATCAAGCTCCGGCCATGGCGGGACGGTATGCGTAACCTCGTGTTCCTTTTTCGAAAACGGCTCTTTCCCTGACCCTGGACAAAACACATGGCAAGGGTCAGTGTTATTATTGCCAACTACAACGGCCTCCACTTCCTGAAAGATTGCCTGCACTCGCTATCCATCCAGACTTATCGAGATTTTGAAGTCATTGCGGTGGACAATGGCTCCGGTGACGGTTCTGCGGATTGGCTGAATGCTTCACCCTACCCCTTTGTGAAACCCGTTCTGCTCACAGAAAACTTTGGCTTCGGTATTGCCAACAACCGAGGCTATGACGTGGCAACTGGGGAAATTATTGTCATCCTCAATAACGATACTATCCTGCCGGAAAACTTTCTGAAAAAATTGATCGCCCCGCTGGCAAATGCGAATGTGGACATGGTCGCACCTCTCATCGTCTACAAGGATCGGGCTGACATTGTGGACAAAGCCGGTGGGCACCTCTTTTATCCTGACGGGCTGAACCGGGGCCGGGGCTGCGGCGAAAAACTCATTCCCCGTTACCTGAAAGCGGGGGAATGCTTCTACCCCGATGGCTGCGCCGCCGCGTTTCGGCGGGAACTCATTGAAAAAGCCGGATTCTTTGACGAAGACTTCTTCCTCTACGGTGAAGATACCGACCTGGGCCTTCGGTACCGCAGGGCCGGAGCCACCTGCTTCTATCAGCCGGAAGCGGTGGTTAATCACATCCATTCCGGAACCGCCGGTAAATACAGCCCTGACAAAGCCTACTACGTGGAACGAAACCGCTGGTACGTCCTGATGAAAAACCTGCCGTGGTTCTGGATATTTCTATCGCCGTTTTTCACATTGATTCGCTACTTCTTCCAGGCCATTGCTGCGCTTGTGGGAAAGGGCTCCCCCGGCCACTTCGCCGAAGGGCATTCCAGAATGGAACTGCTGAAGACCCTCTATCGCGCCAACCGGGATGGCATCAAAGCCATTCCTGCCCTTCTCAAAAAACGAAAACAACTGAGCCCCCTGTTCACAATCGGCGGCTTCGCCTTTTCTGGCTTGATCATCCGCTACTTTCTCTCCCCGGTGAAAATTGCGTTCAGGGATTAAGGCCGGACAGAACCTGCGTCAATAAAGGGGAAATACCGTAATCTTCGCTCCCCGCACTTCCATTTCGGGTGAAACGCCAAAAAGCCGCAACCATTTATCCTGAAAAAAGCGAATAGACGGGCGCTGTTTCAGCTATACAAACCCCGCTATCGGGAACAAGCCCCTCACCGCTTCCTTTCACGCAATTCAACCACCGCCCCGTGGCGGCGGTGGGCGTCTGCCATGCGGGTAAAGACAGCTTTGGTTGCCAGCAGTTCCAGCGGCTTTACACCGGTTTCACGGATGACGCCATCCCGGATCATGGCAGCAGTTTCAGCTGCCGTTACGGCAACGGAATTCACCAGACCAAAGACGTCATTTTCAGAATTATACGGCATGTTGTAAAAATGGACATGGCTGCCTTCTGCACTTTCTACAGTGATTTCCATGATGAACATGTCATCCCGTTCTAAATTTCCAAACTGTTTTTCCAGCACCTTCGCCAGAAAACGGATGGGGATGACAGCAGTTGAGCCCATTTGAACCGGTTCACGGGACAGGAATCCGGCCTCCCGAATTGTTGCCATGAATTCCAGATGGCCATGCCACCGCAGTGTTCGCTCCTCCATTTCCGGTACATCGGGATAGGAAGTGAGAAAGGATCGGGCACCGTCGCTGACGAAGGATTGAAGTTTCAGGCCATTAATTTCCTCCTCCTGCACGCTCTCAAAGGGGTCTTCTGTCGTCACATGCGCGTTTTTTCTCACTTTCGCGGGACGGACATATTCTTCCATCAAATCTTCCACTGACCAGGTCAGACTGTGGAAAAACGGGGGCATGGGAGATTTTGGAATGGCACCCAGTTTCATCACCACCCGGGACGCGCCTCCCAGTTGCCGTACCGAATACCCGGCCATGAGATGGGAAAAACCCGGAGCGGCCCCACAATCCGGAACAATCAATGCACCGACAGCTTTCGCCTCATTATCCAGAGCCATGAAATCTTCTTCAAGGAAGGAAACACTGACTGCGCGGATTCCGGCCTTCGCCGCCGCCTGCAGCAATGGATAGGACCAGACGGATGGCAGGGCGTCTATCAACAACTCAAAGGATGACAGCATAACTTCAGGCGCATTCTCCCCCAGTGGGCTTCGGTTCATAACATGAATCCGATTCCCAAACCGTGCCTGTGCCCGTTCCACTACCTCTTTTGAACGATCATACACCGTTACTGCGTCAAAACCGTTTTCCAGCAACAGTTCCAGAATTCGAAACCCCTGTCTCCCAAGCCCCATAATCAGTGTTTTCATCGAATCTCCTTCGTTTTTGTTCCAGCCAATTATACACGGCACCTGCGGCTCGCAGGTGCCGAATGTTAAAAATAAATGTTGAATGTTAAATGACAGAAGAAGAATAGGAAAAGGCAGGGAAGTTGCCAGTCCCCGTTTTACTCCCAGTCTTTCCCTTTTTGCCTCTGGTGATTTTTCAATTTGCTGAAGCAAATTGAGGGGCGTGCGGATTGGGCGTCCGGGTGCCGAACGGGGACGGGACTACCGCCCCCGGACTGGAGGGGGTGGGTGTTATCAAACATCCTGTCAAGACGCGTCCCCATCAGTTCCTGTTCCCACGTCTACGTGGCGGATGCCGGGAACGCAAAGGCCTCACGCTTGCATGAAGGTCTGCGGCGTTTCAGGCAGCCGGAAGATGGCGCAAAGCGCCACCGGGAACAAAAACTGATTCCCACGTCACGGTGCCAACGGCACCACATTTTCCCGCAACCGGTTGAAGAAAGAAACGGCTTCTTCGTAGTCCCGGCCACGGATGACATGGCGCATAAATTCCATCCGGCTGATAACCCGCTCCAACTGCTTTATGGAATGGGGGTTGAACAGAATTTCCGCCAGCAGGTAGTCGTCTTCGGACAAAAGTCCGGTGGCAATTTCACGATGTTTCTTGAAAGTGGTGCCTGGTACCACGTCTTTGTCCATACATGCCGCAAACACCATTGTGGACACGAAGGGCAACGTCAAGGAGTACGCCATCATCCGGTCATGCTCATCGAATGAATAATCGAAGATGGAAAGCCCCTTTTCTTCAAAGAATCCACGAAAAAATGCGGCTGAACCGGGATCGGACTCATGGATGATGACGGCGGATTCTTCGTTCAGGGCGCGGATGTTGGCAAATGTGGGGCCGAACATGGGGTGGATGGAAACAAATTGACGCCCGCACCGGGAATAGAATTCCGGCAATTCCCCTTTTACCGATGTAATGTCACACAGAATACAGTTTTGCGGCAAAATTTCCTTCACAGATTGAAAAACAGGGATGGTTTCTTTCAATGGAACAGCGTTGATTAAGAGTTCCGGCGCGAAATCTTCCAATTCATCAAGGGTTTCCAGCTTCTTCACTCCTTTGATTTTTTCCACCCGGCCTGGAATCGGGTCAAAGGCGTGAACGGTGTGGTGCACAGCCAGTTCCCGTGCCAACCAGCTTCCCATGTTGCCGCAACCGAGAATCGCGACTCTCACAGCACCGCCCCCCGTTTGTAACAACCGAGAAAACGAAAGCGGCTGGTTTTTTCCCGAACATCTTTCAACACTTTCTGAACCGCGTTATCCCGGTCGTTTCCCAGAAAGTCCAGAAAAAAAACATAGTTTCCCGGACGGCTTCCCATGGGTACCGATTCAATCCGGGTAAGGTTGATACCCTCCTTCGCAAATGCCTCCAGAATCCCGAACAACGCTCCCGCCTTGTGGGCGGTGGAAAACACGATGGAGCATTTATCCCCCGGTTTTGCCGCAGCGTTCCCGGAAAGCACCAGGAACCGGGTGACGTTGTCCGGGTGGTCTTCCACTTTTTCTTTAATCACTTCAAGGTGGTAGAGTTTCGCGCAGGATTCCCCGGCAATGACCGCGGTTCCGCCGGGGCGTTCCCGAAACAGCATTTCCGCCGCCCCGGCGGTGTCGTAGAAGGGCCGCCCTTCCAGCTTGTGCCGGGTGAGAAACCCCCGGCACTGGGCAAGGGCCTGGGGATGGGAAACCACCACTCGAATATCCCGGTAGTCGGTTTCCGGAAGCGCCAACAGGAAGTGATGCACCGGAAGCAGAACCTCTCCCACCACGTGAACATTCCGTGTTGCCATCAGTTTGTTAACCTGGGAAACCATTCCCCCCAGCGAGTTTTCCACCGGAACAATGCCGTAATCCAGAACGCCCGCTTCTACCCCGTCAAATACTTCCGCAAATGATTCCATGGGAATGGATGCCATTCCCGACTGAAATCGCAGGGCCGCAGCCTCGCTGTTGGCACCATGCTCTCCCTGAAACCCCAGAAGGGGCCGGCCCGCTTCCTGGAGCTTCCGGCTCTCCGCCATGACAATGGAGAGCAGGGACCGGCTGAATTCCGGCGTTATCTGCCCATTCGCATACGCCGCAGCAGCCTGCAGAACGGCTTTTTCCCTTTCCTCGTCCAGCACTTCGTTTTTGAATTTCCGGGATGTCAATGCCAGTTCCATCCGCCGGTTCAAGAGTGCCAGCACCTCGAGATCAATTCGGTCAATCTGTTTTCTTACGCCTTCCAGGTTCATTTCCAGGCCCCCTTCCCTTTGGATTCCAATTTAATCTTCGCGCCAATTCGCACCAAATCCTCAAAAAAACCAGGATAGGATTTGTCCACACATTCTGCTTCATCAATTTCCACAGGACCGTTGGCATTCAACCCGGAAACTGCCAGCGCCATTGCGATCCGGTGGTCACCTGCCGCCGACACATACCCCCCTGACAACATCCCGCCAACAACGGTGACAGCGTCATCTGTCACTTTTACATTTGCGCCAAGTCTTCCGAATTCCCGCTTCAATACCCTTGCCCGATCACTTTCTTTGAATTTAAGCCGGGATGTTCCTGTGATAATCGTTTCCCCATTGCAATGGACCGCCAATGCCACCAGCGCAGGAACCATGTCAGGATATTCAGTTACATCAAATTGAAATCCATCCAGATGATCCCGGGAAACCGTCACTGAGTCACCGGAAATAGAAACAGATGCCCCGGCCTGTTCCAGTACATTGAGAATTGTCCGGTCACCCTGAAGGGAATCCTGAGAAAGTCCTGTCACCGTTACCGGGCCGCCGATGGCTCCGGCAACAAATAAAGCTGTTGCCGCTGACCAGTCTCCCGGCACAGTAAACTCCGAACAGTGAAGCCGCTGATGCCCCGGTGAACGGAATATCAGAAGTTCCTCTTCCTCTACCTGCCAACAGATACCAAATGACTCCAGAACTGACAGGGTCATATCCACGTAAGGACGGCTTGCAAGGCCGGAAACCCGGATTTCGCTGTTTTCAGGACAGCCTGGCAAGGCAATGAGCAGACCGCTCAGAAACTGAGAAGTTACTGTACCTTCTACGTCAACCTTTCCGCCGTGGAGCGGGCCGTTGATATGAACCGGGGGAAGGTTATTTTTCGACTCAAAGGACACACCAAGCTGGCGGAAAGAGTTTCCCATCATTCCAACGGGCCTGTGACAAAGTGTCCCCGAAGCTTCAATAATCACCGAAAACGGAAGCCTTGCCGCAACAGGGGCGAACATCCGTAAAGAAAGCCCGGATTCACCAGCATTGAGGATGTTTCCGGGATCATGACAACCGGGGCGAATGGTCACATTCTTCCCTTTTCTGTCAACATCCGCTCCCAGATCAGCAGCCAATTTCAAAGACACATGGCCATCGTCTGACAGAGATGGATTTTGAATGATTGTTTCGGTATCCGAAAGTACCGCGCAGGCTACCACCCGTTGCATGAACGACTTGGATGCAGGCGCATGGACCCTACCCGAAACCATCCCCGGGGAAACGCTACCACGCATATTCCCTCACTCTTCCCTTTTCAGATCCTTCCAACGCAATTTCCTTTCCAGCATGCACATCGTTTTCATGGATTGTCCCATTCAGTGCATCTTTCAAGCGGTTGACATCAGCCATCAGGCTGTCGAACTGCTCCGGCAAAAGTGCCTGGGGGCCATCGCTCATTGCATGTTCCGGGTCATGATGAACCTCCACCATCAAACCGTCCGCACCGACAGCCACTGCTGCCATTGCCATAGGTTGAATCAGTTCCACACGCCCTGTTCCATGCGTCGGATCCACAAAAACCGGCAGGTGAGACAGTTCTTTCATTGCCGGTACCGCACTCAAATCCAGCGTGTTCCGTGTCCATGGTTCAAAGGTTCGAATCCCCCGTTCACAGAGTATGACATCAGGGTTTCCGGCATCCAGAATGTATTCTGCACAATTCAGCCATTCGGCATAGGTTGCGAACATTCCCCGTTTCAACATCACTGGTTTTCCCACCTTTCCAATCTCCTTCAACAGCGAAAAATTCTGCATATTCCGCGCTCCCACCTGCAATATGTCTACGTACTCACTGACCCATCCCACGTCCCGGGTATCCAGCACCTCGGTAATCACCGGCAGGCCAGTCTCCGTCCTCGCCTTTGCAAGTATTTTCAAGCCCTCCAGCCCCAGCCCCTGGAAAGAGTACGGAGAAGTTCTGGGCTTGAACGCGCCGCCCCGAAGTAACCCGGCACCCGCACGCTTCACTGCCCGGGCAATAGTCAGCGTCTGCTCTTCACTCTCCACACTGCACGGCCCTGCAATAATCGTCAAATCCTGCCCGATCCTGAGCTCACCGACCCGGATCACGGTTCGGGAACCATCCATCCTTCCCGCCAGTTTCAGATGATTCATTTTAACCTTTCCCCCTTAAAAGAAAAAGGGCCATGAATTTTCATTCACGGCCCATTACAAAAAATGGACCGTGCGGCTTATCACCGCACGGTCCGAAAACCTTACACTAACGGCGACAACCTACCTGTTAAAATAAAAATAATAAAAGTAAAACTGTCTGCCAAAAGTGCTGTTCACCATCTTCATGGCGAGAAGCATACCATACAACAGAACAAAGTCAAAAAAATCAAAGAAGTAGGCGTTGGGACAGGACGGCGCAGAGCGCCGAATGTTAAATGTTAAATGAAGGAAAACAAGGAAAAAGAGGTCAACTCCCTATCCCTGTTTTTGTCACTCATCACCCTTCACCCATTACTTCTTTTGTCACCCGTCACTTCTTTTGTGTTTTTTCAGAACGACCCGTATTGCAATCCAGGGTATCAGGAAGAAAATAAATATGATAATTTTCAGAAAAGCCGTTCCATAATAATACATCAGAACAAATTCGTGCTTTGATATACCAAACATCATCGAATGGGCCTGGAAAGCTGCATCTCCTGCCACCATGAATGTCAGCAGAGATACAGCTAAGAGGACAACAGAATACCAGAAACAGCGAATCAGAATTTCAGCAAGATAATCAAGGGTGGCTGAACCATTAGTTGAATTTATCATTTTCTCCTCCATTATGAATTAATTCTGCCGTTTTATCAGCGCAAAAGCATCTTTTCTATTTCGTCGACGGAAATGGGGGGTGAAACAAGAAACCCCTGTATCTCATCACAACCGGCTTCTTTGAGAAAGGCCAGTTGGTCCTCTGTTTCCACGCCTTCTACCACGATTCTGAGCCCCAGTTCCCGACTCAACTGGACCAGAAAGCGAATAATGGAACGGCTTCCCGGGTCTGTTATCACATCCTGAACAAATGACTGATCAATTTTTAAGGTGTCAATGGGAAGCATTCGAAGGTAATTCAATGAAGAGTACCCAGTCCCAAAATCATCCAGAGCGATGCGCACTCCCAGTTTTCGAATTCTCCGCATTACGCTGACTGCCTGACGAACATCCTGAATCACTGCGGACTCTGTTAATTCCAGTTCAAGTTCCCCTGGCTCCAGGCCATTTGTTTCAAGAAAGCCATGAACCTGGTTCACCAGGTCGCTTCTGAAAAGCTGTCTCGCCGATACATTCAGAGAAATCATCCGCATTGGAACATTCCCACGTTTCCACTTTCCCAACTGACGGCAGGCTTCTTCCAGAACCCATTTCCCGATGGGAAGGATGAGATCCATTTCCTCTGCCAGCGGGATAAACGTGGAAGGCAGCAATTGCCCGGATTTCGGGTGCGCCCACCTCACCAGACATTCTGCAGAATAAATCGCGTCATCTTTCATATTCAGTATTGGCTGAAAGTTCAACTCGAACTCTTCGTCTTTCACCGCCCTAAACAGCTCGGTTTTCATCCGGAAATGGCCCGCCATTTCTCCTTCCAGTCGCCTGGAATAAACTTTCCACTGATTGTGGCCCTGGGACTTTGCCGCGTGCATAGCAATATCCGCATCCTTCAGCAGGCCTTCTACGTCTTCTCCATCCTTCGGAAAGCGTGCAATCCCAAGCCCCACCGTCTGGTAAGCCGCACCGAAATCTGTCAGGAATGATGGCGCGAAAAGGGCAATCAAACCTTCCGCAAATTCTGTAATTTCCTCCACCGTTTTTACCCGTGAGTTCAATATCGCAAACTCATCTCCACTGAGCCGAGCTACCGTCATCTCCTTCCCGGCAAAGTCTTTCAGTCTTTCCCCCACCTGTTGAATCATTGCGTCTCCCAGCATATGTCCATACGTTCGATTGATGAGATTGAAAGCATCCAGATCCAATACAGCAATCGCTCCCCTTCCACCCTCTTTTCCTGCACGGCTGATTTCTTTTTGGGCCAGACGTCGGAAATGATTCCGGTTTGGCAACCCGGTGAGAACATCCCTCCTGGACAGGTACTGCATGAATTCCTGATTTTGCTTTGTGCGGGTAATGTCCTGAAAAACAGCCATAACACGCTCCAATCGGCCCTGTCCTCCTCGCATGCCAATCATCACCAGTTGCTGCGGATAGTCCATTCCTCCCTTTCTGGTTGCCCAGATTTCGCCTTCCCAGTACCCTTCCTGCTCCAATTGGCGCCACATGGCCTGTACATCTTTTCGTTTGGTTTTCGCAGATTTCATAAAAACGGGATTTTTGCCAATGAGGTCCGAAGGGGCGTAGCCGGTGATTGCTGTTACAGCCGCATTACAGTAAAGCACCCTTGGGACAGAATCCATCACAACAATGCCATTGGGTAAGCGCTGAAAAAGCGTATCTGCGACACGCACATGTTCCTGCAGATGGGCAAGCTCTTTCATGTCTTCAGCAAGTATCAGTACGGTATTCTGACATGCGTCCGGTAAGAACGTCAGCGACCATCGGCCATATTCCCCGGCATGGGCCACCTCCACCGCCTTCCCTTCGGACAAGACCTGGTTCACCTGTTCCCGCCATTTTTTTTTCAGATATAACCCGACATCTTCCTGAAGATCCACAAGAAAGTGCAGGGTTTCAAGGGGAAAACTGAGTGGCGCCTCCGGCTGGCGGATTCCCCGTACATCACATATCAGGCTTTCTTTATCCACACGAAGCGCGATTTTTCTGAGGTAATGGAGTTCGGTGCCGAAAAAATTCAGTTTCAATGGAATTCCATGGTCTTCCGCCATCTGAACACCCCCGGAAACAGGCAATCAAAAGAATCACGACCCGTGCTTTCCTTCAATGCTTCATTCGTTAACTGAACGCTGAATTCAGTATAGCACACACGGCGACCCGCACCGGATGTTAGATGACAGGACAGGGAAACCGGATAAGCCCAAGTCCCAAACTTGTTACCAGTACCCGGCTTTTCCCATCTATCAGAACACTGAATACCCTTTTTAAAGATGGGACCAGGTCCCACAGGTCCCAAACTTGACAAACTCTTTCCCCGGCCTGCGAAGCAGCCAGGCCTTTAACTTTCCGGATAAAAAAACTACAATTCCGCAGCTCCAGTCCGGGGAGGGAGTGTACAGCTCAGGTGTACACGCACCGACCAACGGATGGAACGCGACGGAATTGGGCCAGATGTGTGCGTTGGGGGCCCAGGGGAACGAACGAGGAGCAGTCCATGCGTACGTGACGAGGAGTGCAGGGAGTGAACGCTTGCAGATGGCCCGAGACTTGAGCGTTAATGGGAAGGAGGAGGAAAGGCTTGCCCTCATAACTGACATACGCATTCCCTCAGTTGCAGTTCCCAGGCCCCGCGTAGTGGATGCCGGGGACGCAAAGGATTCACGGCTTATGTGAAGGACTGCAGCGTTTCCGGTAGCCAATAGGTGACGGTACGTCACCGGAAACAGCAACTGATTCCGGCCAATGCGTTAATGCAACTCATTTTGCAAAAACTCATACACGGAATTGTAGATTTCCAGATCAGTGTCGGAAAACAGCTCCATTATTACTTTTATGGGCTTCCCATGAATTTTCAGAAAATTCACGATAGTCGCAAGGGCAATCTTTGCCGCAGCCGTTATCGGGTAGCCATAAATACCGGTGCTGATGGAGGGAAACGCGATTGTCTCAATCCCGTTTTTCAATGCCAGGTTCAACGATTCCCGATAGCACGATGAAAGCAGCTGTGCAGCTTCCTCCGGTTCATGGGCATGGTAAACTGGCCCCACGGTGTGGATCACGTGCCCTGCCGGCAGCTGATATCCCCCGGTCATCTTTGCCATTCCGGTTTCACAACCGCCAAGGACCGCACATTCTACCGCCAGCTCCGGTCCGGCAGCCTGGTGAATCGCCCCGCACACGCCTCCACCGTGGGACAGTGCGGGATTGGCCGAATTGACAATGGCGGTCACCGGTTCCTGCGTGATGTCCCCCCGTTTCAATATCAGTTCGCACCTGTTAATGGTATATGTGTATTCCATATGTATTCCCTCCCGACCCAATACTATCGATTTCCGGTTTTTCCTCCCCGAATTCGAATGGAGGTGGAAGAGTCTCTGCGACGAAGAGATTTGTTTTCGTACATAGAGGAATCGGCCATGGCAAGCGCTTCATCTATCGGCGTATCCCCTCCAAATTCGCTGATTCCCGCAGATATGAAAATCGGTATTCCATTCTCATCCGGTACTGCCAGTAACTCCCGCAGGCGGGCTATCCTCTCTTTTGCATCTTTATGTGAAAGGCCGAAGGCGACAGCAAGGAATTCATCTCCCCCCATGCGGAACAGTCCGTCTTCAGCCCGAAAAACCTGACGCATCATGTCCGCTACCCTTCGAAGGGAAAGGTCCCCCGCAGCATGCCCCCAGTTGTCGTTCACAGACTTGAATTTGTCCACGTCCATAAAAATAAGGATTCCGGTTGTCCCGGAAAGATCCCCCATGAACCCACGGAATTTACGGCGATTATATAAACCGGTAAGAGGGTCCGCATCCACAAGGTTCCGCAAGGCCTGCTGGCTGAATTCCAGCCTCTTGTTAGCTTCCCACATTTCATCCATGGCACGAAGTCCAGCCGCCAGCAGACAGGCCAGACCCACGGCAAATTCGAAAATAGCATCGACAAAGGAGATATGGCTCATGTAATCGGGAGCAACTCTCCCCCAGAAAACCGGAAGCAAAACCAGTGAATGATGGAGAAACCATACCGCATCCAGAATCAGGATAGATGCAAGGATTCTTACTCCCTTGAATTTATCATGGGAAAGTGCGTCCAGACTCGCCACCATCAGTAGAAGCCCCAATGCAAAATAAACAGCGATCTGGATAAATATCACGTTTCCGTTCAATACAAACAACAGAAGTATCCACCCTCCAATCAGCCAATACAGCCAACGGGGTACAACTCCTTCCATGGCAAATGAAGCCCTACGATACTGATATAGTCCCAATACCATAAATAAACCGAACAGGAGCTTGGCAACCCCGTATCCCACATAAACAGTAACGACGCGAAAGGAAGTTATATTGATTCCCACCGCATGGTACACAAATATCATGGCCAACGCGTCCATGGCCCAGGCCAGGGTCCAGGTTAACAATACCTTTCGTCTTGTTAAGGCCCAGGCCACTGCAAAAAAGGCAAATAAAACAAAAATTACGCCACCCTGTACAGTGATAGACCACCTGGAAAGTACCATTCCAACAAGATCCGGAGTGCCGGTCATAAACTCCCCCTGAAAATTAAAGACCTGTATTCTTTTGCTTTCAATACATGAACATTTTCCCAGCTTCTCATTATTCGCCATCCATCATTTATTAATACAAAGATTGTACCATAGCGATGGGACAATCAAACCATATCATCCGGGGAAATTCAGCATCCTTTCCCACGCCGCTTAGTGGTAGAATGAAATGGAAGTCAATCCGGCAATGGAGTCGAAAAATGAAAACGTACCCGTTAATCGCTGGTGGACACCAGCTTGAAACCCAGAAAAAACAGAGCGTAACAGATAAATATTCCGGTGAAACTTTTGCCGAAGTTTCTGTAGCTGGAGATAATGAACTGGATATGGCACTGAAAGCGGCAGAAAAAGCCGGGCCGGCAATGGCCGCTCTCCCAGCCCATGAACGAAGCCGGATTATCTCAGATGCCGGGAAAAAGCTGGCAGGCAAGGCAGATGAACTGGCGGAAACAATTTCTCGGGAAGCAGGTAAGCCGCTGAAGTACGCAAAGGGAGAAGTGGCACGATGCCTGGAAAACCTCACATTTGCCGCAGAAGAGGCAAAGCGCATCCACGGAGAAACCCTTCCGCTGGATGCCAGCACTGCGGGAGAAAACCGCATGGGATTTTATGAACGGTTCCCCATTGGAATAGTTGCGGCGATTTCCCCTTTCAATTTCCCGTTGAATCTTGCAGCCCACAAGGTCGCTCCTGCCATTGCCGCCGGATGCCCGGTTATTTTGAAACCGGCAGGACTGACACCCCTTTCCGGAATTGAGTTGATTCGCGCATTTGTGGAAGCCGGCGCACCGGAAGGCGCCCTCAGTGTGCTTCCAGGTCCAGGCTCCATCGTGGGAGAAAATCTCATCACTGATGCAAGAATTGCCAAAATCACCTTTACCGGCAGCCGTATGGTGGGCACACACATTACCCGGGTAGCCGGGCTCAAAAAAGTGACGATGGAACTGGGTGCCAACAGCGGCGTTGTTGTGGACAAAGACTGTTCCAGGATGGACTATGCTGTTAAACGATGCGTATTGGGCGCATACTACAACCAGGGACAAGTCTGTATCTCGGTGCAGCGAATTTTTGTCCATGAAAAAAACATCGCAGAATTTACCAACAAGTTTATTACCGCCACAGAAAAACTGATCATTGGTAATCCTATTGACGAAACCACAGACGTGGGACCGATTATTTCAGAACCGGAAATCGCCCGAATCGAAAACTGGCTGGCGGAAGCAAGGAAACAGGGAGCAGAGATTCTCATCGGAGGGAAACGGGAAGGGAATGTGCTGACACCGGCCGTCATTGTAAATGCCCGGCCGGATATGCGAGTCATGAAAGAGGAATTGTTTGCCCCGGCGGTGGTTATCCACCCAATCTCTTCTTTTGAAGAAGGCATCCGTCTGCTGGATGATTCCAGCTACGGTCTCCAGGCCGGCATCTTTACCGACAACGTGGACAAGGCATTGGATGCTGTCCGCCACGTCAATGTCGGCGGTGTGATAATCAACGACATTCCCGCCTTCCGGGTTGACCACATGCCCTACGGCGGAAACAAGGGAAGCGGACTGGGACGGGAAGGGGCAAAATTCGCCATTGAAGACATGACCACACTGAGGATGGTCGTGTTTAACCGTAATCGAGACTAAGATACTAAACGGAGGGAAAATGTCTGAAAGAATGATCAAACAGTTTATGGAAATGGTACAGATTAACAGCGAATCAGGAAATGAAGCACAGTTTATTGAATATCTGAAAGGGGAATTTGAAAAACTGGGCGGTACTGCCACCATCGACAATTATGGCAACCTTGTGGCAAAATTTCCTTCTAAGAACAGCAAGGCCACCGGACCCATCCTCTTGTCCTGTCATGCCGACACGGTAAAGCCCGGTGTGGATATTGAACCGGTGCTCAAGGACGGCGTGATCCGATCCAAGGGGGACACAATTCTCGGCGCGGATGACAAAGCCGGTATCGCGGAAATGCTGGAAGCGTTGCGAACTGCGAAAGTTCTACCGCCGGTGGAAGTGGCGATCAGCCGCCAGGAAGAAGTGGGTCTCTTCGGGGTCAAGAATATGGACTACTCACTGATCACAGCGACAAAAGGCTTTTTACTGGACAATGACACACTGGATACCATCGTCATCGGCGGCCCCAGTTATTTTGCTATTGACGTAACAGTCACCGGAAAAGCCGCCCATGCCGGAATGGAACCGGAAAAGGGAATCAACGCCATCCACGCCGCCGCAAAAGCAATATCTGCACTGAAACTGGGACGCCTCGACCATGAAACTACCGCCAACGTCGGCGTTATCAATGGCGGGATGATTAGAAACGGCGTTCCGGATATCTGTACTTTTCTGGCTGAATGCCGGTCGTTGAACCATGATAAAGCACAGGAACTGGCAGACAGCATGATTGCCACAATCCGGAAACAAATTTTAGATTTCGGTGCCACTGTGGACGTCAAGGTTGACAACTTATGCAAAGCAGTGGACATTCCGGAAGATTCTGAAACTGTTGAAGTTGCCAAAAGGGCATTGAAAACAGCCGGCATTGATGCCACCACCACCTTCATCACCGGCTTCACCGACGCATCGATCTACAACAACCACGGCATTGAAATGGCCGTTGTGGGTATCGGCGCAAGGGAAGAACACGCCACATCGGAACATATCTATGTGGCGGATATGGAAAAAGCACTCACTATGATTATCGAAATATTGCGCATAATGGGAGAATAAATATAAAGAAAAAGTGTTCCGTGCGCCTTCGGCGCCTGTGTTCTGTTCCGACCGGAAAAAGCATGGAAAGAGACGTGATGAGTTCAAGACCGGAGTAGCCAACGCACCGAATTTACAACTCACAAGTTACGAGTCACAGTGCCACTTTGTGGCACTCCCATTCTCTACTGGTTTACCGTCTCTTTAATCATATCAACGACCTTTTTGTAGGCCGATTTCCCCTCTTTCAGAACCTTTCCCTCTCCGCCTATAATGAGGAAGTGGGGAATGGACCGTAGATTGAATTGCCTGGCAATGGGAGAGCCCCAATCAATACCTTTATGGTCCTTCCGGTTGATATCGATGCGAATCACGTGAATATCTGGGCGTGCCTTCGCAAGCTTTTCGAGGTAGGGGGCAATTGCGTGACATGGCGGACAATACTCACTGTACAAGTCCACAATATTTGTCTTCCCCGACTCTATCATGGAGGTGAGATTGATAGGGCCATCGGGAAAATCCGTCACATAGGCATGGGGCGAAGAGCTACGGAAAAGAAAAAAGAGGAGGACACCCACAAGGGCAATAATACCCACGACCAAAACACTTCGGTTACTGAGAATACCTGAATTTCTTCCCGAATGAACACTACGGGACGGAAAAGAAGCGGCTGACTGGCGTTTCCGGGGAACAGCTTCTACAGCCGGTAATTGCTCTCCGCAGTGCACACAAACCGGGCTGTCATCCGGTGTGTAACAATCACAATTTGGACAATTCATAACACCTCCTGATCATTTACTCCATCCACTGTATCAAAAACCCCTTCTCCCGGGCAAGCGCAAATGAGACTGGAAATGTGTGAACAGCTGAGAAGAGCACAAGTGAAAGTGCATGTGTGTGAAAGAGTAGGGGTTGGAGTAGGAATAGGGGGCAAGCGCTGTAACTTTGATTTGTTCAGACAAATCAGGGAATTGGCGATGAAGAGTTTTTGGTAAAATCCCCTTATTACTCTTCACTTCTTATCCGAATCTTATCTGAACTTGACCCCAACCCTGCATTCAACTCAACCTTATCTCTAATATGCTCCATCCCGTTTCAAGACAACACCAATGGTTTTGATCAGAATTTCCACGTCCAGCCACAGGGTCCAGTTGGAGACATACCATTCATCCAGCCGGAGCCGTTCCCCAAAATCAAGATTGCTTCGCCCGGAAATTTGCCAGAGACCGGAAATACCCGGCCGGGTCTCCACAATCATACTGAACTTATCCCCCATTTCCACTTTCTCATCAGGGAGATATGGCCGGGGCCCCACAAGACTCATATTACCCTTTAACACATTTAAAAACTGCGGCAATTCGTCCAGTGATGTTTTTCGGATAAATTGTCCAATCTTTGTAACTCTTGGATCCTTACCATGGATCTTTTTGTATTGTTCCCATTCTGCTCCGGCTCCAGGGTTTTCCTTTAGATATTTCTCCAGAATCTCTTTGTTGTTCAAATACATGGAACGAAATTTATACAACTTGAATTGTTTTCCCCGACGACCAATCCTTTCCTGGCTATAAATTGCCGCCCCTTTGGACTCAAAGCGAATCAAAACAATTAGAATCAGATACAGGAACAGGAAAATCGGAGAAGCCAGCAAGGTTAGAGTCAGGTCAAAGGCCCGCTTGATCAACCGATTTATTGGTGATAGCAGATTATTTTTTATTTTCAATACTATCATCTGTTCCCGAAAGAGGTGCAACGACTCAGTGTTCAGCACCGGAATTTTCAGGCTGGATGGGACAACCAATACGTTATGAAAATAGCGAATCAAATCATTCAGTCTTGCAGTTGCCTCTTCATGGCCCATATCTTCTTCGGCAAAGGCGATCTCCGTCGTACGGAAAATTGCCATGGATTGTATTGCCTGTTCCAAGGTGCCCAGAATCGGGAAGCTCCGCCCATCGTGTGCTTCGACCGTGGCTTTGTGCAGTGCATGAGGTGCAATAAACCCTACTACCTCAACCCCCATATGCTTGTCCGAAGTGAGGGCCTCTGCAACAGAAACCGCCAGGGGGCCAACCCCCCAGATTGCCACCTTTTCCCGCCAGATACCGGAATAAAACAAGAGTCGTTTTCCCCAGAGCCGAACAAGGGGATGAAGCAACACCAGAAACATCCCCATCAAAACCAGAAGCAGGCGGGAATACTGTTCAGATATCTTCAACAGGGTCAGGATCGCAAAAACCGCCCATGTCCCAATAAAATCAGCCCGAATTAACCGACCGACTTCATCCCAATAAGGAGAACGCCGGGTATAAAGTCCTTCGTATAAATAGATGGCAAGATAAATCAGGGGAATCCACCAGAGAACAACATAATAATGAAACGGGATCTTAAATTGGACTGTGACTACCCCGTTCAAAGCGATACGAACCCAATGCGCAAGGCCAAGTGAAAATACGTATACAAGTAAGTCTATGGCCATCAGCAGGACGGCGCCTGTCCATTTACGGACATGTTCCTTGATTTCAGTCACGGATTTATGGCTCCATTTCTGACAGGATACGGAGAAAAAGTTCGGCAATGGCTATTTTTTTGACGGCGCTCCGCAATATACCTCCAGTGAACCGAAATAATTCTGTCGGCACTTTCAATGAAACTGCCTCTTCCATTTGAAAACCAGATATTTTTTCATAACCTGATTATACCAGATGCTATAAACTTGTAAATCCTTCCGGATAAGAAATGCAAAACCACAGAGTTCATTTTAGGACCCCATCAATCCATTTCCTGTTTTCTAGGTACCACCGAATGGTATGAGTCAGACCATCTTGAAAAGCTGTTCTGGGCTTCCACCCTAATTCACTGCTGATTCTGTCAATGTTCATGGCATAACGGCGATCGTGACCCGGCCGGTCGGTGACAAAAGCCACCAGTTCGTTGTACGAACTGGTGGGTGATGAGTGATGAGTGATGGGTGATGCACCTTTCTCTTTCTTTCGCGCACTCGCACTTTCACTATCACTCCCCCGAAGGGGATGAAGAGTGTCCAGGATGCCACAGATAGTGTTGACCAGATGGATATTGGCAATTTCGCAGTTACCGCCAATGTTGTAGGTTTTACCGGGAGTGCCGGATGTCAGGATTCGCCACAGGGCCTCACAATGGTCTCCTACAAAAAGCCAGTCCCGGACATTCCCGCCGTCTCCGTAAACCGGGATGGGCTTTCCGGCAAGGGCGTTCAGGATAACCACCGGAATTAGTTTTTCCGGGAATTGATACGGCCCGTAATTGTTGGAACAGTTAGAAATAGTAACAGGCAGGTCGTAGGTATGATGCCAGGCACGGACAAGATGGTCGGAAGATGCTTTGGATGCGGAATAGGGACTCCGGGGGTCATAGGGAGAAATTTCACTGAACGCCGGGTCTTCCGGTCCTAACTGGCCATAAACTTCGTCTGTGGATACGTGGTGAAACCGAAATTGCGTCGGATCCGCATGGCCGCCCCAGGTGTCACGGGCCGCTTCCAGTAATATCCAGGTTCCCAGAATATTGGTTTCCATAAAGGGATCCGAGCCTGAAATGGAGCGGTCCACATGGGATTCCGCCGCGAAATGGACCACTGTTCTTATCTGAAATTCATGGAATATTCTGCCCACAATTTCCCGATCCGTTATATCGCCTTGAATAAAGTGGTACCGGTCAGAATACTTCAATTGAATGTCTTCCACATTTTCCAGATGGCCGGCGTAGGTTAGCTTATCCAGATTCACCACTTTTCCAGAGAAATCGGTTTTTTCAAACAGGAAACGAATAAAATTGGACCCGATAAATCCACAGCCACCCGTTACCAATATGGTTCCGGAGCTTTTCACCTTCTTATCTCCTTTCTTTCCTCAAAATACTGTAACAAATTTTCTTTCCAGTCCGCCACAACAAAATTCAGTGTCTTTTGAAGCTTCTCCGTGTTGAGAACCGAAAAAGCCGGGCGCTTTGCGACAGTGATGAACTCTTCGGTCGTGACCGGCATGATCCGGCATTTTTTGGTTAAAATCCCCCTTATAAGCCCTTTTTTCTGAATTTCCCTTGCAAAACCATACCACGAAATCCGGCCCTTGTCCTGATAATGGTAAATCCCCTGCGGCAGGTCTTCCCGTTCAATTAAATCCACAATGTTCCGCGCCAGCCGTCCGGCATAGGTTGGCGCCCCCAATTGATCTGCCACCACCCGGATTTCTTCCTTTTCATTCAGAAGGTTCAGCATTGTTTCAACAAAATTACGTCCGTAAATGCCATACAGCCAGCTGATTCGAATTATTGCGGCGGTTTTGCACGCCTCCGTCAGCGCCGATTCTCCCGCAAGCTTTGTTTGACCGTAAACCGATACCGGATTCGGCGCGTCTATTTCCCGGTAGGGCTTATTCGAAAGGCCATCAAAAACGTAATCGGTGGAAATGTGGATTACCCGGGTACCCCTTCGGGCGGCCGCTTCCCCCAAAATACCCGGTGCCGTCCCGTTCACCGCCATGGCAATATCCGGCTCATTCTCCGCCCGGTCCACGGCGGTATATGCGGCACAGTTGATAATCCGCTTGAACCGGTGTCTTGCCATAAAATTCATCACAACCTTTGAGTCCGCGATATTCACCTCCGCATCGGTTCCGATGAAAGCGATATTACAATGCGCCAATTCCTCCGCAATTTGCCGCCCCAACATGCCGGCTGCGCCGGTGAGCCAGATTTCCGGCTGCGCCGATAACTGAGTAGGGGTTGGAGTAGGAGTAGGTGGAGAAACAGAGTGATTATTTGTCATGTATTGTTACTCCTTGCTCAATGTCTGAATGAGCCGATATAGCATCTTTTGAATTGCTTCCAACTCGGAGTTCATTACAATTTCAGTTTTTTTCTCAAGAAATTCAAGGTCAGCAGCAAGTTTCAAAAAATATGCCACTTCTCTGCTTGATCCTTTGGATATCTGAGCAAAATGCCTCAGTTCTTTCCTGGTTCCTCTCCCGGCACCTTCTGCCAGGTTTGCGCAAATAGATGAGGCCGCCCTTCGCAGCTGGGAAACAATTCCAAATTTCTCGGATTGAGGAAAATTGCGGGTAATTTGATACACCGTTAATGTCAGTTCATGCGCCTTCTTGAACACCCCTAATTCTTCAATTTTCTGAATCGTCAGTATTTCTTTCCCGTTACCATCTCTGATTCCCACTCTGCCTCCTACTCCTACCCCAACTCCAACTCTCTTATCCCCGGTAGTTTCTGATCTTTATCAGAAACTACCGGGGATGAGATGGGCCACCTGATAGCCAGATCCGGGTCGTCCCAGCGGATACCATGGTCCAGATCCGGGGCATAGGGAGCGGTGACTTTGTACATCACCAGTGCGGTTTCGCTTAAGACAACGAAACCATGGGCAAAACCGGCGGGGAGCCAGAGCATGTGATGATTATCAGCAGAAAGATGCTCAGCAACCCATTTCCCGAACGTGGGAGAGCCTTTTCGAATATCCACCGCCACATCCCAGATCTTACCGGACAGACATTGCACCAGTTTTCCCTGAGCCTTTGGCGGCAATTGAAAATGAAGGCCTCGGAGAACATTTATAGACGAAAACGACACGTTATCCTGCACAAAGGGGCCAATTCCAAACCGGGCAAAGGAGTCTTCAGAGTGTGTCTCCTTGAACCAGCCTCGTTCATCCCGGTAAATCTCCGGTTCTATCGCCTTCACGTCCGGAATACCATCCAAATCTCTGAATATAAATGCCATCCTATTTATCCTCTTTCATTTTTACGAGAAACTCCAAAAACTCTGTGCTAAATTGTTCGTCGATCCGCGGGAGTATTATTTCCCGAGACATAGCCAGGTCAGTCATTGAGGCGCTCCAGAAGGTAGTTACCGTAACCGCTGTTCATCAACGGTCTTGCCAAGGCGGTCAAACCATCATCATTAATCCAGCCATTTTGCCAGGCAATTTCTTCAATGCAGGCGATTTTCATATGCTGCCTGTCCTCGATGGTACGAATAAAGGTTGAAGCATCCAGCATGTCCCGATGGGTTCCGGTATCCAGCCAGGCGTAGCCCCGGCCCATGAGACGGACGTGGAGTTGTCCCTGCTCCAGGTACACACGATTGACGTCGGTAATTTCAAGCTCTCCTCTGGCAGAGGGCCTCAGGTTCTTTGCAATCTCCAGAACATTGTTGTCATAAACATAAAGCCCGACAATCGCAATGTTGGACTGGGGGTGTTTCGGCTTTTCTTCCAATCCAGTCACGGTGCCATCCGGATTCATTGTCACAACGCCGTAATATTCCGGGTGGTGAACCCGATAACCGAACACCGTGGCGCCTTCTCTTTTTTTTGCCGCATCCACCAGCAGATTCGGTAAACCATGCCCATAAAACACATTATCACCGAGAACAAGTGTCACATAAGCGTTCCCCACAAATTCCCTGCCCACCCGAAAGGCATCGGCAATTCCCTTCGGTTCGTTCTGAACCGCATAGTGAAAAGACATGCCCAATTGACTGCCATCGCCAAACAGCGCCTGAAAGCGGGGCAAGTCCGCTTCGGTGGAAATTATAAGCACTTCCCGGATTCCCGCCAGCATGAGCGTGGAAAGTGGATAGTAAATCATGGGTTTATCGTAGACAGGCAACAATTGCTTGCAAATCATCCGGGTGGCCGGATACAAACGGGTCCCGGCACCGCCGGCCAGTATAATTCCTTTCATGATCAATACCTCCGGTTCAGTTCCCAATTCCAGACAGTTTCAATAATGGCATTCAGGTTATCAAACTGCGGTTTCCACTTCAATATCTCTGTCAATAAACGGCTGTCCGCCACCAGCTCCGCCGGGTCTCCGGTCCTTGGAGGCGCTTCCACCACTGAAAAATCTTTTCCCGTCATCCGCTTTACTGCGTCCAGCACTTCCCGAACCGAATACCCGTGGCCGTACCCGCAGTTGAATACACGGCTTTCGCCACCATCTTTGAGGTAATCCAGTGCCTTGAGATGAGCATCCGCCAGATCGTTTACATGCACGTAATCCCGGACGCAGGTGCCGTCAGGCGTAGGATAGTCAGTACCGAAGATGGAAATATCTTTCCGCTCTCCAGAAGCTGCTTGCAGAACCAGTGGAATCAGGTGGCTTTCCGGTTTGTGGGACTCTCCGATTTCACCGGAGGGATCCGCTCCCGCCGCATTGAAGTAACGAAGCGCCACATACCGAAAATCAGAAGCCGCTGCCAGATCACGCAGGGCCTGCTCCACAAACAGCTTTGAAAACCCGTACGGATTGATGGGAGCAAGGGATGCTGTTTCCGGAATCGGTACCGCTTTCGGGGTACCATAGACTGCTGCGGTTGATGAAAATATGAATTTTCGGATTCCGGCTTCCTGACACGCGGCCAGCAGAGAAAATCCGTTCGCCGTATTGTTTTGATAGTATTTCAGCGGATTTCGTACCGATTCCCCCACTTCAATGAACGCGGCAAAATGGATCACTGCCTCCGGCTGAAAGGCTTTCATCAAACGTTTGAGTCCGGCATTGTCGGAAAGATCCATTACCTCCAGGCGCGCAACTCCCACTGCTTCCCTATGACCATTGACAAGGTTATCCAGCACAAGCACATCATCTCCCCTGAGAAGCAATTGTCTCACCACATGGGAACCGATGTAACCGGCACCCCCTGTCACCAATACTTTCATCTACTTCCCCCTTTTGAAATACCTGAAACCGGGGAGTGAATAGAAAAAATCAAAGACTCAACAATTTCCTGCATTGTGTCATTCATTACTCACTACCCGCTGCTATCCTAACGCCAATGAGTTCCGCCCGGGCCGTCACCTCGTCACCGACCCGCATTTCCAGCTCCACCGTTACGGAACGGGCACCTTCCCGAACTGCACGGCCTTCCAGAAACAGTTCCGGGCCCAGGGGAGTGGGTTTCAGATATTCCACCGTCAGTTTCCGGGTAACAAACATCACCGCTTTCCCGTATTTTTCCTGAAAATATGCGACAGCAGTCCAGATACCGTGGCAGTCCAATACGGTGGCAATCACCCCGCCATTGACCACACCGGGAAAAGCGGTATGATGCGGTTCTGGATGAAATCGGCACAAACATCGGCCGTTTTCCGTCCAGCTTTTGATTCTAAGTCCGTGAACATTGTCAGCCCCGCAACCAAAACAGACCCTTGCGCCGCTGTCTTTCGGAAGTTCATCCTGCAAAAATGAATGGGGGGTGCGGCACATTATTTCCCCGCCTTTGCTCCGGAGTTTTTCCGGTTCGCAAGCCAATAGCCCATGGAAAGATGCCCTACCCAGTGCTGCAGCGAGAAGGGAGCGGTAACGCCAAAACCGCTTTTTCTCAATGGAATCGGTCCGTTACTGTAAGTATCCGCATAACCCAGCACCTGTCCGGCCATCTCTTTTGACGGTGCCAGTGCCCACAGCACTTTCATTGTTGTCAGCATTCCGAATGGAATGGAAAAATGCCCACACCACAGGGCTTTCCCGTTTTCCGTGGCACCAATCACACTGTGGATTTTCTTCACCGTCACTTTACCGGAAAGAAATTTCCGGGCAATCCGCCAGTCATTTGCAACCGCTTTCTCATGCCCCTGTTCCCCTGTTCCGAATACGGTGTTATGAAAATCCTCTCCATAATGGTTGGCATCGGATGAAATCAGGAAGAATACATCTTTTCCGGGTTTCAAGTCATTTTTCTTCATATAAGCCACAATAATATTTGCCAGTTTGGAAGACAGTCTTTCCATCCGTTCAAATGACATCCCGGTCACCATCACCGGCATCAATTTAATATTCCGGTTAAAATACTGCAGAAACGGAACCATCCCTTCAATGGAATGTTCCAATGCCTGTGCCTTGTTGCTCACCATGTATTCCTTTGACGACAATTTTTCCTTCAAAAATTCCCGCAATGGAGAAATCGCCATCGGCCCGTACGGCCCTTTCCAACTATCGTAGGCATCCAGAATTAGAACATTTTTCGGGTCTTTCATCGCCATTCTGACGTCATGATGGGTTACCCCGAAAACAATCACTTCCTTTGCGTGAATCCGCCTCATCAGTGGCAGATACACCGGCCCGGCGTAGAGAAAATCATCGTGGGGACAAATTCCTGCAACCAGAGACGGCAATTGCGCATCTGAATGACAACCGGCAAGGAGATAATCCATCAGGCGATTCATTGAATTGGGCGACCATACGTAGCCGATTGGGTCTCGCACCGGCCTTGTCCCCTGTGCCAGTACCGTAACGAATACCGCCAATACCAGAACTGAAAATACTGCCCGTTTTGCCATACTCCCTCCCATGCTACTTGTAAAATCATGACTACGGGCATATTGTATCAAACCGGAGAGACAAGTTTGAGCCTGAGTTTAAGTTTGAGTGGGAAAAGGGAACAGAAGGCAATTCTCTTCCCTGTTCCAGCCCGAACTATCCACCCGGCCCGAAGGTCAGTAAATCTCACATCGAAAAAACCTGTGCTTTGTGCTAAATTATAACTATGGGAAAATCAAAAAAGTCCGAAGGTGATATATTTCAAAGCGTTCCCCACATACTGATGGATACGATAGCCACATACCCGGATCGCAACGCCTTTCTCTTTCGCCGGGGTGGTCGAATAGTCAGCATGTCTTATCGGGAATTCGGAGATCTTGTGGAAGATCTTGCCCATGGCCTTGCCGCAATCGGGCTCAAACGTCATGACCGGGTTGCCATTCTCTCTGAAAATCGTGTGGAATGGGCGATCGTAGACCTTGCTGTCATGTCCATCGGCGGTATTGTTGTCCCGGTTTACCAGACACTGTCACCGGACCAGATCGCATACATCCTGATGGATTCAGGTGTACGAGTCATTTTTGTGGAAAATCGCTATCACTATGAAAAGCTCATGCAAATTCAGGAACAGCTACCGAATTTGAAAACAATCCTGACTTTCGAGCCCATTCGGAATGTGAATGGCCCCACCACTGTTTTTAAGCGCATTCTCCGTCTTGGAGACAAACACCGTGCCGCCCGGCCCGGCTGGTTTAAAAGAACACTGAACAAGATCAACCGGGACGATGTCTGTTCCATTGTGTACACCTCCGGCACCACAGGGGATCCAAAGGGCGTTCGGCTTCGCCACAGTGGATTCATTGAGAATATTGTAAATACTGAAACTGCACTGCCATTGAAATACGATGATATTTTCCTTTCTTTTCTTCCATTGAGCCACCTGTACGAGCGCGTAGCCGGGCACTGGACTCCGATGTACCGAGGGTGCTGCATCGCCTACGCCAGGTCCATCTCAACCGTGGTTGAAGATATGCAGGTATTGCATCCCACCGTCCTGGTGAGTGTTCCTCAATTCTTTGACAAAATAACCGCCGGCGTACACCGAAAAATCAGTGACAGTGGATTGATTCGCCGATTGACATTCCAATGGGCTGAAAAACTGGGAAATCGCCTCGCTGAAGGACGCCGGGAAGGGAAAAACCATCCTATTTTGAAATCACTTCGGCCATTGGCCAGAAAACTGGTATTCAGTAAACTCTATCGCTACCTGGGTGGCTCCCTTCGATATCCCATCTCAGGAGGCGCTCCCCTTCCCCGGAAAACCGCCCGTTTTTTTGAAGCCATGGAACTCCCGATAATTGAAGGATACGGACTTACGGAAACACATCTGGTTGTCACACTGAGCCCCATGGAAAATCGAAAGGAGGGCTCTTGTGGACCCCCGATTGCCGGGGTAAGCATCAGAATTGCAGACGACGGGGAAATCCTTGTTCGGGGAAAAACTATTATGAACGAATACCACAACGCCCCGGAATTAACTGCTTCTGTAATTGATTCAGACGGCTGGTTTCATACCGGTGACATCGGGTTTCTGGATAAGGACAATTACCTGACCATTACCGACCGAAAAAAAAATATCATCGTTATCTCCTCAGGAGAAAAGATCGCCCCAGCCCCAATTGAGACAAAGCTTAAAGATAGCCCGTATATTGATGAAATCTGCCTCATAGGTGACGGCCAAAATTTCATTTCAGCCTTGATTGTCCCGGACATGGAAGCCATTCTCCACTGGTCACGAAAAGAAAAACTCCCTTACGAAGACCTGGAAGAACTGCTGCCCAGCCTGGAATTGAAACGTCTCTTGAAATACGAAATTAACCTTCGGCAAAAACAACTGGCCTGGTTTGAAAGGATAAAAAAGTTCGTGGTGCTGGACCATCCACTGGAAATCCGGAAGGGTGAACTCACTCCCACCATGAAAGTCCGCCGAGCTGTCCTGGAAGGGAAATACTGGGAAGAAATTGACCGCATGTATGACAGTGAACCGGAAAAGAAGTGAAAAGAAGTGTTCAGTGTTCTGTGCGGCTCTGCCGCCTGTGTTCTGATCGGAAAAAGACAGGGAATCTGCCATTCACCATTCATGGCCTGCCGCCTTCGGCGGGATGATAGATGATGGGTGTTAGATGACAGAATGGGAAGATATATAATAGAGAAAATTGCCAAGTTTGGCCAGGTCTGATCCCCATCTATCCCACACGCACTTGCACATTCACTTGCACCTCTCTGACGCCCACCCTTTTCCACCCGCACTATTTTTGCTAACTCCCTGTTTTTCTTGTCACCTAACACCCAACATCTATCCTCTAACACCCGGCGCAATGCGCCGTCTGCGCCCACTCTTTCACGTACACACACATTCACTTGCACTTTGCCTGCTTTGCCGGCACGCCCACTCTTCAAATTCCCCCGTGACGAAGTGGGGCAAATTAGGTACAATCGGAACCGACGCGAAATGAAGCTCTTGGAGAAAGGAAGGATATTGATTTGAATTTTCAGGAATTGATTTTGGCTTTGCAGGAATTCTGGTCCGATCATGGCTGTCTGATTTCACAACCCTATGACATCGAAACCGGTGCAGGCACCATGAATCCCCACACATTCCTCCGGGTTCTGGGAGAAAAACCATGGAATGTGGCGTATGTGGAACCCTCCCGGCGCCCCACAGACGGGCGATACGGCGAAAACCCTTTTCGCGTATATAAGCACTATCAGTTCCAGGTCATTATGAAACCCAGCCCGAACAACATCCAGGATTTGTATATTAAAAGTCTGAAAGCTTTTGGCATCAAACCGGAAGAGCACGACATCCGCTTCGAAGAAGATAACTGGGAATCCCCCACACTGGGCGCCTGGGGAGTCGGCTGGCAGGTGTTGCTGGACGGAATGGAAATCTCCCAGTTCACCTACTTTCAACAGGCAGGCGGCATCGATCTGAAGCCGATTTCAGTGGAAATAACCTATGGAATTGAGCGAATCTGCATGTTTATAAACGGAATTGACAACATGTACAACCTGGAATGGGGCCACGGCATCAGCTATGGAGAAATTCGAAAACAAGATGAATACCAATTTTCAAAATACAGTTTTGAACTGGCCGACATTGATCTTCATTTCAAGCTCTTTGACCTGTACGAAGCGGAATGCCTCAGGATACTGGAGCAAAACCTGCCCATTGCCGCCTTTGACAATGCGTTGAAATGCTCCCATGCCTTCAATGTACTGGATGCCCGGAATGCTATCAGTGTTACGGAGCGGGCACGCTTCATCAACCGTGTCCGAACACTGGCCTGTGCCTGTGCCAAAAGCCACCTGGAGGTGTCCAATGGCTGAATTCTTTATCGAAATCGGTTGCGAGGAAATACCGGCAAAGATGATTCCCGGTTCACTGGGAGAAGGCCGAAAGATTCTGGAAAAATTCCTGGACGGATACAATATTCATGTCAGCAATATTACGACCTATGCGTCCCCAACCCGACTGGTGTATCACATTCCGGAAATAGACCTGAAAGAAGCTGACCAGACGGTCACGATTCAAGGTCCGCCCCGACGCATTTGCCTGAACGAAGACGGCACGCCATCCCGGGCATTGCTGGGATTTATGAAGAAAAACAGTATTTCCGAAGACAATATCCGCTATATTCAGGGAAAAACAGGGGAAATAGCGGCAGCAAATGTCTTTGTTCCCGGAAAAAATACCGATTTCATACTGAAAGAAGTTCTGCCGGTCTGGCTGAAAAAAATTCCATTTCGCAAAAATATGAAATGGGCCGATCTCAATATTCGCTTTGTCCGCCCTATTCGATGGATCTGCGCGCTTTTAGACGGGAATCCACTTGTCTTTGAATATGCCGGCGTTACAGCCGGAAAAACAACATGGGGCCATCGCATCCTCGGCAAACGGGACATTTCTGTTACCTGTTTTTCCGACTATAAATCCAGACTGAAAGAAAACTATGTGGAAATTGACTCGGTTGCCCGAAAAACCGTGATTCAACAGGCCATTGCCGCCTTTGAAACCACCCATAATGCCACTGTAATCCGGGATGAAGCGCTCCTTGATGAAGTCAGTTATCTGGTAGAGACCCCTTTTGTAGTGGAAGGTTCTTTTGAGAACAAATTCTTGAAAATCCCGGAAGAAGTGTTGATTACGTCTATGAAGGAACACCAGAAGTATTTTGCTGCAAGGGGAAGTGATGGAAAATTGCTACCCCGGTTTCTCGCTGTAGCCTCAACCTCAAACGATCCGAAAGGCTACATCCAGTTGGGCAGCGAACGGGTACTGGCGGCCCGACTATACGACGCGCAATTCTTCTGGGATGAGGACAGAAAAAAGCCCCTGGAAAGCCGCATGGACAAACTGGATCGCCAGATATTCCAGACCGACCTGGGAACTTACGGGGACAAAATTCAACGGATACAGAAAATCGGCGAAATATTTAACCGATTCATACCCTGCGATGCAAAAGCACTGAAAGAAACCATCCGACTTTGCAAATGCGACCTTGCCACCGATATGGTATATGAGTTCCCGGAACTTCAGGGCATCATGGGAGGTCTTTACGCAAAGGAAGAAGGCAAACCGGAAGAGGTGTGGAAAGGCATCTATGACCAATACCGCCCCGGTTCCATGGACGACGACCTGCCCCGAACCCGGGAAGGAGAATTGACCGCCATTTCGGACAGGCTGGACACTTTCCTCGGCTGTCTCGCGGTAGGCATTGTCCCCACAAGCTCCAAAGACCCATTCGGGTTACGCCGTGCCGCTCAGAGTATCATTCGAATTGTACTGGAAAAAAACCTGGACTTTGACTTGTATCAGGCTATCCGGGATTGTTTGCCCATCTTTGATTCCGCACTGAAAATCATCCGTTCCGACTGGGAAAATCAGATATTCTCCATTCTGGATGCCAGGTTGCGCTTCTGGCTCAATACCCGGGGATTTGCCTACGATGAAATTGATGCAGTCCTTTCTATCCACCACGGAAACCTGCTGGATACACTGAACCGGGTAAAAGCCCTTCGGGAGTCTCGGAAAGATGCAGATTTTCTTCGGGTTGCTGGCAGCTTCAAACGTATCCACAATATCCTGGATGCCGCAAAGGACATCGCACCGGACACTGTAAACGTGGATTTGTTCAGCCAACCGGAAGAAGCCGCGCTCTTTGATGCCATGGTCACTCTTCGCGAAGACGCAGAGTTTTTTACCACTGAAAAAAAATATGGTTCCGCTTTGAAGAGAGTCGGCGAAATTGCGGATATAGTGGACCGGTTCTTCGATGAAGTGCTGGTAATGGACAAAAATGACGACGCCAGACAGAACCGCCTGGCCATGCTGACCAGCCTTCGTAAAGTATTCTTGACCATCGCGGATTTCTCCCGCCTGGTCATCAGCGATTCGAAGAGCTGAAGGCCGGGGGCCATCCGGTTCCAAAGGAGGCCCCGTGATGACATCATTGGATTTCTTCACCTCACCGGAACAGATAACTCCATCCTGTGGAAAAAGATTTCTGTTTGCTGTCATACTTATTCTGGGGCTTGCAACATCCGCACATTCGTTGGCAACACCTGCTTTTGGAAAAAGATTCCTTTCATCTGAGAACCGCTATTTCACTGTTTTTTACCGGAAAGAAAATATTCGACTGGCCGCAATCCTGTCTGGAGACAGTGACAGCTTTGCCCGACGATTCTGCAGTGAATTGGGGCTGAAAAAGCCTACCAGCCCGATTCCAGTGTACATTGACCCCGCCAGCAAAGGAAAATCAGAAGTTTTTCCCTCTCCAAGGTGGGTAAACGGGTTTTATGATCCTGAAAAACGCATCATCGTCATCAAAACCGCTCGTCAACTGGGCCGGGGGGCTGAAGCGGAAATCCTTGTGGTTTTTCACCATGAGGCTGTCCACGCCATGCTCCATGCCAACATTTCCCACATCCCCCGGTGGCTGGATGAAGGACTCGCCCAGTCTTTCAGCCGGGGCTTCACCGTTCGGGACGGCCGGGCCTTGCTAAGTATTCCAGTTAACAGCTTTCGAAAGTATCTACCGGAAACCGCGTTTCAACAGAAAGAAACTGCCAGACTGGCCTACCCCCTTTCCTGCGGCCTTGTCGGTTACCTCCGGGAACTGGGTAGAAAACCACTGACTGTATTTCTGGAACGCCTGAACCGAATGGATCTGGAAACTGCCTTCGATTCCGCCTATGGAATTCATCTGTCTTTCTTTTTCTATATGTTTCGGGAAAACTACCTTTCCCGTTACACCATGCTCAACCTCATTGTGTCAGATGAGGGGTTGTTCGGCCTGATGACACTCCTGGCAGTGATACTTCTCCTTGTTCAGAAAGTCCGAAACCACCGAAAGCTCATCCGGTTGGGAGAAGAAGATGAGGAAGAAGAAGGAGAAAAAGAAAAAGAAGTGATGGGTGATGAGTAATGGGTGACAAAAGTCAGGGGGCATCTCGCCAAGTAAAAAGTGACAGATTTCGACATCCGCCAATTCATTTTGTATTTTGATTTTTCTGTTTTCTTTTTCCCACCTTTGCGTTCTTTGCGGCTTTGCGAGAGGCAATTCCTATCCTTTCCCTCCCTCCCAAGCTCGCACTCGCACTTGCCGCTTTACGGTAGCGGCGGCAACAGGTATAATGGTTGCGATGTATAGTGTAAAGGTTGAAACTCGTTTTTCATCGTCCCACCATCTCACCGGATACGAGGGGGACTGTGCCAGACTCCACGGCCACAACTGGCGTGTCGTAGTGGAAGTAGCAGGCAAAGAACTTAATAAAACCGGAATGCTGGTGGATTTCACCCGGTTAAAAGAAAAACTGGATGAAATTGCCTCAAAACTGGATCACATTGTCCTGAATGAACATCCCCACTTCCAGTCAACCGGCCTGAATCCAACTGCGGAAAACATCGCTGCATTCTTCTATTCTCGCCTTCAAGGCAATTTCGGCACTAATCAGGTTCAACGGGTTGAGGTCTATGAAACCGACGATTATGTCGCTGCCTATGAACCGGACTGATGAAAGTTAATGAGATCTTCACCACCATTGAAGGAGAAACATCACTAACCGGTATTCCCATGCTTTTTATTCGATTCACCGGCTGCCCGTTACGCTGCAGCTATTGCGACACCACCTACGCCTACGAAGACGGTACAGAAATGGCCATCTCAGAACTCCTGAAAATCATTAAGAGGCATGGGCTTCCGATTGTCCACCTCACCGGGGGAGAGCCCCTGGCGCAGGCAGAGCTCCCTGAACTGGTTGCCCGGATCCTGCAGAATCACAACGAGATTATAATTGAAACCGGTGGTTCAATGGATATTGAACCTTTCATTAAAGAACACGTACGGATCATGCTGGATATCAAAACGCCGGGAAGCGGAATGGATCATCACAATCATCTGGAAAACATACCGCTGATGCGGGAGAAAACGGATGAATTCAAATTCACCCTCTGTAACCGGAAAAATTACAACTGGGCCGTTGATTTTATCTCCCGCCACCGGCTTATGGAAAAAAACTGTGTGATCAATTTTTCCCCGGTAATGCCGGGCCTTTCCCCGGCAGAACTGGCAGATTGGATTCTTAAAGACCGGCTTTCCGTCCGACTCAACTGTCAGCTTCACCGCTTCATCTGGCCGGATCAAACGCGTGGGGTGTAAACGGCGCTTCGCACCGAATGTTGAATGAAAGAAACAGAGGAGAACACAGAACACTTCTTTTGTCACTCCTCACCCGTCACGCTCCTACTTATTCATAGTTGAGGTAGGAAATAAGACCGGGATGGCGTTCTTCCAGATAAGCTGAGACAGAATCAGTAAAATATTTGTGCCATTGTCCCGCGCGGGGATTCCGTATATGCCTGTGATTTTTGCCTCCTGACTTCACTGCGTATCGCCCGGCAAAAAAGAGGCCAAGTTGAATGACTGTTTCTGACAGTCCATAGAATTCAAACATTTCACGAAACGCCTTCTTTTCGTGTCCGAGAATGTCTTCGTAGCGCAACACGTGAATTCGAGGATCATGCGTCTGCCACTTCATCATGGAACCAAAATGATGCTTTCTGAACTGGATCTCTGCAATCAGACCCTCTTCAAGAGAAACCCTCATCAGATAATCCCTGTAGGATTCACCCGGCTTCAAGCCTGAGGGAACACACCCGTTCACTTCCCGCAGATTCTCATCTCTCGGGTCCGGTAACACGGTCCATTTTTCATTGCACCCACAGTGATAGAAATAGCCGGACATGATCAAGTCCCTGGGGTCACGGATAAATCGTGTCATGCGAAAATCGCCCAATTTATTCAGATCCGGACAACAGTTATTCAAGGAGAGCACACGGTAGCGCTTGAGATTGGCATAAAAGAGGTTCAAATTGCTCCTGAAATGCCTGTATCGACCACAACAACAAAACAATGAGCGGTTGAAAAGGGCACGCAGAACCCGCTTTGTGTAAACCGTCATACATTTATGGTACGAACAGTGCAGTAGAACGGGGCGCTTTGTCATTTCATCATCTCCCATCAAAACGCCAGCAGGATGTAATCTCCCCAATATAGATATTGTGATAGTCCTTCTTCGGGTAATTCTTCTCAATGGCTGAATCAAGGAAATGCTCGGGCTTCAACGTATCCTGATATAGTTTCCTGCAACTGATTGCAAGGCGTGCCTCCCGGAAACTTAAGCCACCTTCCGGCAGCGGCTCAGCGTGGAGCCCGACAATGGCAGCCTTGTCCTCGTTCCGGCCGGAAATTGTTCCGCAGATGGTGAGCACGTCTCTGTACTTTTCCTCAAAAAAAGAAAGGGTAAACAGTTCATTCTTTTTCACAAATTCATCCGTGTACCGAACCGGGCGGATGTAAACCGTGGCCACCGGTTTGTGCCAGAGTACCCCCATCCCGCCC
This sequence comes from Acidobacteriota bacterium, assembly GCA_013151025.1. Lineage (GTDB taxonomy): Bacteria > Acidobacteriota > Holophagae > Thermotomaculales > Thermotomaculaceae > UM-FILTER-49-7. The sequence goes on from JAADJC010000057.1 coordinate 50,009, forward strand.
CAGCTCGCTGTCATGGTGTTGTAATCGTCCTCGGTGCCTGCGGTAATCAGCATCCAGTCTTTCCCGATCAGCTTGAACACATTGTCTGCCAGCTCTTCGGGATTTATCGGTTTCCAGTCTTTCATATTCTCCTCCCTGTTTTCCATATTTTAACAGACTTTGGCAATGACGGATATCCGGCATAAATCGCCTCCGCCGAACCTCCGGTTTTGTGCTATCATATCGGCATGTTGCTGGACAGGAAAACACTGGGCAAATACCGGATCATGAAGCGGCTGGGAAGCGGAGGCTTCGGGTCTGTTTACCTGGCATCCGATACCTGGGTCAAACGTAAGGTCGCATTGAAAATTCCCCACGATCAGAATCAGGATCTGGAAAAAATGCTTCATGAGCCCCGGCTTCAGGCTTCCCTGTCCCATCCCAACATCGTTCAGATTTATTCTGTGGAAAAAAAAGAAGGCATCTTCTTCATCGTTTCCGAGTATATTTCCGGGCCATCACTGGATCGGCTGATCAGAGACTCTGATGGCTTGAAATGGGAAAAAGCAATATCCATTATTTTTCAGGTATGTGACGCAGTGAAGTTCGCCCATGACCATCAGATTATCCACCGGGACATCCGACCGGCAAATGTGCTGCTGACGGAAGAAGGCCTGGTAAAAATGACCGATTTCGGCACTTCCCGCTACCTCAACCCTGAATCCATTGCCGTTACCCGGGTGGGCTGCCCGCCCTACATGGCACCAGAACATTTTGAAGGGAAAGCTGTCTTTCAATCTGACATTTACTCTATCGGCATGATGTTTTACGAAATGATGATGGGAAAACTCCCTTTTGAAAGTTTCAATCCCTTGAAAATCGAGAAAGAAGTCAAAGAAAGACTGTTCACCGCCATCCACGAAAAAGTGGACAACCTGACATCGGGCCAATCCGCAGTTATCATGAAGGCACTGGCTAAAAACTACAATGAACGATACAAAGACGCTTCTGAACTCAAGAAAGCCATTATTGAACTCCAGACTTCCAATACACCACCGGAAATACCAAGGGGAGAAATTCCCCAGCCATCCAACCGGAAAACCCCGGATAGAACACCATCCAAGAAAGTCTGCTTCAACTGTGGAAAACTGCTGTCTCCCCGGGCAAAGGTCTGCCCCTATTGCTACCAGGAACAGGATTGAGCCAGATAAGTTTGAGTAAATTAAAAAGTATTCTGTCTGATCGGAAAGGGACAGAGAATTGGCCATTGACAGTCCATAGCCAATTCTCTGATTTATCCGTCATTCAACACTTAATACTCAAATTTAACACTCGGCGCCCTACGCCGCAGGCACTTTCACTTGCACTGATGCTCTTGCGGCGGTAGAATGAAATCAATGAAAGTAATAACACTGGTCGGAGGGAACAAATCGAAGGAAAGCGTGCAGGGATTTACCCTCATTGAACTTGTAATGGTAATTGTGATTATTGGCATTGTTGCCATTGTCACCACTCCAAAACTACTGTCTGTTTCCGATACCCGGGTGCGAAAAGACTCAAAAATGCTGCTCAATTACCTGACCATGGCACAGGAACTCGCCATGTCCAGAAGTGAATCCTACGGTGTATGCCTGGATACCGCTAACAGCCTTTATACAGTTAATAAGACAGATTGCGCGAATACAGCCAACATAATCACGTCTCAGGAAGATCGAGTCAGCCCCCTCAGGGTGAACTATGACTCTACATTCGCGATTGTACCTTCCGGTACCACTTCTATTTTCTTTGACTATCTGGGAAGACCTACGCCCAATGGAGTGACGTTGACTTTTTCTTCCGGCAGCCTGTCCATGACCATCAAAGTCGAACCGAATACAGGATATGCCCATGAATTATAGAAAACTGTCTCCGGCCGTAACACCCGTTCCTTCCCGAAATCAAGGATTCACGTTGATTGAAACTGTAATCTCAATCGTGGTCATCGGAATCGCCCTGACTGGAATTATCAGTGTAATTCTTAACAACATTCAGGAGGGTGCCCGCCCTTTTCTGGAAGCCAGGGGAGTGGAATTAGGCCAGGCCATGATGAATGAAATTCTCCTGAAGCGGTGGGACGAAGACACTCCGCTGGGAGGCGGAAGAATACCTATCGCCCAGGCAAACATTGGCACCGAAGCAGGGGAAAACAGCCGAAGCGATTTTGATGACGTGGATGATTACAACGGCTACGCGGACGGGGTGTCTGGAGAACCCCTGAAAAATGAACTGGGAACCGACATTTCGGCTGATTTCACAGGGTATTCCCGTTCTGTGGCCGTGGATTTTTATAAACCGGCCGGTGCTCCGGCCAGCCTGGACACGAAAAATTATAAACGAATCCGGGTAACCGTGACCGCGCCAACGGGGGAAAGTTTTGTTTTTACAGCAATCAAAACCAACTTCTAAAAACGGCTTCACGCTTATTGAACTGGTGATTTCCATCGTGCTGGTTGGGATTATCGCCGGCATCCTGGCACCAATAATTTTCTATGGAGCAGAAGGATTCAGGCAGCAGGTCGCGCGAAAAGAATTGGTGTCCCAGGCAAGGTTGGCACTTGAGAGAATGTCCCGTGAAATGCGGGAATCTGTGCCTAATTCGGTACGGGTTTCCACTACCAATGCGGCAAATGACACAATCGAATTCGGCCGTGCTGTGTTTTTTTCTCACTACAACAGCATTACCGGTGGATCTGCCCCCTACACGCTGAATGATGACACTGGTCTTGCTCCGCCATCTACTTCATTCATTGCCATTTACAATGTTTCGCCGGATGACTTTTATGCCTACCCTGCTTCTCCTTCCACCTTTCAGGTTGCAGGGGTCGCCGGGAACCAGGTAAGCATAAATTCCGCGTCCAAGCCCCATTCCTCTACCAAACGCTACCAGATGTGCACCGGCGCGGTTACGTATTCCAGAAACACGTCCGGTGAATTGATCCGGTACTCCGGATATGATCCGGGCCAGGTCCACGGTACCAGTGCCACTGATCAGGATATTCTCATTGACCATGTATCCTCAATCCAGTTCCAATACACAGCGGGAACACTTTCAAATACCGCACTCCTATCCATTCTGCTGCAAGTCAGCGCCGGTGGTGAAAGCATGAATTTTCATCAGGAGGTACACATCCGAAATGTGCCATAAACATGAACGGGGCGTGTCCCTGATTGCCGCCATCTTTGTTGTCATTTTTCTTGCCTTCATGGGGATCATTCTGGCTACCTACACCATCTCATCGGCTGAGGAGGCGGGAAACGAGTACCTTTCTACCCAGGCACTGTTCTATGCGGACACCGGCATCTATAATGCGCTGACTGACATCACAGACGACGGCATTCTGGATGTCACCTCGTATTCTTTTTCCAATCCCACCGGAACCGCAACAATAACTGTGGTAAGCCACGTTGGCGCCATCTGGGTCATTGACTGCACTGCCATCTGCGGAAATACTGCAAAGGAAAAGTATGGCCGCCGAACCGTTCAGGTCACCTTCAAGAACTGATTTAGGAAGAAAAGGCAAGTTTGAGTTTGAGTTTAAGTCAAGATAAGATATAGAAAAGACAGGAAGAAACTCGGACTTTACCCCTCTGTAACCTCTCCCCCTCTGTTTCCCTTCTCACTCCCTGTCCGTACTCAGACTCAGACTCAGACTCAAACTTATACTTATACTCAAACTCAGGCTTATCCCTACTTGTCTCATGCGGAAGGTTTGCGGTACAATGCTGAGAGGTTGAAAATTCGAAAGTAAGGAAGGAACTATGGCAGACCAGACGACTGAAACAGAATCATTGGGCAAGGTCATCACAGATGCCCTGAAAGAACTGAAACAAACAGCCATTGCATTTGTAAAAGCACCCAAAGCATTGTGGGGAGTAAATATCCCCTACGTACTGGAGGGACTGGTTTATTTTGGCATTCTAACTATTCTGGGTAAATACTGCTCTGAAAATGTTCAATTAAGCGATCTCTATTCCGGCTGGGTCTATTCCGGCGTTACCGGCGGCATTACCCTTGCCATGCTCTTTCTGGGCGGAGTTTCCGACAAAATCGGGGTTCGAAAAGCACTGATTCTGTCCTTTGTCCTGTTTGTCACCGGCAGGACCACAATCGCATTATCCGGCACCCTTCCACTGGGCCATGGCGTCGGTTCTCCTATGTTTTTTACCCTTATTGCCGGACTCTTTATCATGGTTGTAGCCTATGGGCTGTACCAGCCCGCCGCCTACGCCGGTGTAAAACGTTACACCAACCCCCAGACAGCAGCCATGGGATATGCCGTTGTATATGGACTCATGAACCTGGGCGCTTTCTTTTCCGGTTTCATTTCTCCCCTGACCCGCCATCACTTCAAAAGTGCTTTCCCTCCCAATGGTCTGAGCGCGGTATTCTGGGTGTATGCCGCCATCTCCTTGTTTGGCCTCATATTCACCGTCATAGTACTGACGAAAAAAACGGACGAAAAGGCTGTCAGTCAGATCGCAGGTGAAACAGAAAACCAGACGAAGGAAAACGGAAAAGAATCCTCAACGGAAAAGTCTAAAACCGAAAATATCCCGAAAGTTCACATTAATAATTCTCTATTGGCACTTTTTTCTGCCCTTTCATCCATTGCGCTGGTTGTGGGAATCATGATCCACAACGGTGAAATCGCAATTTCTTCCACCACCCTGTACCGGGGACTGCCTTATGAAGAATGGGCCGCATACGCCGCCACCCTGGTTTTTGTCATTTTAACGACAATCAACTACCTGATCCACCGCCCGGATCATCCCTTCCGGGACATGCGGTTCACGTTCTTTATCTTTATCCTTATCCCGGTTCAAACTCTCTTCGCCCACAACTGGCTGACATTGCCCTATTACCTGGATCGGGCCTTCAAAGGCAGCATGGTCAGCCATTACTTTGAATTTTTCTCCAATCTGAACCCCATCCTGATTTTCTTCCTGGCACCTCTGGTAGCCGGGCTTACGGCAAAGGCCAACGTATACAAAATGATGATTTACGGCACTTTTGTCATGGCCATTCCCACTTTCCTCCTTTCCCTGGGGCCCAGTGTGCCGCTCTTTTTAACCTATATTTTGTTTATGTCCATCGGCGAGGCCATGTGGCAACCACGGTTCCTTCAGTGGATCGCGGAAATTGCGCCGAAAGGGAAAGTGGGAATTTACATGGGTATCGGCCAATTCCCCTGGTTTTTGACCAAAATGATCACCGGTTTTTATTCCGGTTATTTCGTAGCAAAATATCTCCCGAAAACCGGTATCCCCCATAGCGGCCGAATGTGGTTCATTTACGGTTGCATTGCTATGGTCTCCCCTTTCGCATTGATTCTGGCCAAACGCTGGATGCAGAAAGGGATGAAACAAAAAGCAGAAGCGTGAATCCTGTAAAGAGGGGCACATGCCCCTCTTTTTTTGCATTTTTCGACTGGATGTTTTATATTGAATGTAGAAAAAGGAGGCATACATGGATGAGGAAAAACGCCAACATCGACGGAAACTCATTTCCAGACTAGTCGGTATAGACAAAGGAAATGGTGAAATCAATTTTGGTATGACAGGCAATATTTCCAAAGGCGGAATGTTGATGAAAAGTCCATACCCTGTTGAAACCCGCCACCAGTTCACCTTTTTCCTGGGGATGGGGGACAATGTAGTTTCCGTTTCAGGTAAGGCCGTAGGCTGTAAACGAGTAAACGGCCTTTATAATGTTCATGTGGCGTTCATTTCCGATTTTCCGGAAGAACTGTGACCATATCCACATATTGCCTTTCGTAACCTAAGAATTGAAACCGATATAAACAGACCCTGTGGATTCAGAATCAAGCGAAAAAACGGCAGGAAACAAATGGAACATTATTATTCAGGGTTATATACAGATTTTTACGAATTAACCATGGCTCAAGCTTTTTTCTTTTCCGGAAAAAGAGATACTACCGCCATATTTGACCTATATTTCAGGAGCAACCCCTTCAAAGGTGGATACGGAGTTTTTGCCGGCCTGGAAAACGCAATAAACGGCGTGCTCCAATTCTCTTTTGAGGGAAATGACCTGGACTATCTCGCTTCCCTTGGTTTCAGGAAGGAATTTTTGGATTATCTGGTCACCTTTCGCTTCTCCGGAAACATTTTTGGATTCCGTGAAGGGGACATCGTGTTTCCCAACGACCCTCTGCTTCGGGTGGAAGCACCGATTCTGGAAGCCCAGTTGATCGAATCCATGCTTTTAAACATTATCAACTACCAAACCCTTATCGCCACCAAGGCCACACGGGCAGTATTTGCCGCAAGAGGCCGGGATGTCGTCGACTTTGGTCTTCGCCGGGCCCAGAGTATGGGTGCCATAGCCGCTGCACGATCTGCATACATCGGCGGTGCGATTGGCACTTCCAACACCTTTGCGGCGAAACGCTACGGTATTCCGGCGGTGGGTACCCATGCCCACAGCTGGATTCAGAGTTTCGACACCGAACTAAAAGCCTTCCGGGAATATGCCAGACAATATCCCGACCATACGACTCTGCTGGTAGACACATACGACACGTTGAAATCCGGTATTCCCCACGCCATCCAGGTGGCAAAAGAACTGGCCGAAAAGGGTCATAAGCTGCAGGCAATCCGCCTGGACTCCGGTGACCTGACCTATTTCAGCAAGAAGGCACGAAAACTTCTGGACAAAGCAGACCTGACCGGTGTCAAGATTGTGGTATCCAACCAGTTGGACGAGAAATTGATCGCCAGCCTGCTGGAACAGGGTGCCCCCATTGATATTTTTGGAGTCGGCACCAGATTGGTAACCGGGGGAGAACAATCTGCCCTTGATGGTATTTATAAATTGAGTTCTATCGGGAATGTACCAACTCTAAAGCTCTCTGAAAATGAAGAAAAAATCAATTTTCCCGGTAAAAAAAAGGTGATTCGATACCTAAATGGAGATGGACATTTTGCCATTGACGGAATACTGCTGGAAGATGAGACAGAGGATCGCATCCGTGTCCTGCGCCACCCCTCCACCGAATTCAAAAAAACTCGAATTGACCGGGATGGACTGAAAACAGAACAAGTATTTTTCCCCTTTGTGGAAAAAGGGAATGCTCTGGGACCCTTCCCGTCTCTTGACGAAGTCCGTCAGTTTGCCCGGAGGCGCTTCGCCCTTCTCCCGGATGGACACAAACGTTTCGTAAACCCCCACATCTATCGGATCGGACTCAGCAATCGCCTCTACGAACTCCGCAAAACCCTCATCGAGCAGGGGCACCACCATGGATAAATGCTGCCTCCTGATCGTGGACGTGCAAAACGATTTCTGCCCTGGCGGCGCACTGCCGGTTCCAGATGGAGATGAGGTCGTTCCCACCATCAACCGGATTCTGCCGGAGTTCGAACTGATCATTGCCACCCGGGACATGCACCCGAAAAAAACAATTCACTTTGAAAAATGGCCGCCTCACTGCGTCGCCGGAACTGCCGGTGCGGAGTTTCACCCGGACCTGGATGTATCCAAAATAACGTTTTTCGCCGAAAAAGGGACATCCGATGCCGATGACGGTTACAGCTGTTTTGAAGCAACGAACATAGACCTTGCCGCCATACTCCGGGAACAGCAGATAACAAAACTGTTCATCTGCGGACTGGCAACCGACTACTGCGTCAATGCCACCGCACTGGACGCGGTAAAATACGGGTTTCCCACCACCCGTACTGACAGATTGTGTCCGTGCCATCAATATCCGCCCGGATGACGGTGAGAAAGCCCTTTCGGAAATGGCCGCCGCCGGCATTTACCTGACAACAAGCGGTACCATCTCCGAATAAACAGAGACAGAGAAGGAAATCGGACAGCAAAATAGAGGGAAACATCCGACTACCGCCGCCGGTATTCCGATTTGTCCCTATTCTGAAAAAATGACATTCACATTGCACCGGGAAGAGAAATCAGAGCACAATTAATCCCCGCTCGCAAGGAATCCGGTCATCCGTTTCGAAGCAAAAGGGAAAAGCCGGGCCAGAAATACAAGGGTTTTCGTCTGAATCCCTACATAATGATGAACTCTCTTTCTCTTTAATACCGCATTATAAACAGCTGCCGCAATCCTGTCAGGGCTGACGGGCACTCCGAGTTTCTTCACACTTGTCGCAATATTTTCGCTGTCCAGAATCATCGGCGTCCTGACATAACCAACAATAATGTCAGAAACATGGATAGATTCTTTCCCGAATTCAATGTTCAGAGATTCGGTGACGGATTGAACCGCACTCTTTGTGGCAGAATATACGGCAAGTTCAGGTGTACCGTAAATTGCGGAAAGAGACGCCATGTTTACAATGCCGGCCCCCTCATTCAACAGCGATTTAAAGCAGTGGATACAATTGAGAACCCCTTTGAAATTCACATCAACTTCCCGGAGCTGCATTTCAATGGGAATAGCCTCAAATGTCCCCATCCGCAAAATACCGGCACAGTTAAACAGCGCATCCAAACGGATTCCCCCCTCCTTTAAAATACCGGCAACTTCTTTTACCCGGTTCAAATCCGAAACATCGCATTGGAAATAACTGAAATTCTCTTTTTGAACAGGGGGAGCGGGAAGCAAGTCCAAAGCGGCAACAGACCACCCGTTCTTCAGAAACAGTTCGGCGGTTTCTTTCCCGATTCCCGATAATGCACCGGTAATCAGTATGGTCTTCACTTCATCCCCGCTCTAAAACGGTAATTCCCATCACCGCTTCTTCCAGTCCGATATTCCCGCCTCCGTTCTGGGCAAGGGCCAGTCTCGCACCCTTTACCTGCCTTGCACCGGCTTCTCCTCTCAACTGCATCACCAGTTCATGAATCTGCGCAAGCCCTGATGCGCCAATGGGATGCCCTCTGGACTCAAGCCCGCCGCTGGTATTGACCGGGATTCTGCCACCAAGTTTTGTTTCTCCCTTTTCAGCAATGATCCCCCCTTCCCCTTCCGCGCAAAACCCGAGGTTTTCACATTGGTGGAGCTCTCCGTATGCCGTCGCATCGTGAAGTTCCGCCACATTAATTTCTTCCGGCTGAACAGATGCCCTTTCATACGCGAGGCTTCCAAGCCTTTTGCCCAGATCTTCGGCGTCAATATCCCGATCTCTTCCTGTTCCCAAAACACTTGCCCGAATTCTCACCGCCCGCTTTTTGCCATGCTTTTTCAGAAAGCTGTCAGACACAACAACACAGGCGGCCGCACCGTCACCCACAGGCGCGCACATGGAACGGGTCAGCGGCCAGACAACCGGGCTGTCGTTCAACACCATATCAGGGGTCATGGGAATTTGATACTGGGCCAACGGATTCATTGAGGAATGCCAGTGATTCTTCGCCGCGACAACGGCAAGCTGCCGCTGGGTTGAACCGTATCTGTTCATATGCCACCTCGCACCCACAGCATACACATCCATAAAAACCGAGCGCCCTTTACCCGGTTTTCGAAATTCTTCGGGAATAACAAGATTCTGAAACGATTGCTGCAGAATCAGAACATCATTCAAATGGTGTTTAAAATTCTCCATATCCATGCACGAGGCATAAGCGGTCAGGGACTTGAGTTTATCTTCCGAGCTGATTTTCTCGGAACCGACGGCAAGGGCAACCTCACACTGTCCGCTCAACACGGCAAGATAAGCCATGTGCAAAGCGGTGGCGCCCCCGGCACAGGCATTTTCGACATTGACGACCGGAATGCAATCCATCCCCATGGAACGCAGAATCACTTCTCCTTTTATTGAATCCTGTCTGGAAAACATTCCCCAGAAAGTGTTGGAGAAAAACGCGTACTCTATCTGCTTCTTTTCAATTTCCCCGTCTTTCAACGCGGACTCAATGGCATCAATCGCCATTGTTCTGACGGTTTTGTCCGGATATTTACCGAACTTAATCATTCCGGAACCCGCAATATATGTTTCCATATTAAAAAATCTCCTTTACAATCATATTCCCGCCGCTTATCGCGAGAACATCATTGGAACCGTCTTCGATCAGTCCCGCTCTGGCGTCCCTGAATAGTTTCTCAATCTCATATTCTTTGCTGAGGCCGTAACCGCCGAACAACTGCACAGCGGTATTGCATACGTCAAAAGCAGCCTGCGTACAGTAAACTTTTGACGAAAGACTGTATTTGGCAACCGGCGGCGCAATGTTCAGATTGAAATTCATGACAGCCCTTGAATAAGACCGCGCCGTTTCCACCTTCGTAAACATATTAAAAAGTTTTCTCTTAACATCCTGATGTTCAACGAGATAACGGCCGCCCTGTTTTCTCTCAACGCAATATGCCAAAGCAAGGTCATACGCAGACTGCGCCAAACCGGTAAAAAACGCCCCCATGTGCATATTGGCCTCGGCAATTACAATCTCGGTCATCACCTCATAACTTTCCGGATCCACAATCATCAATTCCTCAGGCACTTCAGCATCTGAAAAATATATCTCACCCTGAGGCAGCTCCCGCTGGCCGAGCTTATCCAGAGGTTTCCCTTTTTCGACACCTTTTTGCGTCAAATCACAGATACAGATACCTCCACCGGCCATTCCCATCGTTTTATCAATATTGACAAAGAGAAGCGCCTGGGTCGCAACAGGGCCATTGGAAACCCATGCGGACTTTTGACCGTTCAGAATCCATTTGTCTCCCTTCTTGACTGCCTTCACATCCTGAATTACTTCCGGGTTTCTGAAAACGTCCATTCCCGAAACCAGGGTATCGCTTCCGTGATTCGGCTCGGTAATTGCCCAGCATCCCATTCGGGTGGCATCCGCACAATCCGCAAACGGCTTGATAACCTCTTCAATGATAAAATCATCCGCCAGCATGGAGGCCATAAAAGAGGGAAACAGACTGACCCCGAGGGAAACCGCGAATCCGACGCTTCCGTAGCCGAGTTCTTCCCAGAAAATATGCTGGGATACCGGATCAAGGCCGAGGCCGCCGTATTCATCCGGGGTATGAACCGTATGATACCCCAATTGATACATTTTTCTCATCACATCCCAGTAAACAGACTCCGGTGCAATGACTTCTGTCGGAGATTTTTTATCAAGCTCCGCCGCGGCGGGCCGCAGAACCTCAACTGCAAACTTATGTATCTCCTTTTTTAATACTTCCTGTTCCTCGGCTAATTCAATATTTAAATCGGCATATGACACAAAAGCCTCCTATTGTTCCCGATACACGTTATTCAGGTCCGGGCTGAATTTTTCGATCAGAACCCTTTTCAAAAATTTTTCAGACGGTGTTTTCGGAATCTCATCCAAAATCCACAGGTAAAGCGGTACGGAGTTGGGCTCAAGGCTGTTCCGGCAAAAAGTAAAAAGCTCTTCCGTACCGGGTTCCCCGCTGCCAAAAGGACGGATTACCGCGACAATGTCGTGTTCTCCCGGAGCGCCGCTCTCAGCCGGAATTCCAATCACACACACCTCGGAAACCGCCTCATGCTTTCCAATTACCGCTTCAAGATATTCAGGCTGAATAAAATCCCCCGCCCTTCTCAGTTCCGTTCCTTTTCTGAAATCAAAGAAAAACCAGCCATTTTTATCGTAATGAACCATATCACCGGTAAACATCCACCCCTTCCTGACTTTCAATTCCGACGCTTCGGCATTATCGAAGTAATTCACTTTTGTTTCTCCCCGAAGATTCCGGATTATCAGCTCACCGGTCTGATCGGGGCCAAGGCGGTTTTCCGCCTCATCAATAACCGCGAACTCCATAATCCCCGGCAGCGGTTTCCCAAAACTGCCCACAGGGCCCTTCCCCGGAAGATTATGCGCGAATCCTCCTTCGGCCGCGCCGTACCATTCGTGAACAAAAACCCCGAATCGCTTCTCAAATGCTTTCCAGATTACCTTCGGCATCCCCGCGCTTACAACCGTCCGTACCGGATTATCCGCATCATCCGCCCTTCCGGGCTCGTTGAAAATCCCTGCCGCCATTCCCCCGAGAAGGGAAAATGTCGTACAGCCGTATTTCCTGCAGATTTCCCAAATCCTTGACTTTGTAAACCTCGGACTGAAAACAGCCCGAACTCCCCCGTAAAGGGCGGGGAATAGGGTCACTGCCTGTGCATTGGCATGGGAAAGCGAAAGGCCTGTGTACAGAACATCATCTTTTTTATACTTCCAGGCAAGCTGCCGCAAAAGATTGTACAAACCGATTCTCTGATGCGGTATCACCACACCTTTTGGATTTCCCGTTGTACCGGAAGTGAAAAGAATCTGTGCCGGATGGCCCACATCAAACACACGCTGTTCCACAGTGCCCCACTTCTTTTCAATAACTTCATTCAAAGATTCAAAATTCCTGTCTTCTTCAACGGGATAATCCCTCTGATATGCCACTGCGGCAAACTCCAGAGAAGCAACCTCGTCTTTCACCTCCCGGCAGGCTTCAAGCGTTTCGCCGGCCACAATGATTCCTTTGGCTTTCGTATGGGCCAGATAATACTTCAGCCGGCTCCCCCTCGAACGCGGGTCTATGGGAACGGCAATCGCCCCAATGGTTGAGGCAGCCACAAATAACGATACGACTTCCGGGCGGTTGTACATAAAAACGGCAACAACATCTCCCTTTTTCACCCCCTTGCCCAGAAGGTAGGCGGCAAGCCTGTTGCCCGTTAAATGCAAATCGGAATAGGTCAGAACATCTTCCCCCGAACCGCCCCTCTCAAACACAAGAATTTCTCTATCGGGAAATCTGTCGGCCTGGAACTCCACCAGATGGGATGTGATTACCTGATTCAGATGTGATTTACTCATGCACCCTCCTCATTCCTCCACTGCCCCGATAAATCCCCTGTTAAATGTCGGAAACTCCCTGTTGAAAACCCTTTCCCATTCTTCCTTTGTCCAAAATTGATGCCGATCAAAGAAAGGATCTTTCCTGGCCGCACTTACCGCAACCCCGACCACAATATCCGCGTCAATATACTCAAGCGCCTTCGCGGCAAAGGCAAGTGTGGAAAAAACCCGGCAATGAAGTCCCAGCCTTCCCGCGGTGGCGGCAGCGGCATTGGCTGCCATATTCAAGTTCAAGGTCTCAAAAACACAGGCGGGGCCGTTTGAGGTCAGCGATTCCATCGTTTCCGCTTTGTTTAACTCCGCGCAGGTTCTGAAACCGCAGGCACCGCAATTGTAATTAAAAGTTGATTTCCTGCCGGCGCCAAAGACCAGAACAGCCCAGGGCTCTTTCATCAACTCAAGGGCAAACCGGCCGTCCCGGGCCGCAAGAGGGGACATGTCTCCGAGGGAGAGAGCGTAATTCGCCATCTCTTCCATCTCATCCTCATCCAGATAAACCATCTTTAAAGTCTGTTTTCCGCCAAAGTGCCACGCATCATTGGCGGCAAGGGCCATCAGTTCAACCGCCCTCTCAAGGCCCGATTGAACCAGATCCTCCATCATTCTCTTTGCCATCACGCACTCCTTACGAATAAATTGAACGGAATTGCGGCCACAATCGATAAATAATCCTGTCTTTCATGCTCCTGTCATTGAATTTATCGTAATCCAGGGGAATATCCCTGAAAGGCGATTTTTCGGAAATACTGATTCCCACCGCGACGGCAAAACCGGTATCCCGGGGAACCGCCCCCATCCGCATGGCAGCAAGCCCCGCACTCCAGAAAACACCGAAATCAACTCCCAGCTGCTTTGCCAGAGAAATCACCCCGTTCAAGGCATACGCTACATTGGCCGCTCTGAATGTACACAACGGGCCGGTGTAGGCAACAGCAGCATCTTTTTTGTCCAACTTTTCTCTTTGCTCCATATACTCACAGGTCAAATAACCGCACATATTGCAGTTGATATCGGAAGGATCTTTCAGTGACCTCAATGAAGTGATGACAATGACCGCGTCCGCGTCCCGAAGCATCTGCGCATCTCTCTTAAAAAATCCCCACGCCTCATTGTCATTCGAAATCTTTTCGATTTGCTGGCAGATATCTTCAATATCACACTCATCCTCAACAATATGAAACGTGCATTCCCCGACACCTCCCACCCTGGGGGAAGTTGTCCCGGATGCGATTAAAAGCCTGGACAGAATCCTGACAGATTCCTTTCTGTCCGCTTCAAACTGCCGAATCGCCCTTTCGATAGCCATCCTCTCCCCCTAAATATTCAAGCCGTGTTTTTTCGCAATTGCGGGATAAGCCTCGTATGCGGGGTTCAGAATCGGAAGAAGTTTCAATACCTTTGCCAGCGGCCCCTTTGCCCGGATCAGTCCTTTCGCAAGTGCAACCGGCATGGTAATCTTCTTCAACCAGAAATTGTGAGCGGTATCTCCGCTTAATGTCATTGAAATGTCCGCCTTCAGTCCCTCCGGGACACCGCAAACCACCTTTCCTTCCGGAAGAAGCCATATTTCACCCTGAGGCTCATTCATAATGAACCGGATTGTAACCGCCTGCTTTTTGAACTTCTCGCCTGCCACGGGATGTTCAAGCAAAGTTTCAAAAAGATCCCCCAAAACCTCAAACATCTTTTCAGTTGACTCAAAAACCGCCATACGTCCTCCCTCTTAATATTTGTTTCCCATAAGAAAACTCACAAGATTCCTTACCGTCTTTACAGCCCATTCATCCGGGTGATTCTCAGGGTCTAAAAACCATCGGGATGCCACCCCCTGATAAACCGCCGAAACACTTCTGGCCGTTTCGTCAATGTTCTCAACCTGAAAATCGCCTGCCGCAATACCTTTGGAAATCGAAGCTTTCAGCAACGTAATCCAGTTTTCAACAAAGTCCTGAAATACCTGCCGGTAACGCCGGTCCTGGGACGCAATTGACATCATGTCAAAAAACAGCCTGTATCCGACGAGAAGATCCGGTTCATTTTTGTTATAAAGCCAGGTATAAGAAAGTATCTGTTCAAAGGGATTATCAATTTTGTCGCGAATCTCTTTTCCCCTTTTAAAAATTTTCTTGAAAAATTCAGTGACCGCACTCTCAATCAACTTATCCTTACCGGAGAAATAGTGCACCAGCCCACCCTTTGAAAGCTCCGCCCGTTCTGCAACCTGATCCAGGGTAATATTCTGAATTCCCTTTTCAGCAATTAAAGTTACGGTTGCATCCAATATCCGGGGCACCCGGATGGAATGAATGATTTTGTTCTTTCCCACACCACACCTCCAAACCGACTGGTTGTTTTATAAACCGACTATTCAGTTTATATATTAAATCAGCTTCACTTTCTTGTCAAGAAAGGCCTTGAAATGTCCTCCACTTCTTCCCCTCCCTCCTCCTTTTTGTGCTAAAATCCAGTCACCACTGGTTCGGAGGGATTTATGCGTCGTTTGATCCTGATTCTTGCCCTTGTAACAATCGCTTTTTTCACCGCTTCAGCCAAAGAGGTGACAATTACCATTCTGGCGACCACAGATATGCACGGCAACGTAACCGGAAAAGATTACGTAAGCGGGAAAAAACTGGGCTACGGCCTTGTCCAGGCAGCCCCGCTGATTGACAAATTGCGGAAAAGTAAGAAAAACAGCATTCTTGTGGACTGCGGAGACACCTTTGCGGGAAACCCACTCACTTTCTACCACCATTATCACGCCATTGACAAGGATAACCCGGTGGTCACAGCCATGCGTATGTTGAAATACGACGTGGCTGTTCCGGGAAATCATGATTTTGATTACGGTACCGATGCACTGAAGCAGAATACTTCCCACACCCGTTTCCCCTGGATTTCAGCCAACATTCTGAATAAAGCCAATCATCCGTTGTTTCCCGGCACCCTGATTCTGAAACGGGGTGGCGTTAAAGTCGGGTTTTTCGGATTAACAACCCCCGCCACTGGCCTTTTTGAAACGCCGAAAATGCTGGATGGGACACATTTCCTCGATATGGTGACATCGGCAAAAAAGGCAGTGGAAGAACTGAAACTGCAGGGAACGGACATCATTATCGGCTTGGTTCACAGTGGCAAGGGTCAGAAACTGCAAACCGGACAGATGAATGAAAATGCCGTCTATCAGGTAATAGAAAACGTGCCCGGCATTGATGCAATCATTTTCGGCCACACCCACAAGGAAGTTCATCTGGAGATGTACAAAGGTGTTTTGCTCTGTCAGCCCAAAGACCACGCAAAGTCTGTTGGCGTTGTTCTGATGGACCTGCAACAGCGGGACGGGAAATGGGAAATACTGGGTAAAAGTTCCACAACATTGCAGGTGGATGACAGTAGGATAGACAAGAAAATTGAAAAGAAGGTTCGGAAACTGGACAAAGCCACTGAGAAATTCATGGATTCAGATGTAGGTGAATATCGCCATCCGGTAGAATTTACAGACGATCCCCTGGCCCCTGGAACTGCGTCTTATTTTATTGCCGACGCCATGCAGCACTGGAAGGATTCAGACATTCAGCTGGTCACGCTATCCAATCCCGGCATGAGGGTAAAATCTAAACGGGCAACAGTGGTCAATACTCATATCTTCAAATTGCTTCCCTATGACAATTTTCTGGCTCAGATATCCGTTACCGGAAACCAATTGAAAACGCTTATGGAGCACGCAGCAACCATGCTGAACTCAGAAGGCCAGTTGAAATCCACCTATCCATTCTTCCAGTTTGGTTTTTTCATTGGAGTAGACTACACGGTTCATCCAAACCTGGCGGAAAGCAACCGGATAGAAATTCGAAAAATAGGAGATAAACCTTTTCAGGCCGATGCCCACTATACAATTGATTTGACCACCTACCTGTTGGGTGGAGGGGGCGGATATTTCAACAAGGAAAAACGTCCTGCCGCTGTATTTTCAGATGATTCCCTTCGGAATATCGTGACAAGCTATATTGAAAGTCTTCAAAAGAAAGACTGATGTTAATGTTTTATTATTAATTTCCGGGATTTGGAAAACAGCTTATTCTTCCATATTCCGGGTTGTTTTTAGCTTTTATCCGAATGAATGTTCCGGGTAATAATTTATATTGAAAGGAGTTGAACTTGAGAAAAAAACCACTGGCTTTTTATCTGGCAGCGACCGGGCTTATTACGGTTTATCTGCTGATCCTCCAGGTTGCGGCCAATCTCAACAAACCGGCTTTTTACGTACTTACTGCAGCACTGGCACTGTTTATAATTCTTGCCACTGCACGAAAACCCCAGAATGTGCTGGATTTTTTCAGATCCATGAAATTGGCGGCTTCCGTACTGTTTTATTTCACCATTGCAGTCATTATCGGTACATTGATTCTTCAGAATGTGGAACCTGCCCGATATCTCCAATCTTATTCACCAGGCTTTTATAAGTTCGTGAAATTACTGGCCCTGGGAGACACCTACCATTCGGTCTGGTTCTCCGGACTGGTACTTCTCCTGAACCTCAATATCCTCATCTGTACGCTGAATCATCTGCCGATCAGAAAAAATAAAATCGGCTTTTTCCTGATTCACCTGAGTATATTGACCGTCGTCATTGGCGGATCCATCAGCGCTTTCTTCAGCGTTAAGGGGTACATCAACTTCCATGAAGGCGACATGGTTAATGAGTTTCAATTAACCCAATACAATCAGTTGCTGGACCAAAAAAAGCACATGGATTTTCAACTTCGGCTGGATAAGTTTGAAGTAGATCATTATGCTCCCGACTATCGGGTTTACGTGTACACGCGACCGGACTCGAAAGACAAGTTCGGTATGCCTTACTCCTTCAAGTCTGTTGAAAATGCAGAGTATCCGATCAAAAACACCCACGGAACATTGAAAATACTCAAATTCTTCCCCGACTACGCAGTACGGGAAGTGGCAAAGCCTGCCAAAACCGGTCCCGGTGCTGTAAAAGTGGTGCTCCACGAAGGGAAACATTCCCAGACGGCGTTTTTCTTTGACATGGCAGGGGATGACCGTTTCTTTATGCCGGATCAACAAGGCATGATCGTGTTCAAGTGGGACATGCCGAAAAACCTTGCAGAAACCGTGTCCGAACAGAAACTTCTCAGTGTAAGATTCCCCGACGGCAGTCATCGCCTGATTCCTGTCCAGGAAGGTAAATCCTATTCATTTACCTCAGACACTACTCTTAGAATCGGGCGGTTTTACCCGTCATTTTCTATCGACGACAAGACCAAGCAAATTGTATCTGCCGGCACTAACCCGGACAATCCGGCACTGGAGCTTGTATTCAGCAACAAAGAAACCGGAGAAAAGACAAGCCAGTGGGTGTTTGCCAATTTCCCTGATTTTACCCATGGGAAAAAACTCCCCGGCAATGCCGTCATCCACTTCACTTTCGTTCCGACCTTGAAAGGTAAGCCCGTCTACGTGGTCAGTTCAGATGGTCACTATGAGAAAACAGAGGATGGCAGAAAGTTTAAAAAAGGTATGCTGGAAAACAACCGTCTCAACGTGGGAAACACCATTTTCGAATTCAACTCATTCATTCCCCACGCCACCAAGGCAAGGGAAGAATTCAACCGATCAGATAAGCCCAATAACCCTGTGGTCCGTATCCAGTGGATCCAGAATGGTCAGAAAGAAATGCAAATGCTGGGAGCCAGTGACAAAACGGCTACTTTCCTTGACAACGGCAGGGTGGCCATCCTCCTTAGAAACAAAGATGATTCCCCAAAAGCGTATCGAAGCTATATTTCGGTTTTGAAAGACGGGAAGGTTGTAAAAAAGAAAACGGTTGAAGTCAACAGCCCTTTGTCCTACGGTGGTTACTATTTTTATCAGTCCAACTATGACCCCAAGGATCCGACCTATTCCGGTATTTCCGTTGTCCGGGACCCGGGCGTCTACATTGTTTTCTTTGGTTTTCTAATGTTAACCATTGGCGGAATCCTTAGATTCTACTTCAAGATGTGAGGTACTGAAGATGATTGCACTTATAGACAACTTTTCCCGTATCAGTACAATGCTGACCGGTTTGATCTGCATATACACCATTGCCTTTGTACTCTATTCACTCTCCCTGTTCATGAAGAATAACAGCGTGTACACCCTGGGACGATTCTCCCTCTTTGTAGGTTTTGTCATAAACGGATGGCTGATTGTTCAGCGCTGGATGGCAGCAGGACGCCCCCCATTCAAAACCTTTTACGAATCCCTCATATTTGCCGCTTTCTGCATCATACTGGTATACCTGATTCTGGAGATTATCCGGAAAGTCAAGCTGGTGGGGGTCGGCTCCATCGTGCTGGCACTGGGTTGCCTCCTTTTTGCCGTGGTAAAGGTGGATGTGGAAATCATCAATCTTCCTCCAGCACTCCAGAGCGGCTGGTTCATCCCCCATGTAGTTATCTATTTTATCGGTTATGGGGCATTGGCTGTTTCCTTTGCTACCGGTATCATGTATCTTTTCTTTCCGGATGCCATTGTTCTGAATCAGGACACGAGAAAAGGCCGCTTTTTCACCAACGCTCTCGGTGGAGAAATTATTGACCTGGAAGCTTTCACCCACCAATTAATCATTGTCGGATTCACATTTCTGAATATGGGATTGCTCACGGGCTCCATGTGGGCTAAATTTGCCTGGGGGGACTACTGGTTCTGGGATCCGAAAGAAAACTGGTCCCTGATCACCTGGACCATTTATCTGACCTACTTCCACCTTCGTTACGTCAAGGGATGGCATGGCCGTAAAGCGGTTATTTTTTCCATCATCGGATTTGCCGCCATTATTTTTACTTACCTCGGAATGAGCGCGTTGCCGACGGCATCAATGAGTGAGCATGTCTATACATCCCAATAAGCCACATCCCGGAAATTTCGGGAATAAAAAATCAGATACCCGACGGGAGCGGCAGCCGGAAAAACCGGCGCCCCTCCCCCGGCTGGGCCAGGAACCACCAAAACTTTACACCATCATCTGCAGTATGTGCGGAAAGGAAGATCAGGTTCCATTCAAACCCGTGAGGGGAACTGCTGTCCTTTGCAGGGAGTGTTTTGAGGTTAAGAAAAAACGAAAGTATCGGAACCGCGAAATCATGCGGAAAGTTGCCGGACGGTTCAAAGTCAAATGCGAAAATTGCGGAATTGAGGTGGAACTTAACTACCGCAGGGCTACCGAACCAGTCAAACTCTGTGACACGTGCTATGAAAAATTAAAGGGAAAGGTACCGGACAGGACGCGAAACAAACGCCTCCAAGTCACAATTTCCATTGTCTGCTGCCGTTGCGGAAAACGGGAATACGTAAATTTTGTGCCGGAAGACCCGAACAAAGTATTGTGTAGAAGCTGTTATATGCGTGAACAAAAGCTTCCGGAAAACGAATAATCCTGAATCTATCTTTTTCCGAAAGCGTTTGCTGTTTCACCTATTGATTGCTGTCTCCTCTCTCCTCAAATTTTCTCCCATACACGTCATCGAACCGGACAATATCATCTTCACCAAGATAGTCCCCCACCTGCACTTCCACCATCTCAAGGAGAACTTTATCCGGATTTTCAAGCCGATGAAGCGTTTTCATCGGCACAAATATCCCCTCATTCACGTGGAGAATCTCTTCATCATCTCCCACGCGCACTTTTGCAGTACCCGCAGTGATAACCCAATGCTCACTTCTTCGATGATGAAGCTGCAAACTGAGCTTTTCTCCCGGCTCCACCACAATTCGCTTGATCTTGTAACCTGGTCGATTCTCCAGAACCGTATAATTTCCCCAAGGGCGTTCCACAGTCACATGCTCCTCCACCTCAGGACGCTTTTCCACTTTCAGAGTCTCTACAATAGTCTTGACTTTTTGCGTCTCTCCCTTCCCGGCAATTAAAACGGCGTCTGCGGTTTCAACCACCAGCAGGTTTCTCAATCCCACCGTGGCAATGAGTCGTTTTCCTCCAAGAATCAGGCAATTTTCCGTATCTACCGGCAACACGTTCCCATTAATTACATTTGATGCGGCATCCTTTCCCAGAACATCGTAAAAACTGTCCCATGAACCCACATCCGACCATTGAAAATCCGCCGGCACTACAACTACATTGTCAGATTTTTCCATGATTCCGTAGTCAATAGAGGCAGCCGTCAACTCGCCAAAAGAAGACAGGATAGCGTTTAGGCCATTGTCCATCGCCTTCCACAGCTCCGGCATAAATGTTTTGAAAGCGGTTGTCATGGTTGCGATTGAAAAAGCAAACATCCCGGAATTCCACAGATAATCTCCGGATTTCAGATAGGATTCAGCGGTTTTGAGATCCGGTTTTTCTACAAAACGCTTCACCCACCATGCTTCACCTGTTTTTTTCCCGGATCGCTGCACGTATCCATACCCCGTCTCCGGGTGTCCGGGCTTGATTCCAAAGGTGACCAGCATACCTGCTCCGGATGCCTGCTCCGCATTTTGAACAGTGGACTGAAAAAGCGAAAGCGGGCTGATCAGGTGATCCGAGGGCATAACCAATATCATCTCATCCGGGTTTCCATTCATCCTTTCCTTTATGTAAGCCATTCCGAGGGCAATGGCAGGAGCGGTATTCCTGGCGGCCGGTTCCAGTACTACATTTTTCAACACGTCAGGGGCCAAGGTGCGAACATGATTCTTCACCTGAAATTCATATGCCTTGTTTGTAATAATTAGAATTTCTTCAGCATTTGTCACAGTCAGAGCGCGTCGTACTGCTTTCTGAAGCAGAGATTCCCCGTCAAATTTCTTCAAAAACTGTTTCGGGTTGGCATGTCGTGAAAGGGGCCAGAGCCTGGTACCGCTTCCTCCGGCGAGAATCATAATTTTCACGTTTCCTCCTTTTTCTAATCCCCTGTCGGCACCTCTCGTTCCTACTAAACAATCACACAGTTCACACAACAGGAAGATCAATAACGAATGTGGACCCTTTGGGATAATTATCTTTCACGGAA
>JAADJC010000094.1 GCA_013151025.1 Acidobacteriota bacterium
CATTGCCATGGAAAAGGGTCTTCGTTTCGCCATCCGCGAGGGTGGACGGACCGTCGGCGCCGGCACCGTGACAGAGATTATTGAGTAAGAGAGGAACCATGAAGAGCAGTAAGATCAGAATTCGACTGAAAGCGTACGATTACCGGGTTCTGGACCAATCCACATCGGAAATCGTGGATACGGCGAAGCGGACCGGGGCCCATGTGGCCGGCCCGGTGCCTCTGCCCACAGATATTTCCCGGTTTACTGTGAACCGCTCCCCCCATGTGAACAAAAAATCTCGGGAACAGTTTGAGATTCGGGTTCACAAGCGGCTGATTGACATTCATGACCCGAACGAGCATACAATTGAAGCACTGATGAAGCTGGAACTTCCAGCTGGTGTCAATGTGGAAATCAAGGCATCCGGGACAGGGAGCTGAGGCTCTGGCGATTTGGAGGAATAGGTTATGGTTAGTGGACTTATTGGTAGAAAAGTCGGAATGTCTCAGGTCTTCGATGAAGAAGGTAGAGCCATTCCGGTTACATTGATTCAGGCAGGCCCCTGTGTAGTGGTTCAGGTCAAATCAAACGACCGGGATCAATACGAGGCGATACAGCTTGGACTTGTAGAAAAGGTAAACCCGAAACGGATTGCCAAACCACAGAAGGGGCACTTGGAAAAGGCGGGTGCGGGTACTGTTCGTGTCCTGAAAGAGTTTAAACGCTCCGGGAATGAGGATGTGCAGCCGGGTCAGCAAGTGACAGTGGACATCTTTGAAGGGGTAGATAAAGTAAATGTTACCGGAAAATCCAAAGGTAAAGGCTTTCAGGGTGTGATGAAGCGTCACGGCTTCGCCGGCGGACCCGGTGGTCATGGCTCTAACTTTCACCGCGCGCCTGGTGGAATCGGGCAGTGTGCATGGCCGGCCCGGGTTTTTCCCGGCAAGAAGATGCCGGGCCAGATGGGCAACCGGAATGTCAGCGTCAAGGGGCTGAGAGTGGTCAGCATTGACAAGGAAAACAACCTGCTTGTGGTGAAAGGCGCTGTTCCGGGAAGCCGGGGCAGCTATGTTTTCATCAACAAGGGTTAATGGAGTGGAAAATGGCTAAGGTGAAAGTATTTAATCTGGATAACAAGCAGGTGGATGAGATCACTTTGAAACCTGAAGTGTTTGAAGTTGAGATGAATCGCCATGTTGTCTGGGAAGCCATGAATGCCATTCTGGCGAATCGACGCCAGGGAAATGCTTCGGTGAAGAACCGGAAGGATGTGAGTGGCGGCGGCAAGAAACCATGGCGGCAGAAAGGAACGGGCCGGGCCCGGGCCGGTAGCACACGGAGTCCGTTGTGGCGGAGCGGTGGTACGGTTCATGGACCTCAACCCCGGGATTTTTCTTCGGCAATTCCGAAGAAAAAGAGGCGGAAAGCTGTAAGGTGTCTCCTTTCAGACAAGCTGGGTGAAAAAAAGTTGCGTGTGATCGACAACTTTGAGCTGGGCGAAATCAAAACACGGGCACTGCATGAGAAAGTAATCAAGGGCATGGAAGCATCTACGGTCCTTCTTGTAGACAACGAGGTGAATCGCGAACTCTATCTCTCATCCCGGAACAACCCGCGGATGAAGACCATGGTTGCCACTGACTTGAATGTATATGATTTGATGAAATATGAGTATGTATTTCTGTCGGTAGATGCAGTCAAGCGGATCGAGGAGGTACTGGGATGAAAAACGCACACGATATCCTTCTTCGGCCGATTATAACGGAGAGAAGCAATGACCTTCAGGAATTAGATCCGCCCGCTTACGTCTTTGAGGTGGCTCGGGACGCAAACAAGATTGAGATTAAGAATGCGGTGGAAAAAATATTCAAGGTAAGTGTCAAGAAGGTCACGGTTATGAATTACGATGGAAAACGGAAACGTCTTGGCCAACACGCGGGGAAACGGAGAAGCTGGAAAAAGGCGATCGTTTCCCTTGCTGAAAGCGGTCAGCGGATCGATTTCTTCGAGAATGTGTGAGTAGGAGTCAGTTATGGCAGTGAAAAAGTTTAAACCCACGACACCTTCCCGCAGAGAAATGACCGTAGCGGATTTTTCCGGGCTGACCAAGAAAAGGCCGGAAAAGTCTCTGGTTGAAAAGCTGCACAGCAAGGGCGGCCGAAACAACCACGGCCGGATCACGGTTCGCTTTCGCGGCGGCGGTCACAAACGGTTGTACCGGGTAATCGATTTCAAGCGGCAGAAAGATGATGTGGTCGCAAAGGTGACGTCTATTGAGTATGACCCCAACCGTTCTGCCCGTATTGCGTTGCTGGTGTATGCGGATGGCGAAAAGCGCTACATGCTGGCGCCTGCAGGTTTAAAAGTCGGGGACAATGTGATTTCCGGCGAAAAAGTAGACATTGTGGTAGGGAATGCCATGCCGTTGAAGAGTATTCCGGTGGGGACATTGATCCACAATGTAGAGTTGAAAATCAGGAAAGGCGGGCAGATGTGCCGCAGTGCCGGGTCCTATGCGCAGTTACTGGCAAAGGAAGGCAAGTATTGTCACCTTCGTCTCCCTTCCGGTGAGGTTCGCCTGGTTCATTCTGAATGCCGGGCAACCATTGGTCAGGTGGGAAATCTGGAACATGAAAATGTCACCATCGGAAAGGCCGGCCGGAAACGCTGGCTGGGCCGTCGGCCCCATGTTCGTGGGGTGGCAATGAACCCGATTGATCACCCGATGGGTGGTGGTGAAGGGCGTTCTTCCGGTGGCCGTCCATCCTGCACACCATGGGGGAAACCGACCAAGGGGTACAAGACCCGAAAAAAACGTAACCAGTCGGATAAGTATATCGTCCGCAGACGGAAAGTATAGTGGAGGAAGGAAATGACTAGGTCACTTAGAAAAGGATTTTTTACAGACGACCATTTGATGAAAAAGGTCGAGGCTGCCATGCAGGTTGGCGGCAGCAAAAAGGTGATTCGTACATGGTCCCGTCGCTCCACCGTAACACCGGAAATGATCGGAATGACATTTGCTGTTCACAACGGCAAAAAGTTTTTCCCGGTATATGTGGATGAAAATATGGTGGGACATAAATTTGGAGAATTTTCGCCGACCCGGACCTTTCGGGGCCATGCCGGCAAAGATAAAGGCTCCAAGAGAAGGTAGGGGTAGACCATGGTTTCTAGAGCAATTGCTAAATATGTGAAGGGGTCTCCCCAGAAAACCCGTATTGTGGTTGACGCAATCCGAGGGAAGATGGTAGAGGATGCCGTCGCGATTCTGGATGCATCCCCGAAAATGTATGCGAAAAGGGTCGCACAGGTATTGCACTCCGCTATTGCCAATGCGGAGAATGGCAACGAGGCGATTGATGTGGATCAGCTCTTCGTCAGCCGTGCATATGTAGACCAGGCACCCACATTGAAGCGGATTCGTGCCGCCGCCATGGGGCGTGCCGTGAGAATCCTGAAACGATATTCTCATATTACCATCGAATTAGATGTGAAAGAGTAAGTGGAGGTGTTTGGTGGGTCAAAAGGTACATCCATACGGATTTCGGTTGGGTTACAACAAAACTTGGAAGTCTCGCTGGTACAGAGACCGTGACTACCGGGATACCCTGCATGAAGATCTGAAGCTTCGGAAATACATGAAGAAACGGCTCTATGAAGCCGGTGTTTCTTCCATTGAGATTGAACGGGCCGCAGACAAGATTACAATCAATATTTTTACCGCAAAGCCGGGAATAATTATTGGTCGCAAGGGTTCAGAGGTAGACAAGCTCCGGGCGGATCTGCAGAAGATGCTGAACCGCAAGGAAGTTTATATTAACATTGAACAGGTTCCGGGACCGGAAGCAGAAGCTCAGCTGGTAGCAGAGCACATTGCTTCACTGCTGGAACGCCGGATTGCTTTCCGCCGTGCCATGAAGAAGGCAATGGAAAATGCGCAGAAAAAGGGCGTAACCGGTATCAAAATCAAGGTAGGCGGCCGTCTGGGCGGCGCGGATATCGCCCGAACTGAAGAGTACTCCTGGGGCCGGATTCCGCTTTCGACTCTGAAGGCCAGGATTGATTACGGGTTCGCTGAATCTATGACGACCTATGGTGTCATCGGTGTCAAAGTCTGGATCAGCAAAGGAGAACAGCTTCCTGAACTCCCGTCCAAACGGATGAGACGGTAAGGTTGGAGGTACCAGATGTTAATGCCGAAAAAGGTTAAGCACCGGAAGGTTCATAAAGGTAGAGTTAAGGGAAAGGCCATGCGTGGCAATTACGTCGCCTTTGGTGAATTCGGGATGCAGGCACTGGAAGGCGCTTGGATTACGAACCGCCAGATTGAAGCCGCTCGTATCGCCATTACAAGGCATGTGAAGCGTGGTGGGAAAATCTGGATCCGGATGTTCCCGGATAAACCGTATACGAGCAAGCCGGCCGAAACCCGTATGGGTAAGGGTAAGGGTGCTCCGGAAGGTTGGGTAGCTGTGGTAAAACCGGGAAAAATTCTCTTTGAAATTGAGGGCATTCCCCGGGAACTGGCTGAACGTGCAATGGAGTTGGCGAGTTCTAAATTGCCGATCAAAGTTCAGTTCGTGGAACGAAACAAGTGAGGGGGCAGAAATGAAATCAGCAGAAATCAGGGATCTGGCTCCGGCAGAAATTGAAGTGAGAATCACCGAAAAGAAAGAGGAACTCTTCAAGCTTCGTTTTCAGCACACCATGGGGCAACTGGACAATCCGCTTTCCCTTCGGAAAGCGAGACGGGAAATTGCCCGGCTGAATACGATTCTGGCCGAGAGAAGGAGGCAGGCAGATGCATAACCGCAAGGTACGGACGGGAAGTGTGGTCAGCAACCGGATGGAAAAGTCCATCGTTGTAAAGGTTGAGATGTTGATCAAGCATCCTCTGTACAAGAAATACATCAAGAAGTCGAAGAAGTACATGGCGCATGATCCTGAAAACGATTGCAACATCGGGGATAAGGTGGAAATCGTGGAAACACGGCCCCTTTCCAGCAGAAAGCGCTGGCGCCTGCAAAAAATTATTGAACGGGCACCTGAGTTATAGGCGCGAGGAGAAGAAACAATGATTCAAATGGGAACTATTTTGAAGGTTGCGGACAACTCCGGAGCCAAAAAAATCATGTGTATCCATCCAATCGGTGGTTCGGTCGGGCCATATGCCCAGATCGGTGACATCATCACGGCCTCTGTAAAAGAGGGCAACCCTGCATGGAACCAGAAAAAAATCCGCAAGGTGAAGGCTGTCATTGTTCGGCAGCGGAAAGAACATCGGCGGAAAGACGGCAGCTATATCCGGTTTGACGAAAATGCGGCGGTTCTGCTCGATACCGATAATGAGCCTCTCGGGACACGCGTATTCGGACCGGTTGCCAGGGAGCTCAGGGAACACAATTTTATGAAGATTGTTTCTCTGGCCCCCGAAGTATTGTGAGGAGAGCCAGATGTTGAAAAAGGCAAGCATCAAGAAAAAAGATAAAGTCAAGGTAATTGCCGGCAAAGACAAGGGTAAGACCGGGATTGTGCTGAATGTGGACATGAAGAAGGAAAGAGTTCTGGTAGAAGGCATCAATATGGTGAAAAAGCACCTGAAATCCGACCAGTCTTCCGGAATTTCCGGCGGTATTGAAGACCGTGAAGCTTCCATTGCCATTTCCAATCTGATGGTTGTATGCCCGGAATGTGGAAAGCCGACCCGGATCGGGAAGAAAATCCTGAAAGATAACCGGAAAGTCCGTATCTGCAAGCTGTGCAACGGAATCATTGACAAGTAATTGAGGTGAATCATGGCTAGACTGCAGGATCTTTACAAAAACGAAATTGTTTCGAAGCTGATGAAGGACTTTGAGTATGACAACGTCATGCAGGTCCCCAAGGTGACGAAAATTACGCTGAACATGGGCGTAGGAGACGGGGCTTCGAATATAAAGACCCTTGACAATGCGTCTGAAAATATGAGCAAGGCGGCGGGTCAGCATTCTGTGATTACCCGGGCGAAGAAGTCCATTGCGGCTTTTAAGCTTCGGGAGGGAATGCCCATTGGCTGCCGGGTTACATTGCATCGTGAAAAGATGTATGAATTTCTGGATCGGTTATTAAATGTAGCATTGCCCCGTGTCCGGGATTTCCGGGGACTGTCTCTCAAGGCGTTTGACGGCCGGGGAAACTATACCATCGGAATTCGGGATGCATTGATTTTTCCTGAAATCGATTACAATTCGATGGATGTAACCCGGGGAATGAATATCACGATTGGAACTACGGCAAAGACAGACGAGGAAGCCAGGAAACTACTTTCTTATCTGGGCGTACCGTTCCGGAAAAACTAAGGAGAGACCATGGCAAAAAAATCTATGATAGCCAAGGCCAAACGGAAGCCGAAATTCAAGGTGCGGGAATACAACCGTTGCAAAATCTGCGGTCGTCCCCATGCGTACTACAGGAAGTTCGGCCTGTGCCGCCTTTGTTTGAGGAAGCTCGCGAACCAGGGTGAGCTCCCCGGCGTAATCAAAGCAAGCTGGTAAAAGAGGAGAGGGGCATGTATACAGATACCATCGCGGATATGTTAACCAGAATCCGCAATGCTATTATGGCAAATCACGAGCGTGTCGAAGTGCCTTCTTCCAGAGTCAAGAAAATGATTATTACGATTCTGAGAGAAGAAGGTTATATAAAGAATTTTAAAGTAGTGGAAGACGAAGGTAAAGAAAAGATAATTGTGTATCTTAAATATATCAACGAGGAGCCTGTGATTCAGGGTCTGGATCGTATATCCAAACCGTCACGGCGCGTATATTCCGGGAAAGACGATATTCCGGTAGTACTGGGTGGTTATGGCATTGCCATAATCTCCACATCACAGGGCATCATGACAGGGAAAAAGGCCGCTGAACTTGGTATCGGCGGGGAAGTTCTCTGTAAGGTCTGGTAGGTGGAGGCAGAATATGTCGAGAATTGGAATGAAACCGATTCCGGTACCGGCTTCTGTTAAGGTGAGTATTTCGCCTGAAAAAGTGGAAGTCAAGGGGCCGAAGGGTGTTCTGGAGACAAGAATTCCGTTCCAGATCCAGGTGGAAGTGAAGGACGAACGGATAATTGTTTCCCGGAGCTCCGAAGACAAGCAGACGAAGAGTTTTCACGGGTTGACCCGCGCATTGATTAACAACACGGTTGTGGGTGTTACCGAAGGCTTCAAGAAACAGTTGAAGATTATCGGTGTCGGCTACCGGGCTGAGGTGAAGGGTAAAAACCTGGAAATGCAGCTTGGCTTTTCCCATCCGATCATTTTTCCGATACCGGGTGACGTTACGGTCAACGTGGAGCCGAAGGAAAACCTTATCACTGTGGAAGGAATTGACAGGCAGCGGGTAGGAGAGATTTCAGCCGTTATCCGCCGTTTCCGGAAACCAGACGCATATAAGGGTAAAGGAATTCGCTACATAGATGAACGCATCAGCCTGAAGGCCGGTAAAACAGGCGCCTAAGGGAGGAAAACATGAGGTTTAAATCAGCAAACGAAAGACGGCAACACGTCAAGAAAAGGATTCGAAAAAAAGTCAACGGCAATGCGAATTGCCCGCGCCTGGCTGTATACAAGAGTCTGAATCACATTTATGTGCAGGCGATTGACGACAAGCAGGGAGTAACCCTTGCCGCCGCCTCCACCCTGGACAGCAACCTGAAAGAAAAGGTGAAATTTGGGGGTAATGTGGCAGCAGCCAAGCAGGTGGGAACGTTGATAGCAGAGAGGCTTCTGGAGAAGAAAATTGACACCGTGGTTTTTGACCGGGGTGGTTATGTCTACCACGGCAGGATCAAAGCCCTGGCCGATGCAGCCCGCGAAAAGGGCCTGAAGTTTTAGGAAGGGGAGGATCAGTTGGCTTTCATGAGAAAACAACGTGAAGAAGACAAGGAATTTCAGGATAGAGTGGTCCACATCGGCCGTGTCACCAAAGTTGTCAAAGGCGGAAAGAATTTCAGCTTTAACGCTTTGGTGGTGGTAGGCGATGAAAAGGGAAAGGTCGGGTTTGCACTTGGCAAGGCCCTTGAAGTACCCGCAGCTATCCGGAAAGGTGTGCAGAAGGCAAAAAAGGAAATGGTAAATGTGGCATTCAAAGGCCATTCCATTCCCTATGAAGTATGGGGACGCTTTGGCGCCGCCAAGGTGATGTTGCGGCCGGCAAAACCCGGTACCGGCGTTATCGCAGGAGCGGCAGTTCGTGCCATTGTGGAAACTGTAGGGATTAAGGACATCGTGACCAAATGTTACGGTTCCACCAATCCCCATAATGTAGTCAAGGCTACTTTTAATGCGTTGGCCCAGCTTGAGAATCCGGAGATTATTCTGGAAAGGCGGTTTGGTCGGGACAGGGATGAGGTTCAAAAATGAGTGCGGCAAAGAAAAAGCAGAAAATCCTTGTTATTCAGCAGGTCAAGAGCGGAATCGGACGACCCGGGAAGCACAAGAAGATTCTTAAGAGCCTCGGATTCACAAGGTTAAACCAGGTTCGAGAGGTAGTGGATTCTAAGCAGATCAGGGGCCAGGTCGGGAAAATTCCTCATCTGGTGGAAATCCTGGGCGAAAAAGATGCCGAGTAGTGGGGTGAAATCATGAAAATGAATGAATTGATGCCGAATGAAGGCGCCACAAAGAAGCGGAAAAGAATCGGCCGGGGCCCAGGCTCCGGATTTGGAAAAACTGCCGGCCGGGGCCACAAGGGGCAAAAGTCCCGTTCCGGTTATTCAAGGCGCTTTGGTTTTGAAGGCGGACAGATGTCGTTGATGCGGCGTGTACCGAAACGCGGATTCAAAAATCCTTTCGCGAAAGAATTTGTTCCTGTCAATTTGACCATGCTGACGGTGTTTGCCGATCAGGATGTAATTGCAGTGGAAGACTTGATTCGCAAGGGTATCGTTAAAAATATTAAAGACGGGGTGAAAATCCTTGGCAATGGCAAAATTGAACGGGCAGTCACTGTGAAAGCCCATAAATTCAGCAAGTCTGCAAGAGAGAAAATAGAAAAAGCAGGGGGCACCTGTGAGGTACTTGAACCGTGAAAGATCTATTCCGCAACATATGGAAAATAGAAGAACTTCGTAAAAGGCTTCTCTTTACTTTTTTCATGTTGTTTGTGTATAGGATCGGCGCTCATATTACCATTCCGGCGATTAACCTGATGGCATTGCTGGACTGGTTTACATCCCAGAAAAGTTCCGTGTTGGGGTTTCTGGATATGTTTTCCGGGGGCGCCTTCCGGAACGCATCCATCTTTGCCTTGGGTATTATGCCCTACATTACCGCTTCCATTCTTCTTGAATTATTGACGGTAATGGTACCCTATCTGGAACGGTTGAAAAAGGAAGGGGAACAGGGGCGAAAAAAGATTACCCAGTATACCCGCTATCTGACACTGGTATTTGCATTTCTCCAGGCATTTGGCATCGGTAAATTGCTGGAATCTCTTCAGAGTCCATCCGGGGCCCACATTGTAACCAATCCCGGTTTCGGATTTCAGGCACTGACTATTCTGACAATGGTTACCGGCACGGTTGTAATTATGTGGATTGGGGAACAGATTACAGAGCGGGGCATCGGTAATGGAATATCCCTGATCATTTTCTGGGGTATTATTGTGCGGCTGCCGAATGCCATCGTGTCCCTGATCATTGACTTAAAAAATGGGGACATGTCATTGCTGGTTCTCATCGCACTTCTGGCACTGATGCTCGGTGTTACAGCTGCCGTGGTCTTTTTTGAAAGCGGCCAACGACGCGTGCCTACGCACTATGCGCGCCGGGTGCAGGGAATGCAGGGCGGTGCCGGTCAGAGTAGTTACCTGCCGTTGAAGGTGAACGTTTCCGGGGTTATCCCCATCATCTTTGCCCAGGCATTGGTGATGTTCCCCCAGACGATAGCGCAGTTATTCCAGTCTGCTAAAGTGAACAAGGTCCTGTCCTACTTCGGATACGGAATGCCGATGTATATATTGATTTACATTGGGGCGATTGTATTTTTTACCTTTTTCTATACGTCAATTATTTTCAATCCGGTAGATACGGCAGACAATTTGAAAAAATACGGGGCGTTTGTACCCGGAGTTCGACCAGGCAAGGCCACTGCGGAATATCTGGATGTAATCTTGACGCGGTTAACATTCTGGGGCGGAGTTTATCTCTGTGTTGTTTCCATTATTCCCATGGTATTGATGAGTGGTATCCATTTGGAAGCCACCCCCTTCATCGGGAAATACCTGGAAAAAATCATACCTGATTTCATTACAAATGGTATGGGTCTGCAATTCTACTTCGGCGGCACATCACTGCTCATTGTGGTGGGTGTGGCAATGGAATTTGTCACTCAGGTTGAATCCCATCTGCTGATGCGTCACTACGACGGCATTATGAAGAAAGGAAGAGTGAGGGGCCGCAGATGAATCGCGCGAAGGTTGTTTTTCTTGGGGCACCGGGTACCGGAAAGGGTACTCAGGCCAAAAAGTTAAGTGCGAAATATGGCTTGCCCCACGTTTCAACCGGTGATATACTGCGTAATGCTGTAAAAATGGGGACTGAGCTGGGATTGAAGGCAAAGACCATCATGGATCGTGGAGATCTGATTCCCGATGAAGTCATACTGGGGATTATAAAAAACCGGTTGGTTAAACCCGATTGCAAAAAAGGGTTTCTGCTGGACGGTTTCCCTCGTACGTTGGCCCAGGCCGAGGCGTTGGACAGCTTTAATTCGGTCAATTGTGCAATTCAGATTGATGTGCCGGATGATGTGTTGGTAAAAAGGCTGGTTCTGCGGCGAAGCTGTCCCTCCTGCGGCACCATGTATCATCTGGAATATCAGCTTCCCAGGGTGGAAGGCGTGTGTGACAAATGCGGTACAGCCCTTGTGCAACGGGAGGACGACAGAGAAGATGTGGTAAAGAGCCGGTTCAGGGTATATGTGGAAAAAACAGCGCCTCTGATTGGTTATTACCAGGGAAAAGGTGTGCTTCATAATGTGAATGGAAACCGGAATGTCGAAGTTGTATTTTCGGAAATTGTTCAGATTCTGGAAGCAGCAGGTGATGTGAATGACGAAGGATAAGGACAAACTCGAAGTGAAGGCAGTGGTTGTTGAACGGCTGCCAAACGCGATGTTTCGTGTGGAGCTTGAAGAAAACAACTATCAGTTGCTGGCACACATTTCAGGGAAGATGAGGAAGTATTTTATCAGAATCCTGCCCGGGGATAAGGTCATGGTGGAGATTTCGCCGTACGATCTGACACGCGGGCGCATTGTTTATCGTTTTAAGTAAGTGGGGTGAACCATGAAAGTAAGACCGTCTGTTAAAAAGATTTGCCGAAATTGCAAGATTATTCGGAGAAAAGGTGTTGTCCGTGTGATTTGCAAGAACGGTAAGCACAAGCAGAGACAGGGATAATGGAGGTTCCAATTGGTTAGAATCGCTGGTATAGACCTGCCGGACAATAAGCGGGCCGAAATTGCAT
>JAADJC010000098.1 GCA_013151025.1 Acidobacteriota bacterium
GTAGGAGATCAACCGCCGGAGCTCTGGAATCAGTTTAAGACTGATTTCGCGCCGGGAACACATATACGGGTCCACCCACTGCTGGACTGGACCGAAGTGGATATCTGGGAATACATCGGCAGAGAAGAGATTCCGATTGTTGATCTCTATTTTGACAGGGGAGAAGGCAAACGGAACCGGTCACTGGGGTGCTGGCCCTGCACATCCCCGGTGGAATCCACTGCAAAAAATGTAGCGGCAGTGATCGAAGAGCTGAAAACCGGGAAGTTTGCCAACATCGCTGAACGTGCAGGCCGGGAACAGGATAAGGAAGACGGCGGCGGACTCGAAGAATTGCGCAAAGACGGGTATATGTAGCTTTCAGCAAGCTGAAAGCAATTTTGCGCAATTCTTCGAATGTTGAATTTTGAATGTTAAATGGTGAGTGGGGAGAACATGGGAAATTCGGATGAGAAAAAGGCCGATATTCAGACCAGAGCTTTTAAATTTGCGCTGGGAATCTTGGAATTGTACAAATTCATGAAGAAATGCAATGCGCGGATATTGGGTAATCAAATTTTGCGGTCAGGCACTTCCATCGGCGCAAATGTTGAAGAGGCCCAGGCTGCGCAGAGCAAAAAGGATTTCATCGCAAAGATGTCTATTGCTTCAAAAGAGGCACGGGAAACAAGATATTGGCTGAAACTGTTGAGTCAATCCGGGAATTTGGATGGTTTCGAGAGTGGACTGTCCTTATCCCTTGAAGTTGAAGAGATTATCAGGATATTAACAAGTATTGTAAAAACATCACAGGAAAGATTAGCGGGAGAAAAACAGTTATGAAAAACAAAAAAGAACCTAAAACCCAAAAGAGTGGTCTATTCTCTTCTCGGTCTTTTTCCGATCATTCAACATTTAACACTCAAATTTTAACACCCGTGTTCCACGAGAGATGTCTGTTATGAACGATTCTCAATCTTCTTTTAATCATTCAACATTTAACACTCAAAATTCAACATTCGTGTCCCACGATAGTGAGCTGTTGTCACTCGTTATCGTGGGACACGTGGATCATGGTAAATCCACCATCCTCGGCCGCATGCTGGCGGATACCGGTTCATTGCCGGAAGGGAAACTGGATTTTGT
Organism: Acidobacteriota bacterium; assembly: GCA_013151025.1. Lineage (GTDB taxonomy): Bacteria > Acidobacteriota > Holophagae > Thermotomaculales > Thermotomaculaceae > UM-FILTER-49-7. The sequence goes on from JAADJC010000098.1 coordinate 1,126, forward strand.
CCGGGAACAGTGCCGCCGGAATTCCAAGCCGTTTGAATATGCGTTTTTGCTGGACGCACTGAAGGATGAACAGGCCCAGGGAATAACCATTGACGCGGCCCGGTGTTTTTTTAAGACTGAAAAAAGGGATTACATTATTCTGGACGCACCGGGGCACATTGAATTTTTGAAGAATATGGTAACCGGAGCATCCCGGGCGGAAGCCGCCCTTCTTGTCATTGACGCAAAAGAGGGGGTTCGGGAAAATTCCCGGCGCCACGGTTATCTTTTGTCCATGCTGGGGATTCGGCAGGTGGCGGTTGTGGTGAACAAGATGGATTTGGTGAGCTGGGATGAGCAGGTGTTTCGGGACATTGAGATTGAATATAGCGCATTCCTCAATAAAATTGGTGTTCAGCCGAAGAGCTTCATTCCGGTATCCGGCCGGGACGGGGACAATGTGGCGGAACATTCAAAAAAGATCTCCTGGTACCGGGGAGAAACGGTTTTAGAGCAGTTGGATGCTTTTGTTCCAGTTCGCCCCTCCGGGAGCAAACCATTCCGCATGCCGGTTCAGGTTGTTTACAAATTTACGGCCGGCGGGGATGACCGCCGGATTGTGGCAGGTTCCGTGGAGAGCGGACAATTATTGGTGGGGGATGAGGTCATTTTCTACCCATCCGGAAAACGGAGCCGAGTGAAAAGCATTGAGGCTTTCAATCGGACTTCACTGCCCGATTCAGTATCCGCCGGTTTCGCGACCGGGTTTACAATGGAAGAGCAGGTCTATATCCGACGGGGGGAACTGGCTGCACGTTCAGGAGAAATGGCCCCCAAAGTCAGCAGACGGCTCAGGGTGAACCTGTTCTGGCTGGGGAAAAAGCCATTAGTAACGGGAAGAGACTACCTTCTGAAAATCGGTAGCACCAAGGTTCGGATGCGGCTTTCCAGTACAGACCGGGTGATTGACGCTTCTACGCTGGAGTCTGTCAAGCGCCGGGATGTGCGGCGTCATGACGTAGCGGAATGTATACTGGAACTGGAACGGGCGGTGGCCTTTGATACGGCATCGGAAATTCAGGAGACAAGTCGTTTTGTTATTGTAGATGACTATGAAATCCGTGGCGGCGGAATCATTCTGGACTCATTGACGGACCAGACGGAAGATGTTCGGGATAAGGTGTTCTTGCGAAACTATAAATGGGAACGAAGCCGGATTCCCCGGGAACTTCGGGCGGAAAAACTGAACCAGCGCCCTGCCCTGATTCTAATTACGGGAGAAAAGGATTCCGGAAAGAAGCCATTGGCAAAAGCACTGGAAAATGTGCTGTTTCAGGCAGGCAGAATGGTCTATTTCCTGGGTATTGGCAACCTGCTCTACGGTGTGGATGCGGATTTGAAAGAGCAGTCGAAAAATTTCAGGGAAGAACACATCCGGCGCCTCGCGGAAGTGGCGCATCTGATGCTGGATGCCGGTGTTATTCTCATCGTGACCGCAATTGAAGTGAACCGTGCGGACCTTCGAATCATGGAAGCTGTGCTGAATTCCTTTGAAGTTCATACTGTCTGGATCGGAGAAAAGGTGAAAACCGATATCCCTGTTGAGATTCATCTCAGCGAACCGGAACCGGAATCCGGTGCGGCAAAAATCAAACGCTATCTCCAGGATGCAGGAATTATCTTTAAACCATCTTAAAGAAAAGAGGTGATGAGTGAAGGGTGATGAGTGATGGGAGGAGAGAGGAGATGACACATAAAGATTTGGACGTTTGGAAGGAATCTATTCGATTCGTAAAACGAATCTATCAGGCAACCTCGTCTTTCCCCAAGAGTGAATTGTATGGCATTACAAATCAAATGAGAAGAAGTGCTGTTTCAATTCCGAGCAATATTTCTGAAGGTGCTGCAAGGGGATCGACAAAAGAATTCATCCGATTTCTATATATTTCCTTGGGTTCTCTTTCTGAGTTGGAAACTCAACTGATAGTCTCAAAAGAGCTGGGTTATGATTTTGATCCGGATGTGTTGAAAAATCTCGAAGAGATTCGTAAAAGACTGTTTTCACTGATTCGATCTTTGAAGCAGAAGTTAGAAGGTAAAGAATGAACAAGGGAAAAAAACAGAGCATCACTCATCACTCCCTAGACGGAACCCATCACCCATCACCCATCACTCATCACTCTCTTGATAGAACACAGAACACAGAACACGTCGATGCCCACATCGATCACCCAAATGGCGTTGTCTGGCATCCAGGCCAAGTGTCCCACGGCGACCGCTGCCATTTACTCGGCCAGAAAGGCATCGTCCTCTGGCTGACAGGCCTGTCCGGTTCCGGGAAATCCACCATCGCGGTGGAAACGGAAAGGCGTTTAATTGAAATGGGCAAACTCTGTTACCGACTGGACGGGGACAATCTTCGCCACGGTTTGAACAACGATTTGGGGTTTTCTCCGGAAGAACGGAAAGAGAATATTCGTCGAGTGGCGGAAGTGGCTGCGCTATTTGCCGACGCCGGTCTGATTACACTTGTTTCTTTCATCGCACCGTATCGGGATATGCGCAGGTTTGCCCGTGAGCGAATCGGCGCCGACCGGTTCATCGAAATATACGTTAAGGCGACCGTTGAGGCCTGTAAGAAACGAGATCCCAAAGGCCTGTACAAAATGGCCGAATCCGGTGTAATCGAGCAGTTTACCGGTGTGAATGCGCCATATGAATTACCGGAAAATCCGGATGTTATACTGGACACAGAGTCGATGAGTCTCGAACAATGTGTAAGACTGGTTTTGCAGACGATTCGGGACCATATTGAATTGACAGGAGAATAGAGAGAACCATGCGTTTGTCTGTGGAAGAGATTGAGACAATCAAGAATTCAGTGGCAAGAGAAGACCCTGAGGCGCGGGTGTACCTGTTTGGATCCCGGGTTGATGATAATGCTCTCGGTGGTGACATTGACTTGTTGATTGAATCCAGGATCGTTGATCGGGAGGGCGTGCGGCGGATACGGACGGCTTTTTTTGCAAGATTCGGTGAGCAGAAACTGGATATGGTGGTGAATAACGGAGAGGATAATCAACCTTTCATTCGAATGATCAGACAGGAGGCGGTGGAATTATGATTGATGAGTATTTGAAGGAGTTAGTTGAGGCATTGAAACGACAGCAATTCTGGCTCAAACATTCGTACGATGAGAGTATAAAGATAGGTTTAAAAGATACATATGCGGTTATGGAGTTTGACACACTGGAAACATTGACCAGTCGTTTCGCAAGAAGTATTGATTTTCTGGTGCGTAAGGTCTGGCGAGCGATTGATGAGGCGGAATTCGAATCCCAGGGAACACTGATCGACGTTGTCAATCGTGCGCACAAGCGGAAACTCTTTGACAATGAGGACGTTATCCAACAGATTAAGGAAATCCGAAACGATGTGGCGCATGAATATCTCAATGAGCGTTTGAAGGAACTGTTTTCTGATGTGGTGAAAACTACGCCTGCAATGCTTGACATGATGCAGCGGACAATAGCCTATTGTGAGCAGCTCCTAAGTGGGGAGTGATGATGTAATGCTGCGAACTGAAAGGGCACGATTGTTTATGAGTAGAAAGAAAACATTGATGAAAACAATTACCTTGCGGGTGACCGCGTAGATTACTACCCTTGCCATTGTTTGGTTAGTGATTGCCAGGTGTATGGGTGCCGGGGGAGTTGCCCGGGCAAAGGTTCTGGGCCGCGCGGTGAAGAATGCCGAATTTCATGCTGGTACGTGGCGGAAGTTGATTTTCGGGTCTTTCCGTTTGCAGAAGGTGTTGCTTGACAGGGTGGATATGCTTTTGCCCAATTCGCTGTCTGAGATGCGGCGTTTGTGCCGTTATTTTGGGTTGGATATGGAAGAAAAGAAGTGGATTGTGGTGGAAAACGGGGTTGACCCGAAGCTTTTCTGCTTGAAAAATATTATTTCTCACAGGGAAGGGGTGTTGTGTGTTGCCCGTGTTGAGGGTCTGAAAAATCAGTTGAATCTGGTTCGGGCAATGAATGGGCTTCCGTGGACGTTGACTCTGATTGGTGCCGTTGCTCCAAATCACAATTCTTATTTGTCTCGGGTTTTGGGGGAGGCTGATGAGAATGTGAGATATCTCGGGCAGGTTCCTCAGTCGGAACTTCCGCCCATTTATCAACGGGAAAGGGTGCATGTGCTGCCCAGTTGGTTTGAGACTACGGGGCTTTCCGGTCTGGAGGCAGCAGCTATGGGCTGCAATATTGTTATCGCGAAAAGGGGGGATGTGACAGAGTATTTCCGGGATATGGCTTCTTATTGTGAACCGGATAATGTAGACTCAATCCGGGAGGCGGTTCGTCATGCTTATGAAGAGCCGGTGGACGCGGCGCTTCGGGAAAGAATTCTCGACAATTGTACATGGGAAAAGGCGGCGGAAAAAACGTTGCAGGCTTACAAGAGGGTATTGGATGGCAGATGAGAAACGGCTGAATATCGCGATTCTCGGAACCCGGGGGATTCCGAACCGTTACGGTGGGTTTGAACAGTGTGCCCAAGAGCTGGCCCGTTTCCTTGTCAAACACGGCCATCATGTGACTGTGTATTGTCCGGGTGACCATCCGGAAGCGGGGAAGACGTGGGAAGGGATTGTGCTTCGTCGGATACCGGTGAAGGAGTCCCGACTGGGTTTTTTGGGAACAATCCTGTATGACTGGCTGTCGCTCCGGTATGCGTTGCGCCGGGAGTTCGATATTATTTTGGAGCTGGGGTATGCCCCGGCCTCCTGGTTTTATCCGCGCAGGAAAAGGTTGTCGGGTCCGGCAATTGTAACCAATATGGATGGGTTGGAGTGTCAGCGGTCCAAGTGGGGGCGTGTGGCACGGTTTGCATTGGAGCTTGCTGAGAAACAGGCTATTCGGAGGAGCCACGCACTGGTTTCCGACAATGAGGGCATCCGATCGTATCTTCAGGGAAAATTCGGTGTTGACAGTAGCATGGTTCCGTATGGAGCAAGGGTGCTGGAGGATGTCACTGAGGCAGATATTGCATCGTTTGAATTGGAACCATTCCGGTATTACCTGCTGATTGCCCGTCTGGAGCCGGAGAACAACATTCAGATGATTCTGGATGGGTTCAGAAAGACAGATACCGAACTTCCTTTTCTTGTGATTGGCAATACAGCCACCAGGTATGGGAAATACCTTGTGAATCGGTATGAGAAAGAGAACCGCATTCATTTTTTGGGGGCTGTGTATGATTACAGGCGCTTAACAGCGCTTCGGCGCTATTCGAATCTGTATTTTCATGGCCATTCGGTTGGCGGCACCAATCCTTCGTTGCTGGAGGCAATGGCGTCCGGAGCGCTGATTGCGGCCCATGACAATTCATTTAACCGGAACGTGCTTGAAAAAGACGCGTTCTTTTTCAAAGCCTCATTGGATGTGTCGGATCTGATTCAGATGGTGGAATTGGAGCATGTTCGCGAAGGATGGCAAAACCAAAATCTGCAGAAGATCCGGGATTTCTATAGCTGGGAGAAGGTCGGCAAAGCATATCTTACACTGTTCGAGCAACTTTTAGATAGAACGGACTGAATCACTTCCCGGCTGAAGAGTCATGGCTGTCTGCACACAGAAAACGAATCAGTCTGTCCGGGAGGGCATCGGCCAGGGGGTCATATTGGGCTTTTTTAGTGATGCCGGGGGTTTGGGTTTGCAATTTGCCATTATGAGCACTTCGGTATCCGGTAAACATGAAGATCGGGATCATCAGCGCAATGATTAGGTGGATCAGTTGGAATTCCCTGGTAACTTCAATATCATTTTTGTAAATTCCTTTGTGAAGCAGATATGCGATGCTTGCGGCTGCAATGGCTTCGGTTAACCTTCCGGAATTCAGAGTCCCGCTTTGATACAAGATATAAATAATAAAGGCGATCATGGGTTCAATGGGTTCTGGAAAAAAGATATTCACGTATCGCTTGATTATGATTGCGTAAACAAGAAGGGGAATTGCCATCAGGAACAAGGCAAAAAGCATGATGTTGAGGATTGGAGAGCTTATCATCTGATAGAAAATGAAAGTATAGAGCCAGAAATAGGAAAATCCCAGGACGAAGTTCCCGTTGTCCCGGATATTGGATGCAATCAGGCTGATGGCATAAAATGCAACTACAAGCAGGCTGGTTACGGCCAGTGTCAGGGTGTGGTGGCCGGAGGGGAAGAGAGACAATGCAATGAAGATGATGGCGGTTATCATCATAAATTGTACGGCGAGCTTGTCCAGTTTCTTGTGGGAAGGGGAGTTTACCTTGATTTGCTGTTCTATTTTGTCCAGTGAACGGTTCAGGGCGTCAACCCATTGTTTGAATTGCTGTTTCTCAAGGAAGTACAAGGTTGCCAGAAGACCGTACAGAAGCATCAGGAAGGTGATGAGAAACACAAGAATGCCGGTTCGGATGGATGATATGGCCAGAATACTGAACAAAAATGCAAAGACGTAGAAAATAACCAGCGCCTGTTTGGTGGAGAAGTTGAGTCCCAGAAGCTTATGGTGGAGATGATTCCGGTCTGGGTGAGTTAATGGATTATCGTGGTTCCATAACCTTCTCCAGATAGCCATAAAGGTATCCAGAACCGGGATAGCTACAAAGAGAACGGGAAGGATGACCCCGAGAGCAGCTCCCGTTTTCATTGATACGGCAATGGAAATGATGCCGATATTGAAGCCAAGAAATTGGCTTCCGGTGTCTCCCATGAATGTTTTTGCTTTTGGAATATTGAAGAGGAGAAAGGCTGAAATGACTCCGGTAAAACTTGCCGCAAGTAAACTAAAGAAATAGGACCCTCTCTCAATACCCACAACAGTCAGTGCCCCGAATGAAAAGAAGGCGAGACCGCCTGCAAGGCCGTCCATGCCGTCAATTAGGTTGATGGCATTGGTGATGCCGACAATCCACAGACAGGTGAGGAGCAGTGAGAGGACAGGTGCATTCATGAATTGCAGATAGGGTGTGCCGAAGGTGAATCTCAGCCCGGTTCCCCATGCTATAACGAGGGCCGCGACTATTTGTACGAAAAGTTTCAGGCTCGGGCCTGCGAGTTTTGTGTCATCGTACAGTCCAAGTGCCAGGATCAGTATATTAGCAGTAACGTAATGTAGAATAAACTGTGGAGATGTATGGATCATTGACAGTGCGATGCCAAGTCCAAGTGCCATTCCCAGGCCGCCTACACTGGGCGTGGGCTTGGTGTGGGTTTTACGGTAATCAGGAAAATCCATTAACCTAAGTCTTGGGGCGACCTTTACCAGGAAGGGAAGGGCGGCTCCACAGACCAATGCTGAAATCAGGCAAATTAAAGCAACTTTGCAGGACAAAACACGCTGAACGGTTTCTGGTATCATAACTGCCTCTTTTTTCTTTCTGAGTTTATAGTATCAGTTTTTTTGACATAATGATAGGATGCTATTGACGATTTTAGTGGGGAAAAGAAGTGCAACCCCATCTGTGGAATTGGCAAAACTAAAGGGTTATAATGAGTGCAAGATGATTTGGAGTGAACTTGAGACGACAACTGAAAAATATTGTTTGGAGAAACGAGAAATAAATTAATGTTGTTTGTTTAAAGCGCATACCGGACAGGATGTTCATGAACCGGAGCTGTAGAGAGCGATTTTAGGAGCGGTTGGATTTGAAATATTACCGGACGTTGAATCGGGATATGAAGCATTTAGAGGGCTGTTATGGGATGATGCGGGATGTGTGGAAGGTAGCCCTGACGATGGGAATCAATGTGTTAATCTTTTCAGCAGGCAGGTGTAAACATGAAGTATTCTGAACAGTTACCGGATTTTTTTATTCTGGGGGCGGAAAAATCCGGGACAACATCACTTTATTATTATCTGAACCAACATCCGGGATTTTTTTTCTCCAAAATCAAGGAGCCTGGTTATTTCAGTTATGTAGTGCACAAACCCCGGATGTTTTTGTATCAGGAGGTGGATTGGTCCATTGTTGTGGACAATTTAGAGGCTTATTCCATGCTGTATGAACCGGCGTTGCCCGGGCAGTTGAAAGGGGATGCCTCAACTGTTTATTTATATGATTATGAAACGGTTATTGATCAAATCAAGAGGCATTATGCTGCACGGGTGCAGAAACTGAAGTTTATCGCGATTCTGCGGAACCCCATCTTTCGTGCATGGTCCAAATATACGATGGCGGTTCGGGACGGGATTGAAGAGCTGTCGCCCCTCGAAGCATTTCATCCAGATACGATTCGAAAAAGGATGAGAGACGGTGCCCCGTTACCCTACGATTATATCGGGTTCGGAATGTATTGTGGCCAGTTGAAGGCATACCGGGATGCTTTCGGGCCGTTTGAGGTTATATTGCTGGATGATCTGGAGAATGATCCGATTTCGGTTCTGGAAGGATTGGTTGATTATCTTGGGCTTTCACCGTTCTCTTTTAATGTCGGTACAAGATTTAATGTTTCCGGCCAGCCGAAAAACGCGCTGTACCGCTTTGTCAGCCGGTTAATTTTTCAGGATTTCAGGTTTAAGTCTATGTTGAAGAAGGCGTTGCCGTATTCCTTGCGGCTTCGGATCCGGACATCAGCGGGGGATGTGCTGTTTCAGTCTGTGCGGATTCCGGATGATGTATACTCTTTTTTATTGGAAACCTACAGGGAGGAGATTCTGAAATTGGGGGAGATACTGAAGAGGGATTTATCAAGATGGCTGAAGAGATAAGGAAACGTTTCTTTTCTTCAAAAGCGATTCTTTTTTCATTTATGTTGCTGCTGCTGGTTTTCCCTCCGATTTTGCGCTATGAGTTTCTGAAGGTGCAAAAAGTACAGCTGATTCTTTTTCTTTTTGTCGGCGGAGTTTTGGTTTTTCGTTATTATGGGGAAAACAGACAGGTTCTGAAGATTCTTTTTCTCTTGTTCGGATTGTTCCCGGCATTGTATGCGGGGGCTGGTTTTTTTCGGGGCTTTTCTTTGTATACAATCTCCAAGGAATTGCTTTTTTTCGTGATGCCTCTGTGTATGTATGCGGTGTTTGTGAAAGCCAGTTCTTTTGAAGGGTGGATGAGGGCCGTAATTCTGTTTGCTGTCGCGGCTGCGTTGGTGCAAATTATAATCTTCATGGAGTTTCAGCTGGCAGGGGGGATTTTAAGTAGGAATGTACTCAGGCATGAGTTTGTGTATCTGACTTTTCCGGTCATGCTGGCGGCACTTTGGATTGTGGCAGGGGGGCGATTTCTTTCAGGCATCCGAAAATGGATTGTGGTTGCAGTTCTGGTTTTGGGAATGTTTACCACTTTAAGCCGGGGAGATTTTCTCGGTATATTGGCGCTGCTGGTTTTTTCAGCCGGAGGCTTTTACCGGTCTTCCGGGAGGATGCGGGTCTGGCTGCTGCTTCTGTGCCTGGTGCCTCTCTTTTATTTTGTAATTCTAAATAATGGGACTCACTTTTCCGGGGAGAAACAGGCAGACTGGCGTTCATATGAGGTGCAGACTTTTATGTCTGCTTCCGGGCCGGGCCAAGCAGTTTTCTGGATTGGGAACGCCATAGGCTGGGAGCTTCCGGTTCCCCGTACGCTGCGCGTCTATTCCTCAGATACGTTGACGGAGATTAATAAATTCCATGATTTCTGGCTCTATCTGTTGTCCAAGATGGGTGTTGTTGGGACTGTTCTTTTTTGGGGGGCATTGCTTTTTTTCCTTTTTTTTCTGAATGACCGGCTGTTTTCCGGTTCTTCCGGGCGTTTGTCCCGTTTTATGTTGGGATATCTTGCTTTTCTTTGTTTTGTCACGTGGAATTATCATGGAGGCCCATCCATGGCATTTCAGCAGAGCGTGCTGTTCGGCCTTGCCCTGTCACTGACACGGTTTGACACGGATTCCATCGTTTTATCGGAGGGAAATTCGCCATGAAGGTTCTGATGGCTACCCGGCGCAGCGGTGCCGCTACACTTGGCGGAGATACGGTTCAGGTTCAAGCACTGGCCGCAGAGCTCAAAAAGCTCGGCCACAGTGTTCAGATTAATTTTTACGGGAAGGTTTCGCCTTCCGCATTTGATATTGTCCATGTGTTTAATCTGGATCGTCCGCAGGATATTATGCGTGTTGCGGCAAGGGCAAAAGATTTTGGAAAGCCGGTTGTTTTGACCCCGATTTTCGTGGATTACAGGGAGTTTGGTGTTCGGGGGCGAATCGGCATGGCGGGTAAGTTTGCCCGGGTCATCGGGGCGGACTGGATGGCAAGGGCGAAGGTGCTGATATCGCCA
>JAADJC010000011.1 GCA_013151025.1 Acidobacteriota bacterium
GGCAAGGAAGAGCAAACCTAATGGTTGCGACTGACGAAGTCCCGGCCCCGTTCGGTGCCCGGGGGTCCGAGCCTGCCGGCCCCAAAAAAGGACCCGCCTTTCGGCGGGCCATAATAGAGGAGGAGAAAAAGTCCATATGGACTCTGGGAAACAATTTAGAACGGATATTTTTCCACTTCAATAATGGCTTTTGCCAGTTCCTGCTGCAGCGCTACTTCGTTGATGTCGTAGGAAGGCATGAAGGTTCTGAGACCCAATGCGGATTCTTTCAGTTTTGAACCTTCCAGCATATAATTCAACGCTTTTTTTGCCAGCATGGGCATGCTGCCAAGAAATTCGTTTACATAGAGCTGAGTAGCAATTGCCTGAAGTTTTACTTTGTCTTCACCGTTTATTTCCGCCAGCTTCCGGGTGCGGAGGATGGCAGATTCAGCCGCATAGATACCGATGGAAAGATCGGCAAGGACACCAAGGAGTTCTTCTTCTTTCCTGATTTTTTCACCAAAAAGTTTCATCCCGATCCCTGCCAGGAACATGGCCACACGCTTCGCCAGCTCAATATACCGAACTTCGTTGCCGACAACGCCCTTGGCCGGGCGGGGTTGCTTCATCGGATTCTTGATTTCGTCTACGATAACGCTTTCGAAGTCAAGAAGGGGCAGTTCTTTCTTCATGGCCTTTTTCGCCAGCATGGCTGGTATCAGGACACGGTTGATTTCGTTGGTGCCTTCAAAAATACGGTTGATTTTGGAATCGCGATAGGCCTTTGCCATGGGATATTCTTCTGAGTAGCCATACCCCCCGTATATCTGCATCCCTTCGTCCACTGTGTAGGACAGGACTTCGGAACCCATGATTTTGCAGATAGATGCTTCAATAGCAAATTCACCGATTGCATCCAGAACCTTGGGATCTTCAGGATCAAGGCCTTCAATTTCGTTGTCGATAAGACCTGCCGTACGGTAAATAGCGCTTTCGATTGCATAGGTTCTATATGCCATTTTTGCGATTTTTTCACGAATCATACCGAATTTGGAGATGGGGAGACCGAACTGATGCCGTTCGTTCGCATATTTTGTTGACTGCCCAATGATGTCTTTGGAAGCGCCCATGCATACGGTACCCAGTTTATAGCGGCCGATGTTGAGAATACCAAAGGCGATTTTATGGCCCTTACCCACTTCGCCCAGAAGATTTTCGACTGGAACTTTAACGTCCTCAAAAATGACCTGACGTGTGGAGGAACCACGGATACCCATTTTGTCTTCCTCTTCACCGAGAGACAGCCCTGGGGTTCCCTTCTCAACAAGGAAAGCGGAAAAATATTCCCCATCCACTTTCGCGAATACCGTGTACATGTCCGCAAAACCGGCGTTGGTAATAAACTGTTTGGTTCCATTCAGAATGTAATTTTTGCCATCGTCTGAGAGGACAGCCTTTGTTTTGATGTTCATGGCATCGGTGCCGGCGCCGGGTTCACTGAGACAGTACGCGCCGATCATTTCACCGTAGGCCAGCTTGGTTAGATATTTTTCTTTCTGTTCCTTGGTACCGAAGTACACCAGGGGTAGAATGCCGATACCGGTATGGGCGGCAAAGGCAGTGAGAAAACTGGCTTCCAATCCCATCTGCTCCGCAACGTACATGGAAGTTTTTTTGTCCATGCCCAGGCCTTCGTACTCTTCCGGAACGTCAATAGAAAAGAGTCCCAGTTCTCCGGCTTCTTTTAAGAGACTGACCAGAAGATCAAAGTTGTGGCCATCAATTTCCTTGATGTTGGGTACGACTTTCTCCCGCATAAAGCGATTTGCGGTGGCGCCGATTTCCAGCACTTCCGCCGGAAGCTCTTCCCGAAGGAAAATCTCGGATTCTTCCATAGGCGTGATTATAAACTCACCGCCTTTCAAATATCTTTTTTCCATCTTCTTCCCCCTTTCATAATAATGAATGAACGGTCATTCATTATTATCGTCTGAAAGAGGAAGGACGTCAAGTTTTTTTTTCAAAAAAGGGGTTCTGGTCTATAATGTCTATATGCGGTGGCGGGTTACATGTCGCGTATTCGTTGTGTGGCAAACCCGGAAATGAATCTGAACAGGGCTTCGTACCACGGTGTTTGTCTTGATTTCCAATGAAGTGCGATGAGGTTTTTTATCAGACAAGTAACCTGACATTATTATTTATACCGCAGTCTGGAGGAAGTAATGAATCTTGGAATTCCCGTCGAAATGAGCGGAGACAATCGACTGGCATTAACACCGCAGAGCGTGGAGCTGCTGGTGGAGACAGGCCATTCGGTTTTCGTAGAGAAAGATGCCGGTAAACGGACCCATTTTTTTGATGAAAGGTTTGAGGCAGCCGGCGCGAAGATTCTGTATTCACATGAAGAAGTATTCGGACGCAGTGATGTGATTGTTAAATCGGATCAGCTAAATATACAGGAACTGGAAATGATCCGGGAAGAACAAATTTTGATGGGATTTCACCATCTGGCGGTGGGAAATCCGAAAATTGTGAACAGGCTGGTGGAACAAAAGACAACAGTGATCGGGTATGAGCTGATTGAAGATGAAGACGGCGTTCTGCCGATTCTTTACCCCACCAGTGAAATTGCCGGCCAGATGAGCGTGCAGGTTGCGGCCGAATACATGAAAATCGCCCATGGCGGGAAAGGAATTTTACTTGGCGGTATCCCCGGGATTCCCCCTGCGGTTATGGTGGTTCTCGGGGCCGGTACGGTGGGACGGAACGCGTGCATGGCCGCACTGGGGGCAGGCGCCCAAGTAATTGTCCTGGATAAAGACATTCGTAAACTGAGAGAAATTGAACGACTGTTCAAAAAAGATGCCATTACGGCAATTGCAACACGAAAAAGCATTGAAGAAGCACTGGCACTTGCTGATGTGGTAATCGGCGCTATCCTGATCCGGGGTGAAAAATCTCCTCACATTGTCAATAAAGCAATGCTGAAAAAGATGAAGAAGGGGGCACTGATTATCGATATGTCCATTGACCAGGGAGGCTGCTTCGAAACGTCCAGGCCCACAACTCCCAAGTCACCGGTTTATACGGTGGATGGCATTATGCATTTCTGTATTCCCAATATCCCTTCCTGTGTAGGTCGTACAGGTACACTTGCACTGAATAATGTGCTCTATCCGTATGTACAGCAACTTGCGGATATGGGAATTGAAGAAGCGTTGAAGGCAAATCCGGCTTTGCGGAGAGGCTTGTACATTTACCGGGGTATCCCGATTCACCCGGTTATTGAAGAGATGTTTGGCCTGAAGGTCAAAGACATCGACTCTCTGCTGTAAAGGACTGGAGGCAATACCATGGTATGGCTTGAACAATACAAGGCTAAACTCGTAAGTGCGGACAAAGCGGTCCAGTGCATTGAATCGGGAAATCGTGTATATGTCCACCCCGGTGCCTGCACCCCGAATACGCTGCTGAAGGCAATGACGGCACGTTCCGATGAGCTTCACGACGTAGAAGTGACTCACATTCTCACTTTTGGCTATGCAGACTATGCATTTGAGAAATATAAAGACTCTTTTCATCACCGCGCACTCTTTGTGGGCGCCAACGTGCGTAAAGCCGTTCACTCCGGCAATGCCCAGTATGTACCGATTTTCCTCGGTGAAATTCCGAAATTGTTCCGATCAGGCGAATGCGACATTGATGTGGCTCTTATCTCCGTATCCCCACCGGATGAATACGGTTTCTGCACCTTCGGCGCCGGCGTGGACATCACCAAGGCGGCATGCGAGGTGGCAAAAATAGTTGTAGCGGAAGTGAACCCCAACCAACCCCGTTCCCTTGGGGACAGTTTCATTCATTTAAATAAAATTGATCATCTTGTGGAAGTGAACACGCCATTGCCGGAATACCGCAATGAAAAAATGACGGATATCCATGAAAAGATCGGTGAATTCTGCGCCGACATGATTGAAGACGGTTCCACGCTGCAGATGGGAATCGGCGCGATTCCAGATGCGGTTCTCCACCATCTGACACACAAGAAAGACCTGGGCATTCATACCGAAATGTTCTCCGATGGGTTGCTGGGCCTGGTGGAAGCCGGTATTATTAACAATGAACAGAAATCTCTTCACAAGGGGAAATCAATTGCGGCATTCGCACTTGGTACAAAGAAACTGTTTGGTTTCATCAATAACAATCCCTTGTTTGAGTTCCACCCGTGTGAATACACCAACGACCCTTTTGTTATCGCCCAGAACGAAAAGATGATTGCCATCAATTCAGCCATTGAAGTGGATTTCACCGGCCAGATATGTTCGGATTCCGTGGGATTGGAAATCTACAGCGGATTCGGCGGCCAGGTGGATTTTATCCGGGGCGCGGCGCGGTCCAAAGGAGGCAAGCCGATCATTGCGTTGCCTTCCACCGCAAAGGGTGGAGAGATTTCCCGAATTGTGTCGAAACTCCGCCACGGAGCGGGAGTGGTGACCACCCGGGCGGATATCCATTACGTGGTAACCGAATATGGAGTGGCATATCTCTTCGGCAAAACACTTGAAGAGCGGGTGAAGGCAATGATTGGGATTGCCCACCCGGATTTCAGAGAGTACCTGACAAAAGAAGCACGAAAGTACGGATATCTGGTGTAAAACATCGGGGGCGGGGAAATATTTCCCCGCCCCCGGAAAAATGGAAAGGGGAAAGAATGGGAAAAAGAAAAGGCAAACGACAGGGAAACAGCCGGTTTTATCAGTATTCAACCGCTATTGTTATACTTGTCTGGGGAATTCTGATCTTCACTCTCCTTCTCCTTCCTGTAAGTTCAATCTGGCTCCGCTGGGTGGCATTGGCCAGCATATTGATGACTTTCCCGCTGGCAAGCGCCTTGAATCGTCAAAAGAGGATAAGAAACCTGGCTCCATTGAATACGGCTATGGATACATTGAACGCAGGGGATCTGGAAAATGCCGCCGCACATTTCCTCTCTGACCCGGATCCCGAGACTTCTTCCCTGTATCATAAATTAATTCAACTTATACTGAATATTCAAAACTTACTGGGGCATCTGGACCTCATTTCAGGGAACATTGCGGGAATTTCACACTCCGTGAATGAACAATTGCTTACCTACATCCGGGATGTAAAGAACCAGATCATCAATACCGATGTAACACTTCAATCCGCAGGTGAAATCCATGATTTCACAGAAAGCATCTCAGCCGATATCAGCAGACTCAGCGAAATTGCTCAAGAAACCCTGAGCTTCCTGAAAGAAATTGTGGAGAGCAACGAAACGGTCAGCATGAAAATGGAATCCCTCTCCGCATATGCCCGGGACACGGAAGACGCCATGGGTGAAATTATCGCCCACACAGGAAAAGTAACTCAAAACACTGAAAACCTGGCTTCCATGGTGATGGAGACATCCGCCTCCATAATGGAAATGGATGCGACTATCTCAGAAATCCGAAAACAGGCGCGTCAGACCGAAATCCAGGCAGAAGAGGCCGGACAGGTAGCAAGAGAAGGATTAAGCCGAACCCGTGAAGCTTCCAAAACAGTGGAAAGCGTCGGTGTCGCCTTTGAAACCGTCAGCAAGACAATCCGTCAGCTGAAAACAGAGTCCATGAAAATCGGTGAAATTGTAACCGGAATCCGTCGAATCAGTGACCAGACAAGTATTCTGGCATTAAACGCAACAATTGCCGCATCCCAATCAGATCATCCTGACCGGAGCTTTCAGGTAATTGCAGAAAAAATAAGAGAACTGGCCATTACATCTTCCATTTCCATGAAGGAGGCAGGCTCCGTACTGACCGGAATGGAAAAGCTGGTAGATGACGGTCATGAAATTATTGAGAACGCCGGAGACATTGTAAGGTCCGGCGTAGTGCAGGTCATGGGTGCCGAGTCCTCACTGGAAGACATCGTACAGCATATGCAATCGGTGGTGGACAATGTCGCCATCGTATCCCAGGCAACGGAAGAACATGTGGAAGGCTCCGCCCAGATCAACAAGGCAACTCAGCGCGTCAGTATTATGACCGAAGAAATCGCAGAACTGATGAAGCGTGAATCTGAAACCGTGCTGTCCGTAAACACCAAGACAGATTACATCGGTCTTCTGGTGGAGTCCATGAAAGACCTCACTGCTGAACAGAATGCTAAAGTGGGAAAACTCCTGGACTACATGAAAGAAATCGGTCAGGACACACGAAAAGCGCTTCGTCAGTCAAAAGAACTGTCCATGCACAATCAGAAAATTCTCAATGCCATTCGCAACATCCGGGACGTAAGCAGCCACACCTATCGCAACACCGCCATCTTATCCGATTCGGCACTGTCACTGGAAAAGTTCGGTTGGCACCTGGAAAACCGGCTCAAGACCTTTCAACGCCCATCACCGAAATTCGGTGGGAACCTTCGGATTTCAGGATTCAGTCTGCCCCACGATAAACTTGACCCGCTCTCAGGATCCACTGTGTACGAAGCCCAGGTTCTGTCCCTGCTTCACAGGGGCCTGGTACGCTACGACCCGCTCTTTAACCTGAAGGCAGATCTGGCACACTCCTGGGACGTCTCCGGGGATGGCCGCAAATATACTTTCCGTTTACGGGAAAACGCTGTTTTTCACAACGGACAGCCCATCACATCCCGGGATGTTGTCAGTACCTTCAAACGGCTTCTCTCACCGGCCTTTGAATGCGGCGCGGCCGGAATGTATTTTGTCATTGAAGGCACAAAGGCATTCGCTGAAGGTAAAACAGACGACATCAGCGGCATTCATGCATTGGATGAACACACCGTACAATTCCTGCTGGAAAAACCTCTGGCCTTTTTTACCGGCCTGCTGACAATGAGCTACGCGGCGATTGTTCCTGAAACCGACTACCTTCGGGGTCCGCAGGAAACATTCTCCGGAGTGGGCTGCGGGCCTTTCGCCCTGATTCACTTCGAACCCGGCAAAATGCTGACACTCGGTAAGTTTGATAACTACTATATGCCGGGGCGGCCCTTTGTGGATAAAGTTTATATGGAACTCTCAAACCGGGAAGACATGTTTGACGCTTTTGAATCCGGAGAAATTGATATCCTCAGCATCAATGAACCCGATGATATCGACAAAGTTGCGGCAAGGAACACTCTCAGCAACGACATTCTAACCAGTACCCAGCTTTCCACCTATTTCCTGGCAATCAATTGCAAAAAAGCTCCATTTTCAAACTCACATATCCGCCAGGCACTCTCAATGGCAATCAACAGGGAAAAGCTCTGCGAAACTTTCCCCCTTAAACTTGCGGAACCCGCTTCTTCCATAATTCCACCAGGACTCCTTGGCCATTCCCCTGCCTCTGTCCTGGCAGTTTATGACCCGGAAAAATCCAGGTGGCTGCTTCAGCAGCATGATTTTGACTTTGAGCAGGAAATTGAGCTCACATTTGCGCGGAAAGGGAATGAAGACCCGGGGGACATCGTCGCAATTGCCGATAATCTCAGAAATGTTGGAATTCGCGTTCACCTCAATGGAATGAAAAACCACTGGCCTTACATTGAAAAGCGGGGCCACACAATGTTCCGGGTAGGCTGGATCGCGGACTATCCGGATCCCGACAACTTCATTCATACCCTGTTCAACCCCGAAGCCGGCGACCCGCTTTTCCTTGGTGTTGAACTGGAAGAGGTGGGATCTCTCAGTGAAAAGGCCCGTTTCACAATGAATCCCCGTCAACGAACCGAAACTTATCAGAAAATCGAACAGATTATTGCAGAAAAAGCCCCATTAATCCCTCTTTATCACAAGAAAGAAATCCTGATTCGCAACCCCGGTGTCAGCGGCATCATCCTTCGCGGCTTTTCCCCCTTCCTGGACGTGGAAAACGTCTGGTTCAACCAGATGGTGTGAGGCGGCTGCGGCGCTTTGCGCCGGATGTCAGATGATAGATGTTGGATGACAGATAAAGAAAAATCCTGCTGTTGATTGTTTCCCGGCTTTCCCGAATCTCCTCCGGTACTCAACCTTTGCTTCCACTTAACCTGGCTTCCTCTCAACCTTGTCTTTTACTCAAGCTGAGGCGACAACCGCCACCGGTGATTTGCATCACAAAAGGTGCACTTTCTTCTTCCGAACAGTGACTCTCTGTGTTACAATTCCCACATGAACTGGTTTGATGCTACCGCAATAGCGGTCCTGGCTATTTCAGCCGGATTTGCGTTTTTCAAAGGTTTTGTGAGGGAAATCGCGTCACTGGCGGGATTGATTATCGGCTCTATTCTTGCGTTCCGATTTTATAAGGATGGTGCTGATTTGCTTAAACCCTGGATCCACGCTTCAAATGTAAGGAATCTTACAGCTTTCTTTGTGATTTTCCTGACTGTAATTCTAATTTCCGCCGTTATTTCCTTTCTGATCAAAAGGCTGTTTGATTCGGCAGGCCTGTCTTTTTACGACAGGTTTCTGGGCCTGCTTTTCGGACTCCTCAGGGGCGTTGTCATTGTGTATGTATTCGTGATCGTTCTGCAGGGATTCGGAATGGCAGGAAAGACCCTGAATGAGTCAAAGAGTTATCGGGTTGTAGCGCGCACAATGGGTACAATACTGTCCTTTGTTCCGTCCGGTAAAGAAAGTCCCTCCAAACAATCACAAAAAGAAAAAAAATCATGAAAGAAAATCTCTATCAATTTGTAGATCAAATGATTCAAAGTAACTTCACGGTAGGTGAAACACTGGAATTGGTGGAAAAAATCTACATTGAAAAAATACTCAGTCATCACAACCAGAATGTGTCTGCTGCGGCCAAAACCATGCAGATACATCGCAACACATTGATGCGAAAAATTAAATCTCTCGGTATCCGGGAGTGAGTCCTCATGCAGATTGCATTTATACCCGGATCACTCATGGAAAAGTGGCAACTACCATCACATTCAGACAGTGTGCCTGCTGAAAACCTGGATGATATCGCTGTTAAGAATGCGGATATCATTGTAATCTCTGATGCCCGCCTTCAGGAGGTTTCTTCTGACAAATGGCCGCTCCATCGAATGGTGGTAGATGCGGCTGAAACCCCACCAGGACTAAAACAGGTGAGAAACTGGTTGTTGAACGGGGCCAGAACTGTAGTATTGAACCCCTCGGAACGAACCGCCTTGTTTATCGGACTTAGAGACGTCGTTTCTCCGGATGCAGGCTTTCAAGGCATTATCGGCAATTCACCGCAAATGAAAGAATTGCGGGAAATAATAGAAAAAGTAGCCCACACATCCGCCACCGTACTGATTCGGGGAGAAAGCGGCACGGGGAAAGAGCTGGTTGCACAGGCAGTTCATTCCTTAAGTCCTCGAAAGAATCGGCCCTTTGTTCCTGTTAACTGCGCAGCCATCCCGGAAACCCTGCTGGAAGATGACCTCTTCGGCCACGTGAAAGGTGCATTTACCGATGCCAGAACAGATAGAAAGGGCAAACTGGAAGAAGCAGATGGTGGCACTCTCTTTCTCGATGAAATCGGTGACATGGTTCCGGCGCTTCAAGTAAAATTACTTCGGGTACTGCAGGAAAAAGAAATTCAGCCCCTTGGTAGTAATCGGCCCAGAAAAGTGGATGTGCGAATCATTGCCGCTACTGCCGCAGACCTTGAAGGCATGATCAAGAAAAAGGCATTCCGGGAAGACCTGTATTTTCGACTCAACGTAATCCCCATTCCCATTCCACCCCTCCGGGAAAGGATGGGAGATATTCCTGAACTGATCTCACATTTCTCCCGTATTTTAAGTGCGAAACACGGCCTGCCTGAATTGCAATTCACAGAATCGGCTATGAACGCACTGATAAATCGGCAATGGCAGGGAAACGTCCGGGAACTGGAACATTTCATAGAGAGAATGCTGGTTCTTTTTGATGGAACCGGTCCCGTAAACACGGATGCACTGTGTTCTTCCCCGGAAATCGGGAGACTCTCATGAAACCAATAGTTGCCGATACCGGCCTGTTCATCACACTGGAAGGGGGAGAAGGCTCCGGCAAGTCTACCCAGGGAGAAATGCTCACCCGCCACCTGCAGGAAAAGGGATACCGTGTCGTATGGACGAAGGAACCCGGCGGAACCGATATCGGGCAGGCCCTGAGAAAGGTGGTAATGTCAAACCGCCACGGAGACATGGTCCCGGAAACCGAACTCCTGATTTATCTGGCAGACCGAACCCAACATGTAAAATCCAAAATATTGCCGGCAATCCGGGAAGGGAATATTGTCATTTCAGACCGCTACCATGATTCCTCAGTCGCCTATCAGCACTTTGCACGGGGGGTTCCCATGGCCACATTGGATTTTCTCTTTCAGAATCTCGCAGGAGGTCTTGTTCCCGACATCACCTTTATTCTGGACATCTCCCCTGACACTGCGATGAAACGCATTGAAAAGCGAACCGTTTCAGATCCCGGCTCCATGTCAAAATTCGAAGAAGAAACGCTTTCTTTCCACAAAAAAGTGAGGCAGGGATTTCTTGAAATTGCCGCAAAGGAACCCAACCGGGTCAAAGTGATCCCGGCAGATCAGCCCCGGAATGAGATATTCAACCGGATACTCAGTTTCCTGAACCCCGTTCTTCCTGCAATACCTGATGGAGAAAAATCATCATGAACATGTTTGACCAGATCGTGGGGCATCAGCAAATCAAGACTTTTTTCTCCAATGCGTTGCAAAAAGAGCGCCTGTTTTCATCCTACCTTTTTACCGGGCCAGAGGGCATCGGGAAAAAGAAAACAGCAATTACCATTGCCGCAATGCTGAACTGTGAATCCCCGGATAACACACCCTGCGGCACATGCCGTTCCTGCCTGAAAATCCAGGAAGGCGCCCATGTGGATATCACCATCATTGAAGCAGAAAAGGATGAAATCCTGGCTGAACAGGCTGATGGGATACTGGATGCCATGCGGTTTGCCCCCTTTGAAGGGAAAGCACGGGTATTTATCATCGACAACGCCCACCAGCTGAACCCCACATCAGGGAACATGCTCCTGAAAACACTCGAAGAGCCCCCTGAAGGGAACTACTTTTTTCTCATCACGTCCAAACCGGACAGCCTGCTTCCCACCATCCGTTCCCGATGCCAGGAAGTGCCCTTTTCCGGTACCGGAATACTGGAAGCACTGAAAGAAAGTCCGGATTTTGACGATTCCTACTATCCGTGGATTAAATCCGGCGGCGGCTTTTTGGAAGATAAATCCCGTCTGAAAGCATTCACGGAAATTCGTCAACTTGCTCTTCGTCTGATCCTGGAAATGATCCACT
>JAADJC010000122.1 GCA_013151025.1 Acidobacteriota bacterium
AACGGGAAAGCTCTCAAGACCTATCGTAATACCGCTGAGCTTTTTGAAGATTTGGGAATATAATTGCATACAATAATCACATCAACTCAATTCAGAAAGGATATATGGAATGTCACGTTGGGACAATATCTTCAGATTGGATACTGATTTATAAAATTGATAAGACAAAAAGGGTTTTGAAATTAGCGAGAACAGGGACACACGCAGAACTATTCGGTTAACGGAAAGTCAAAATCCTTAACACACAATATTTTCGTCTTTTTCAGTCCCCGGACTGGAGCGAAGGAGGAGTAGTACATGTGTACGCGAAGAAGAGTGCAGGGAGTGAACGCGCGCAGATGGCCCGAGACTTGAGCGTCAATGGGAAGGAGGGGGCAGCTCACGAACTGTTCACTTGCCACAAAGAACCCGCATTTCAGAAAACGCAGTTTTATGAAATAGGGACTTTCCCCAAAAGCGCTTCTTTTGAGCAAGCTCAACGCCGCACTTTTGTGGAAAGTTCCGTATTGCCGGCGCAGTCGGCAGTGCGGGTTCAGAACCATCAATTTGCCCAAAACCCTCTGAACTTTTGACTTTGTGTTAAGCTCTCCTCTTTTCTGCCCTGCGTACCCTGCGGCCTCTGCGGTGAGTCTCTTCTCTTTCCCCCCGGCGCACGCGCCGCACTTATTTCAATAGTTTGGCTGCGTCCTTGGCGAAGTAGGTGAGAATCAGGTCTGCACCAGCGCGTTTGATACAGATCAACATCTCCATCATGGCATTCTCCCGGTCAATCCAGCCCATCTTCGCCGCCGCATTGACCATGGCATATTCCCCGCTGACGTTATAGGCCGCCACCGGCAGCAGAGTATTTTTTTTCACATCGCTGATGATATCCAGATACGGCATGGCCGGTTTCACCATGACAATATCCGCATTCTCCTCCACATCCAGCATGACTTCTTTCATGGCCTCCCGCCGGTTTGCCGGGTCCATCTGGTAACTTTTCCGATCCCCGAACTGGGGCGGCGACTGCGCTGCGTCCCGGAACGGGCCATAGAAAGCGGAAGAATATTTTGCAGCGTAGGACATGATGGGAATGTGGGAAAATCCCTTTTCGTCCAGGGCCCGGCGAATCCGGCCGATCCGGCCATCCATCATGTCGGAAGGCGCCACCATGTCCGCGCCGGCCCTTGCATGGCTAACCGCTTCCCTTGCTAACAGCTCCAGGGTTTTGTCGTTGTGCACATCCCCGTCTTCCACCAGGCCACAGTGGCCGTGGGAGGTGTATTCGCACATGCAGACGTCGGTAATCACGTATATCTGGTCTGTCAATTCCTTGATGCGGCGAATACCGCGTTGGATAATGGCCTCGTCCGCATAGGCCTCCGTTCCCAGCTCATCTTTGTGTTCCGGGATACCGAACAGGATGACAGACTTGATTCCCAGATCCAACAACTGGCTGATTTCTTCGTCTATCCGGTCCACCGAATACTGGAATACTCCCTCCATGGACGATATCGGGTTTTTCACATTTTCTCCATCGATGAGGAACAGCGGGTAAATAAAATCATTGACCGACAAGGTGGTTTCTCGCACCATGTCACGAATTAAACCGTTTTGGCGCAAACGCCGGGCTCTTAACTCTGGAAATTTCATCCTATCCTCCCGTTTTCAAAAGACCTTCAAAAAACATTTATAAACTCTCTATTCTTTTTCTGCAATGGGAAATGGCGTCGGCCATGGTGAAGCGGTCCGGAATCGAGCAGGAAAACCCGGCATGAGAAATTGCCTTTGCCGTCACATCCCCGATAGCTACCAATTCTTTTCCATGGAGCACATCCAAGCCCCATTTCTCCACAAAACAACTGAAGCAGGATGGGCTGGCAAATACGACGCCTGCAAAATCCCCTTCGGGAAGCCGGGCATCAAAGCAGCGTGTCCGGTACACCACCAGTTTGCGAAACCGAATTCCTTTTTCTTCAAAGGATTTTGGCAGCTTAAAGGTGGAGCGGTCTGATGTGGGGAACAGGATGCCGGTTGCGCCGGGGAATTGCTTAAGAAATTCCCCGGGCCAATATGTAGAGGAATATCTGGATGGTACAAATGCAGCTTCCAACCCGTTTTTTCGAAGCGCTTCAACCGTTTTCTCCCCCACGCAGCCAATGTGAATTCCCTTCAATGTTTCCGGTTGAACCACATCAAGGAAAAACTTAACTCCCCGGCGACTGCCAAAGAACACCCAGTCAAACCGGATATCCGGTAAACGGACCGGAACCGGTTCAAACCGAATCATCTGGAGCGGCACAATCTCCCCTTCCATTTTGTGTAGCTGGGACAAACTTTCTTTTGAGCCCACCGCCAGTATCCTGCTCATGATTTTATTGTATCAGAATCATGGGTCCTCGCGCTCCATTCCGGTTTTACAAGCCATAAAAATTAGCCTATAATACCAGTAAGTCCGAATATTCGGTTTCGTCTGTTCGGGTAGTTGAAATGAGTCAACAAACCGGCACTTTGCCGAAATGAGGTTTTTTATGTGTGGGATTGTGTGTTATGCGGGCCGTCAGAATGCGGCACCCATTCTCCTTGAAGGACTGAAGCGCCTGGAATACCGAGGATACGATTCCGCAGGTATCGCCATTTTGGATAGCGATCAGAAAACTGCCCATGTAGTAAAATCCGTGGGAAAAGTCGCCGAACTGGAAAAGAAACTCAACCTGCGGGAACTCCCAGGTACCTGTGGCATTGCCCATACCAGATGGGCCACCCATGGAAAACCCACGGAAGAAAACGCACATCCCCACACAGACTGCACCGGCGACCTCATGTTGATTCACAACGGCATTATTGAAAATTTCGCGGAACTGAAAGACGAACTCATTGAGAAAGGGCACAACTTCCGCTCTGAAACCGACACCGAGGTTCTGGCCCATCTCGTCGAGGAATACCTGAAAGGAATGGATGAACCGGACCTTCCTGAAGCGGTCCGAAAAGCACTTGGCCGGGTATCCGGGACATTCGGAATCGCTGTTCTGCACCGTAACATCCCCAACAAAATCGTAGTGGCACGAAGGGGTAGTCCCCTCATCATCGGCGTCGGCCAGGACGAATTCCTCGCCGCCTCTGACATCAACGCCTTTATCCGCCACACCAACAAGGTCATTTACCTCAACGATGACGAAATGGCAATTCTCAATTCCAACAACATTACCATCACCGACCTGAACCTGAATAAAATAGACAGGGAACTGGAAACGGTGGATTGGGAAGTGTTTGAAAACGAGAAAAAAGGTTACAAACACTTCATGTTAAAGGAAATTTTTGAGCAACCGGAAACGGTGGAGAATGCCATTCGGGGTCGCATTATCGAAAGTGAAGGTATCTCCAAGCTGGGTGGTCTGGACCCGGTACTGAACCGCCTGAAGAATCTCCAGCGGATGGTGTTCATTTCCTGCGGAACGTCGTATTACGCAGGCCTTTACGCCAAATATCTCTTTGAAATACTGACGGACCTGGACGTAAACGTGGATTTCGCCTCGGAATTCCGCTATCGGAATCTCAGAATAGACGAAAACACCTGCGTGGTGGCCATTTCCCAGTCCGGTGAAACAGCCGATACGCTGGCCGCGCTCAGGGAATCCAGACGGAAAGGCGCCTTGACACTGGGACTGGTTAATGTGGTCGGCTCCACAATTTCCAAAGAGACAGATGCTGGAATTTACAACCATGCCGGACCGGAAATCGGGGTCGCCTCCACCAAAATTTTTGTCTCTCAATGCACTATTCTGGCACTGATGGCATTGCTTGTCGGGCGAAGCCACCACCTTTCCATCAATGAAGGCATTCGCATTATCCAGGAACTGAAGAAAATCCCCGATTACATAAAAGAGGTGCTGAAGCAGAATGAGGCCATTCGGGAATTGGCCTCACAGTTTCTGAACTACCATGATTTTCTTTTTCTGGGACGCAACCTGAACTACCCTATTGCCATGGAAGGTGCGTTAAAGCTGAAAGAAATTTCCTATGTCCACGCTGAAGGCTATCCGGCAGGGGAGATGAAACATGGCCCGATCTCGCTGATTGATTCTCATTTCCCCACAGTGGCCATCGCCACGCAGGATTACTCCTACGAAAAGATGATTAACAACATTCAGGAAATTAAGGCCCGAAGTGGACGGATACTGGCAATCGCCACGAAAGGAGACAACAGCCTTTCTACAATTGTAGATGATGTGATTTATGTGCCCCGCACCGTGGAAGTTTTGCAGCCCATTGTCAACGTCATCCCACTGCAGCTGTTTGCATACCATGTTGCAGATTTGAAGGGTCGGGATGTGGATAAACCCCGTAATCTGGCAAAAAGCGTCACAGTGGAATAAGAGACATTCAGAAAGGCTAATCATCACCCTTATCGCGCTGAAAGAAATGGAAAGCACTTGTCGTCAATGAGATTTTACCGAGAATCTGAGGCAATCTGGCCCCAGTAACCTCTGGAATTGAGGACGGCAACCCTTTCATCGTACGGTAGCCCATCAAAGCAAACCCCATCGCCTCCTTAAAATCCGGATCGATTCCATATTTCCCTGAGGAAACCACATTCATCTCAGGGAGAAGCAACTTCAATTTTTCCATGAAAAAGCGGTTATGCACCCCGCCACCGGATACAATCATCTCCTTTGGGAAATTATCCACTGGAACAAAGCGGTGCAGCGCATCAGCAATACTTCTCGGTGTAAGGCAGGAAACCGTGGCAACCATGTCTCCAAATGGGACATTCTTTTCCAGTCCCAGGAGAAAATTAAGAAATTTTTCATCAAAATATTCACGGCTGGTGGATTTCGGCGGCAGTTGGGTAAAGTAAGCATCCGCCATGGCACGATCTAAGATCTCATCATGGATTTTCCCGCAGAACGCATTCTCTCCACCTGGATCAAATTTCAGGCCATGATCTATCAGCCTGGCGGCTGCGAGATCAGACAGGCAGTTTCCCGGCCCTGTGTCAAACGCCATTGGAGTGCTTCCACATGCAGGAAGTACAGTGATATTGGCAATCCCCCCGATATTCAGGCAACAGCGATTTTGTTCCGTATTTTGAAAAAGCAGGGAATCCAGCAAGGGAATCAATGGCGCGCCCTCACCTCCCACCGCCATATCCCGTCGCCTGAAATCCGAGACCACCGGGATTCCCGTTCTCGCCGCCATCACATCCCCGTCTCCAATCTGCAAAGTAAAAGCGATAGAATGGCCATATTGATTTTCTTTATCGGGATAATGACCGATTGTCTGGCCATGCGAGGCGACCAGGAGAATGTCTTTTGTTTCCGTCCCCGATTCTTTCAGTAATTGCTCCACCACATCTGATAGCAAATGCCCCATCAGCGCATCCATTCTGGCCAATTCTTCTTTATTCACGGTTTCATTCACAGCGAGTCCCATCAGTTTTTTTCTCAGGGAATCAGAAAAGGGCCGGGTAATACCATGGAGAAAATGGATAGTATTTCCATCGGCCGAAACATTCACAAGTGCTGCGTCAATTCCATCCAATGATGTCCCGGACATGAGACCAATACACTTGTACGTCATTCGTCCTCCGATAAAAATTTCTCCTGTTATTGTAATGCATCTATGAAAATTATCAATGAAACTCCCGCTTCTACCTGCCTGTAACAGTAGAAACGGGTTAAGGTTGAGCAGAAGGCAAGGTTGAGTAAAGGCAGGAAAGGGAAACGGAACAGTTCTTTTCCAAATCCTTTTCTGGTGGCAAAATCCCCTCTTAATCTCTTCTGGCACTCAACCGTTAACCTTGCCTTTTACTTAAACTGCCCTGCTTGTTCCGTCTTTTCGCATGGTACAATCAATGCGACTGAATAAAGGGAGAGGAACAGAGGAATGAAGAAACCCTTTGCGGAGCAGTTTCGACCGGATTCACTGGACAACTTTGTCGGGCAGGGACACCTTGTGGGCCCGGGAAAACCAATCTGTCGTTTTATTGAAGAAAAGCACATTCAATCTATGATTTTCTGGGGACCGCCCGGAACAGGAAAAACAACACTGGCCCGAATTCTCAGCCGGTCGCTTTCCATGACTTTTCTGGATATTTCAGCTACAGAAAGCGGTGCAAAGGAACTGAAAGCGATTGTAGCCAAAGCAAAAGCAGTCGGCTCTCTTCTCCTCTTTATTGATGAGATTCATCGTTTCAATAAATTACAACAGGACATCCTCCTTCCCCATGTAGAAAAGGGAACCCTTGTCCTGGTGGGCTCTACAACAGAAAACCCTGCCTTTTCCGTGAACAAAGCCATCCGGTCCCGTTGCCTCATTATGCCATTCGAACCCTTGTCCGCTGATTCTATTCAACAAGCACTGAATGTGATTGCTGCCAGATTAGAAAAAGAAATTGCCCCGGACACTCTCACTCGCATTGCACATCTTTCCCAGGGAGATATGCGTCAGGCATTCAATATGCTGGAAGCAGTTTCTGTTGCCGGAGAATCCGCGTTTTCAGAACTTGGAACCAATCCGATTTACGACAGGCTTTCCGATGAACATTATGATCACGCTTCCGCTTTACAAAAGAGTATCCGGGGCAGTGACCCGGACGCGGCTATCTACTGGCTGGGCAAAATGATTGCAGCGGGAGAAGACCCTGAATTTATCGCCAGAAGAATGTTCATCTGTGCTGCTGAGGATATTGGAAATGCGGAGCCAATGGCTACAATTTTAGCATCCACCACGTTACAGGCTGTAAAACAACTGGGGTTACCGGAGGCCCGGATCCACTTGTCACAGACTGCCATTTTTCTCTCCCGGGCACCCAAGTCCAATGAAACTATTCGCGCCATTGATGGCGCAATGGCCCTGATTCATAATGGGAAAAGCTATCCTGTCCCAACCTGCCTAAAGGATCGCCATTACCCGGATGCTGCTGAAATTTCAGGTAAAAACAGTTATGTCTATTCTCACAGCAAACCATTCCACAATCAGAATTTTCTGCCAGAAGAACTCATCAGCAGACATTTCACAGGCGAAGCAGAATTGACCGAGTTGCCGAGGGATGTGGAAGAGATTCTCCTCGGCCTGCTACAACGGCATCCTGCCGGACGCTTGAATCTTCAGTGGATGGTTCGCAGCTCCGGCTTCCCTGCATGGAAATTGAAGAAAGCCCTTCGTGTTCTCGTAAAAAAGCAAAAACTCGAAATCAACGAAGACCTGACATTTCAATTGAAAAACAAATGAACCGGAAACTTCAACGAGTTTAATGTGATCGGATATAATCCAGAATATCTACCGGACTGCCTTCAGGAGAAACACCCCGATAGATTTTTTCAACTTTGCCTTTCGGATTTATCAGAATAGTATCCCGGGAACAGAATCCCAGAAAGCTCTTGATCCCGAACATTGCCATCAACTTTTTTTCGTTGTCCACCAGCAAGTCAATTTTAAGCTTATATTTTTTCTCAAATTTCTTGTGGCTCTTCGAGCTGGCCGGATTCACACCGAAAATCACTGCATTTTCTGCCGTATATTCCCTCTTCAGCCGGGTAAAGGCCAACGCTTCCTTTCGGCAACCCGATGTATCGTCTTTGGGATAAAAATAAAGCACCACCCATTTCCCTTTGTAACCGGAAACGTCCACAAGTACTCCATTCTGATTCTGAAGGCTTACTGCCGGCAGAACATCCCCGACTTCCAATGGGTCTGGTTTATCAGCAGAAAAGAGAGACAGGCAGGTAATCAACAATACTAAGAAAACTGAAATCCTCATTTTTCCTCCTCATTTTGAAGCCGGGACAAAGTAATTAAACACCGAAAGAAAGGCGTGCAGCAAGGTGGTAAGGCAATCCTTCCGCAAGGATACGGTTCTGAGCAGCCTCAACATTGTAATGAACCCGATAATAGTACAGCTTTTCTGCGTCTGAATCCATAATCAGAAAAGATGCGCGATAGTCTCGATCCCTTGGTTGTCCCACCGAACCCGGATTGATCAAATAGCGATGAGTGGGATCCAGATGTACCACGTCCCGGTCCAGCAGCCGTCTGAAATGAATCGTCGTTCCATCAAAGTCAAATACACATGGTACGTGTGTATGTCCAAAAAACATCATGTGTGTGGAAAAATGGTTGAACACCTGAAACGCATCGAATTCACTGAAAAGATAGTAGTCTTCATTTGCAGGAGAACCATGGGACAAGACGATATTGTCATTTACCTGTACCGGGCCCCGTGGCATCTCACGGATAAACTTCAAGTTGTCCATGGACAGTTTTTCAAAGGTCCAATCTGCGGCTATTTTCGCCTTGTCATTAAAATTGTAGCCTTCTTCAATCCCTGAACAAACCTTATCGTGATTCCCACGGACACAAACCAGGCCCCGCATCCTTCTTACGATATCCACAACCTGATTCGGCGCAGCCCCGTAGCCCACAAGATCCCCCAGAAACAAAACACCGGAATATTTTTTCCGTCTGACAAATGCTATGACGGCTCTCAGGGCCTCAATGTTTCCATGAATGTCACTTATTACGAGATGTCTCATTTTCGGGCAAATCTCTCCATAAAATGGGTCGTAAGGTTACCAGCCTGAAAATCCTCGTCTTCCAATATTTTCAAGTGCATGGGAATGTTAGTCTTGATTCCTTCAATAAAAAACATTTCCAACGCACGTTTCATTCTGGCAATTGCTTCCGGCCTATCATGTCCGAATGTGATTAATTTTCCAATCATGGAATCATAATAAGGAGAAACAGTATATCCTGAATAAGCCGCCGTTTCCAGACGAACGCCCAATCCACCCGGTGCATGGAAGGCCTCAATCCGGCCAGGTGAAGGCATAAAGGAAACCGGGTCTTCGGCATTGATTCGGCATTCAATACAATGACCCGCAAATTTGACATCTCGTTGCGTAAAAGGCAACTTTGCCTCCGCAGCAAGGTTGATTTGAAGTTTTACAAGATCAATGTCGGTCACACCTTCTGTTACAGTATGCTCCACCTGAATACGGGTATTCATTTCCATGAAATAGTATCTCCCATCACCATCAAGAAGAAATTCAACAGTGCCCAGGCTGGAGTATCCGATGGCAGATGCCGCCTTTTTTGCCGTATTTCCCATCTCTCTTCGTTGTTCGGGCGTCAGCACAGATGAAAGCGCTTCTTCAATCAGCTTCTGGTGGTTTCTCTGAATGGAGCATTCCCGTTCTCCAAGGTGAACTGTATTACCGGCATTGTCCGCAACGATCTGTACTTCTATATGCCTCGGGTTCTCAATATATTTTTCCATGTACATGGTCTCATCGCCAAATGCGGCTCCTGCTTCGGTTCGTGCCATGTTGTAAGCAGAAAGCAATTCGCTTTTCTCCCTGACGATTCTCATGCCTTTCCCGCCGCCACCTGAAGATGCCTTCAAAATCACTGGATATCCGATTCCTTCCGCAAGTTCGGGCAATTCGGCTTCATTGGTGATTGGCCCATCACTTCCCGGTACAACCGGAACTTTCTTGTGAATCATGGTATCTCTTGCGCGGGACTTATTCCCCATTAATCTGATATGCTCTGCCTTCGGCCCGATGAAGGTGATCCCGCAGGCTTTGCATACTTCTGCAAAATGGGCATTTTCAGCTAAAAAACCATAACCGGGATGAATTGCATCTGCACCCGTGATTTCAGCAGCTGCAATAATAGCGGGAATAGAAAGGTAACTTTTACTGCTGGCCGCAGCACCGATGCAGATACATTCATCCGCCAGTTTGACATGAAGTGATTCACGATCCGCCACCGAATAGACACCTACAGTCGGGATTCCCAATTCTTTACAAGCATTGATAATACGTAATGCGATTTCACCCCTGTTGGCGATCAGAATTTTTTTGAACATGAATTCACCGGTCTCATACCGGCTTAACGGCGAAAAGCTTCTGGCCATATTCCACCGCTTCCGCATTCTTTGGAAAGATTTTTACTACAGTGCCTTCCGTCTCTGACTCAATCTCATTCATGATTTTCATTGCTTCAATGATGCACAATACCTGTCCCTTGCGAATTACGTCCCCAACTGAAACATATGGTTCTGCCTCCGGGTTGGGAGAGCGATAAAACGTACCGATAATGGGTGA
Source organism: Acidobacteriota bacterium (assembly GCA_013151025.1). GTDB lineage: Bacteria > Acidobacteriota > Holophagae > Thermotomaculales > Thermotomaculaceae > UM-FILTER-49-7. The sequence continues at coordinate 10,092 of JAADJC010000122.1, forward strand.
TTCAATCGTTTCGAGGCCTTCAAGTTGTACGTCCTCTTCCACTTGATCTGTCCCGGGAACGGCTACAGGCGTAATGGATGCGGGGACTGAAATCTGACCTGCCTGTGGTGGGGAAACTACTGTCACACTTCCAGTGACAACTTCACGTTTCAATTTCAAACTAAAGGTCTCGTCACCCAATTCCAGTTCGGTCAGCCCGTTTTTCTGAAAAGCGTCCATCAACCTTTGAATTTCTTTTACGTTCACTTTTTCACCCTCGTTATATATTCTCCCGTCCGTGTATCAATCCGTACTTTTTCACCTTCTGAAATAAACAGAGGGACCTGTATTACCGCCCCGGTTTCGACGGTAGCGGGTTTGCTCCCACCGCTTGCAGTATCTCCACGTAGTCCGGGATCCGTGTGACTGATTTCCATCTCCACAAAAATAGGCAACTCTATTGAGATTGCTTCACCCTGGTAAAACAGCACATCAATCTCCATATCTTCTTTCATAAAAAGACGTTTGTCACCCAGTTTCATTACAGGTACCGGTATCTGTTCATACGTGTCCAGGTCCATCAGCATCAAATCCTCTCCTTGACTGTACAAAAACTGCATATGCCTGTCCTGAAGCTCCGGTTTCTCCACCTTTTCTCCTGCACGGAAAGTCTTACTGAGTACCGCACCTGTCTGCATATTTTTCATTTTTGTGCGGACAAAAGCACCGCCCTTTCCGGGTTTAACATGGAGAAATTCAACAATTTCAAAGGGAACACCATCTAATTCAATCTTCAAACCATTTCTGAAATCACTGGTATCGTACATTGTCTCCTCCTGCAGTTTGCAGTTCGAGTATAAGGGCTTTCTGCCCTCCCGTCAACCAGAAGAAGCCCGTCAGACATTGCGTCTACGGGCCTCTTTCTCGCAATACAATATTTCATACGGCCAACAATCGCCATGCAAATACTTGTTTCCCAGTGAGTTGCAACTTTCAGGTTAATTCCGGCAATAATCGACTATGCAGTTTTAACATGTCCAATGCCAGACTTTCATCCCTATCTTCATTCTCACTCGCAAGTAACGCAATAATAAAATCAC